>NZ_AP028990.1:0-30000 GCF_037076485.1 Agarivorans sp. OAG1
TATTTGTTATCTGCTTGTGAATAATTCATAAGAAACCTAGAGTTTAAGCGGCTTCCGTTATAAAATAGACGGTCTTTTTGGTGATAACGCGGAGTCGCGAGTGAGTGGGTCTCTTTGGCAACAAATCTTAGTACGTTTACAAGATGAATTGCCGGCAACAGAATTTAGTATGTGGATCCGACCACTGCAAGTTGAGCAAGACGCAGAGTTATTGGTGTTATATGCACCAAACCGTTTTGTATTGGATTGGGTTAAAGATAAGTACTTGATCCGAGTGAATGCTTTACTCGAAGAGTTTTGCGGAAGTGATAAACCGAGTTTGCGGTTTGAGGTAGGCAGTAAACCTGTTAGCCGAACCTTATCTAATCCAGTAAAAGCCGATCCCGTGCAAGCTGGAGCCGCTGCTGCACCAGTGAGTAATAACGATAGCGGTAAGAGCTGGGATAAAGAACCAGCGGTAAAATCCGCTCTAGAAGCCAATCATCGAAACAATATTAATGCCACTTACCAGTTCGACAACTTTGTTGAAGGTAAGTCGAACCAACTCGCGCGCGCTGCTGCTACTCAGGTAGCCAATAATCCTGGTGGTGCTTATAACCCGCTATTTTTATATGGCGGCACAGGTTTAGGTAAGACTCACCTTTTACATGCGGTGGGTAATGGAATTATCGAGAACAAAAAGAATGCTAAGGTAGTGTACATGCACTCTGAGCGATTTGTTCAAGATATGGTAAAGGCTTTACAAAACAATGCGATAGAAGATTTTAAACGTTACTACCGTAGCGTTGATGCTTTGTTAATTGATGATATTCAGTTTTTCGCTAATAAAGAACGCTCACAAGAAGAGTTCTTCCATACCTTTAATGCTTTGTTGGAAGGTAATCAGCAAATTATCTTAACCAGTGACCGCTACCCTAAAGAAATTGATGGCGTTGAAGATCGCTTAAAAAGTCGATTTGGTTGGGGCTTAACGGTTGCTATCGAACCCCCAGAGTTAGAAACTCGCGTAGCTATTTTAATGACTAAGGCGAACGAAAATAATATTCGTTTGCCCGACGAAGTTGCTTTCTTTATCGCTAAACGTTTGCGTTCTAATGTTCGTGAACTAGAAGGGGCGTTGAATCGTGTGATTGCTAACGCTAACTTCACCGGACGTGCAATCACCATTGATTTTGTTCGTGAAGCCTTACGTGATTTGTTAGCGCTGCAAGAGAAACTGGTAACTATTGATAATATTCAGAAAACAGTTGCCGAGTATTACAAAATTAAAGTGGCTGATCTGTTGTCTAAACGACGCTCTCGTTCGGTAGCTAGGCCGCGACAATTAGCAATGGCGTTGGCAAAAGAGCTTACTAACCACAGCTTGCCAGAAATTGGTGATGCATTTGGTGGTCGCGACCATACAACGGTATTACATGCTTGTCGTAAGATCTCTCAACTTAAAGAAGAAAGCCACGACATTAAAGAAGATTATCAGAATTTAATCCGCACATTATCGTCATAATCGGAGAGGCGTGACTAGGTATGCAATTTAGTATTAACCGAGAACAACTGCTTAAACCTTTGCAGCAAGTGAGTGCTGCGCTGGGTGGGCGTCCAACTATTCCTATTTTGGGTAATGTTCTGCTAGATATAAGCAACCAACAGTTGTCGATTACCGGCACCGATATGGAAGTAGAACTTATAGCGACACTTCCGCTAGAAAGTGCTGTAAACGAAGGGCGAGTTACCGTACCGGCTAAAAAGTTTGTAGATATTTGTCGTGGTTTGCCAGATGGTTGTGAGATTAGCTGTAAAGCCGACGATAATCGTTTGGTACTACGCTCTGGGCGTAGTCGTTTTTCTCTAGCAACTTTACCTGCTAACGATTTTCCAAACATCGAAGATTGGCAAAGCCAGCAGCTAATTCAGCTGACTCAAGGCCAACTTAAGAACTTGATTGATAGCACTCAGTTTTCAATGGCTAGCCAGGATGTTCGTTATTACTTAAATGGCATGTTGTTTGAGACTGACGAAAAAGGTTTGAAAACTATTGCTACCGACGGTCACCGTTTAGCTTTAGCCGAACAACGTTTTGAGAAACCTTTGCAAGCGCAACAAGTTATTGTTCCGCGTAAAGGTGTGATTGAACTAGCGCGCATGCTTGAGCATGAGGATCAGTTAGTTGAGTTGCAAATTGGTAGCAACAACATTCGAGCCAGTGTTCAAGGCTTTACTTTCACCAGTAAGTTAGTTGATGGCCGTTTCCCTGATTATCGCCGAGTTCTTCCTGCTAATAGTGATAAAGCATTAATTTCCGGGAGAGATGAGCTTAAACAAGCATTCTCACGTGCAGCTATTTTGTCTAACGAGAAATTTCGCGGTGTACGCTTACAGCTAGAATCTGGAAGCTTAAAGATAACCGCAAATAACCCAGAGCAAGAAGAAGCAGAAGAAATCTTGGACGTAGATTACCAGGCCGAAGATTTAGAAATAGGATTCAACGTTGTTTATGTTTTGGATGTATTGAATGCCCTTAAGTGCGATCAAATCAGAATAAATATGAGCAACAGCAATAGCAGCGCCTTGATTGAAGATGCTGAACAAACCGGCAAAGCAATGTACGTTGTAATGCCTATGCGTTTGTAATGTCTTGTAGCTAATGCAAATTCAAAGCTTAGGTTTACAAAATTTTAGAAATATAAAGAGTGCCAACCTAAGCCCTAACCCCAAGCTTAATGTTATTTTGGGGCAAAATGGCAGCGGTAAAACAAGTGTACTAGAAGCCATTTACTACTTAGGGTTTGGCCGCTCTTTTAGAAGTAATAGGCCTAGTAAAGTTATTACTTACCAGCAAGACAGTTTTGTTGTGTTTGCTCAGTTAGATGAGCACAAAATTGGATTGCAAAAGTTTAAAGGCGGAGACACTGCTTTAAGGATTAACAAAGAGACAGTAAGAAGCCAAGCGGTGCTTGCTTCATTGTTGCCTTTACAAATCCTTCATCCAGAAGGGTATGGCTTGGTTGATGGTAGTCCTAAACATCGGCGCGCTTATTTGGATTGGGGAGTGTTTCACGTGGAACATCAGTTCCACGCCGCTTGGCAAAACTACAAGCGAATATTGAAACAAAGAAATGCTTTGTTGAAACAGACAAGGCAATATCAAGATTTGCAGTTTTGGGATAAGCAGTTAGTTGAACTCGCTTTAGTAGTAAGTGAACAACGCAAAAAGTATGTAGAGAGTATTGCAGATACGCTGGCTGAGTTAGTTACAGAGTTTTTGCCAGAGTACCAATTTGATATGGCTTTTTATCAAGGATGGGACGATAAAGTTGCTTTAGAAGAATTGCTAAAGCAAAGCTTTGAGAGAGACCGATTACTTGGTTATACCCAGAACGGGCCTCACAAAGCAGATTTGAAGTTTAAGTTTGATGGCATAAATGCAGTAGACGTAATTTCGAGAGGGCAGTTAAAGCTGTTTGTGTGCGCTTTAATTTTGGCGCAAGGGCAACATGCTCAGCAAACAAGTGGAAAGAAGACCGTTTACCTGATTGATGATTTTGCTGCAGAACTAGATATGTCTAAACGACAGTTGTTAGCTAGATGCTTACAACACAATGGGTCTCAAGTGTTTGTTTCCGCGATTGAGGAGCAGATGCTAGATGGATTTGATTTAGAAGGATGCACAATGTTTCACGTGGAACATGGTGTTATCAGCGACTATAAAACGAGAGTAAAACATGGCTGAAAATGAATATGGCTCATCGAGTATTAAGGTACTAAAGGGCCTTGATGCAGTAAGAAAACGTCCTGGGATGTATATTGGCGATACCGATGATGGCTCAGGTTTACATCACATGGTCTTCGAAGTTGTAGATAACTCTATTGATGAAGCATTGGCTGGCCATTGTTCTGATGTTGTAGTGACAATTCACAACGATGGATCGGTATCTGTATCCGATGATGGTCGTGGTATTCCAGTTGATATTCACCCTGAAGAAGGTGTGTCTGCAGCTGAAGTAATCATGACGGTTCTCCACGCTGGTGGTAAATTTGACGATAACTCTTATAAAGTATCTGGTGGTTTGCACGGTGTTGGTGTATCGGTAGTTAACGCCTTGTCTATTAAGCTGCAGCTAACAGTTAAGCGTCAAGGGCACGTTTATGAGCAGTTTTATACTCTGGGTGAACCTGATGCGCCGTTAGCGGTTGTTGGCGATACTGATAAAACTGGTACCGAGTTACGCTTTTGGCCTAGTGATGAAATCTTCTCTGACACTAAGTTTCATTACGATATTCTTGCAAAACGTTTGCGTGAATTGTCATTCTTGAACTCAGGTGTGTCTATCATCTTAAAAGATGAGCGTGATGATAAGCAGGATCACTTCTGTTACGAAGGTGGTATTCAGGCTTTTGTTTCGTTCCTAAATACCAACAAAACACCAATCCACGATAAAGCGTTTAGCTTTAACTTCCAACGTGATGACGGTATTGCGGTAGAAGTGGCAATGCAGTGGAACGACGGTTTCCAAGAAAACATCTATTGTTTTACCAACAACATTCCTCAGCGTGATGGTGGTACTCACCTAGCGGGCTTTAGAGCTGCGTTAACTCGTACGCTTAATAGCTACATGGAAAAAGAAGTTAATAAGAAAGATAAAAGCAGTGCCACGGGTGATGATGCTCGTGAAGGTCTAACTGCGGTTATCTCGGTTAAGGTACCTGATCCAAAATTCTCTAGCCAAACTAAAGACAAGTTAGTGTCTTCGGAAGTGAAGTCTGCGGTTGAACAAACCATGGGTGAAAAGCTAAGTGAGTACTTATTAGAAAACCCACAAGAAGCTAAAATTATCACGCAAAAAATTATTGATGCGGCTCGTGCTCGTGAAGCTGCACGTAAAGCTCGTGATATGACTCGTCGTAAAGGCGCATTAGATTTAGCTGGTTTACCTGGTAAGTTAGCGGACTGTCAGGAAAAAGACCCGGCTTTATCTGAACTATACATAGTGGAGGGTGATTCTGCGGGTGGTAGTGCTAAACAAGCGCGTAACCGTAAGAACCAAGCGATTCTTCCACTAAAAGGTAAAATCTTAAACGTAGAAAAAGCCCGCTTTGATAAGATGTTATCTTCTCAAGAAGTGGCAACGCTGATTACTGCCATGGGTTGTGGTATTGGTCGTGACGAATACGATCCAGATAAAACGCGTTACCACAACATCATTATCATGACCGATGCTGATGTCGATGGCTCGCACATTCGTACTTTGCTATTGACCTTCTTCTATCGTCAAATGCCAGAAATTATTGAACGTGGCTACATTTACATCGCTCAGCCTCCTTTATATAAAGTGAAGAAAGGCAAGCAAGAGCGCTATGTAAAAGATGAAGAATCGCTAACTGAATACCTAACCACCTTGGCACTCGATAATTCTGGTTTATATGTAAACCCAGAGGCTCCTGCTATTGGCGGTGAAGCGCTAGAAAGTTTAGTGACGCAGTATCGCCGTGTTTGGAAAAACAACGAGCGTTTAGCACGTCGTTACCCAATATCATTATTGAGCCAGATGGTTTACCAGCGTGCGCTTAATGTTGATGAACTGAAAGATGCTGAAGCATTAGAGCAATGGTCTGAAGAGCTTATTGCTCCGGTTAATGCTGAGCTTCCTAGTGGTAACTACTACTCTGTTGAAATAGAAAAACACGACGAACGTGATATCTATTATCCTGTTGTTACACTACGTCAGCATGGTGTGGATGTAAGCTTTAAGTTCGAACCTGAGTTCTTTGCTTCTAATGACTATAAAGATATCTGTAGCTTATACGATAATCTTAATAACTTAATAGAAGAGGGTGCCTACGTTAAGCGTGGTGAGAAGACCAAGCCTGTTACTAGTTTTGAAGAAGCGCTTAACTGGCTAATGGCTGAGTCGCGTCGTGGTCTATACATTCAACGTTATAAAGGTTTGGGCGAAATGAACCCAGACCAACTTTGGGAAACTACTATGGACCCAGAAACACGTCGTATGTTGAAAGTAACGGTTGAAGATGCGATTGCTTGTGACCAGTTGTTTACTACTTTAATGGGTGACCAAGTTGAGCCGCGTCGTAACTTTATTGAAGACAACGCATTGAATGTGGAAAACCTAGACGTTTAATTCCAAGTTCAAAAAGTAGTATAAAAAAAGGCAATATGAAAATATTGCCTTTTTTGTATGTGATGCACTTGAAACCAAAAATCTTATCCCCATATCTAGTAATAACAGGATGCCACAAAGGTGGGTTTTGTTAAGAAAGGGACGCAGCAATAGTGCTGGTCCAATACAATTTATTGCTCTATGAGGATAATATACTATGCGTAATCAATACGACTTTTCACCACTTTATCGCACAGCCATTGGTTTTGATCGTCTAGCTAACTTTATTGAAGCTGCATCTAACCAAAGCGCTCAAACTCAGAATAACGGTTACCCTCCTTACAACATTGAAGCGGTAGATGAAAATAATTACCGAATCACTTTAGCTGTTGCTGGATTTGCAGAAGACGAGCTATCAATTGTTGCTCAAGAGAATGCACTAATCGTTACTGGTACTAAGCAGAAGAAAAACAGCCAAGCTAAGTTTTTACATCAAGGTATCGCAGAACGCGGCTTTGAGCGTAAATATCAAATTGCTGACCATGTGAAAGTAAAAGCAGCTAACTTAGAAAATGGTTTGTTATTTATTGAGCTAGAGCGGGAGATCCCTGAAGCGCTTAAACCTAAGCAAATACCTATTAACGGTAAGTTAAACGTAGAAAGCTTAGAAGCTAAATCAGCTTAACTAAACGCTAGTGATAGAGAATGAAAAGGGCCAACAGGCCCTTTTTTTGTTAGTGAGTTAATCTGCCAGTAGTGGGTTTACCACATCAGCTAATATCTCAATACCGCGTTTAACCTGTTCTTCATTTTGAGCAAAGTTAAGACGAATACATTCTTGGGTATGCCGCCAGTCCTTGTCGATACCTGGGAAGAAGTAACTGCCTGGCACTATGAGTAAGCCATTTGCTTTTAACTGCTGGTAAAGTTGTTTGTCGCTTATAGTTAAACCTTCAAACCAAAGCCACAAGAACATTGCACCTTCAGATTTATGTATTCGAAATTTGCTAGAAGGTATAGCAGCTTGAAGCCAGCTAATCGCTTGCTGTGATTTCTGCTGGTAGAAAGGTTTTATTACGTGGTTACTAGCATCTAGCAAGCTGTTGTCTTTAAGCATCTCGTTAGCTAGCGCAGGGCCAACGCCGCCCGGTGACAAATTAATAATTCCTGACAAATTAGAGACTGCTTTGATAGTTTCTGGTTTGGCTATAACAATGCCGCAGCGTGTTCCGGGTAAACCAAGCTTAGATAAACTTAAGCAAAGAATAGTATTGCTGTCCCAGAATGGACTAGCTCCCTCGGTAAATACTAGGTTTGGAAAGGGCAGTCCGTAGGCATTATCAATCAATAGTGGTACTTGATGCTGCTTGGCAAGTGCCGAAAGCTTGTTGATTTCGTTATTGGTAATGACATTGCCGGTAGGATTGGTGGGGCGTGAGACACAAATGAGACCAACGCTTTCATCAATTGTTAAGTGTTCAAAATCAACGTGATACTTAAACTGTCTATCAGTCAAATACTCGATGCTAGGTTTATTACCAATAAATAAGTCTTCATCTATTCCGCTGTCTTCATAGCCGATATATTCAGGAGCAAGCGGGAATAAGACTCGCTTATTGTTCTTGCCTTTACCTGCAAATAAATTGAAAAGGAAGAAAAATGCACTTTGACTACCATTGGTGAGTGCAATATTTTCTTCATTTATATCCCATTGGAATTCATTTCTAAAAAATGTCGAAAGGTTGGATATGAAGTTCTTGTTACCCTGTGGGGCATCGTAGTTACATAGTGCAGCCAGTAAGCTTTTATTACTTATGCTAGCTTGAAGGTGCTGTTCAAAGGTTGCGTTCATTTCGGGAATCTGCGCAGGATTACCGCCGCCTAACATTATCATTTCATCACCCGCTCGGATCCCTTCATCAAGGTCATCCATCAGTTGAGTAATGCCTGAATGGCGAGTGAATTTGTTGCCAAAATTTGAATATGTCATAACGCACCTTTTAAGCTAAGGCGTCACCTTAACAAAGTTTGCTTTTGAATAGCAATTGTCATTACAGATCAAACTCCGGCTGAGTTTCTCTGGTCTTCGGCAATAAAAAAGCGGCTTAAGTAAGCCGCTTTTATTTTAGTGCAGGTTGAGTCTATTTGGCTTGCTGGCCTACATAAACAACAACCACAGCATCTTCGCCTTTACGGCGTTCAAATACGTAAGGAGCTGAATTTAGCTGCTTGTGCTCACCACTACCCACCGCTTGGTGGCGCTTACGGAACTGAAGAAGTTTTTGCCAGTGATTATGAACCGCTAATCGTTGTTCATCGTTTAACTGGTCCCAGTTCATATCTGAGCGAGTTGCTTGGTGTTTATCCGAGCTACGAGGTCCTTTTTCACGAGCGCTTTCATCACCGTAGTAAACTTGTACCGCTGTAGGCATTAACAAGAAGGCTGAGCCAAGTTGTTTTTGCTGCTCTAGATCCTTGCTGATGGTGCCGAAGGCTAATTTAGTATCATGAGATGATACGTAGCTTAGAACCTTGCCATCGCGCTTTCCTAGCACGTCTGCGTAGCGTTGATAGCCATCTTGCATATTAGACAAACAGTTCATGCCTTTTTTAGCTAGATCGGTTTGGTAAGTGAAATCGATAAGCGAATCAAAGCCGGCGTCAAATAGGCGCGAGTTATTCAAGCCTTGGCCCCAAAACTCACCAGTCATCCAAAAGTCATTGTCATCAAGTACTTTATCAGGGTTGTTTTGCTTCCATTCGGCAAAGGCTTTACTAGAAGCTAATTTCAAGGCTTGCCATGCTTCTGGCTCAACGTGTTTAACGGTGTCTGCACGGAAACCGTCGATACCATATTCACGTACCCAGTCAGACAACCAAGTGACCAAGTAGTCTCTAACTGTTGCTCCTGGAATTTCTACCGCTTTGGTATCAGGTTTATTTTTGTAGAAAGGCGGTAAACCCACAACCTTATCTGATTCAGTTTTAAAATCAGGTAAGTAAGCTAGTGACATCTCGAAGTCACTTGGGCCCGGGTTAGGGTAGCCAGAAATGTCAGTTCGTACCCAATCAGGTCCCCACCATTTCACCCACTCGTTACGATCACCGTAATCTATATAGTCGTTAAAGCTATGCCAGGTTTCGCCTTTACCTGGAGACCAGTCGGTCCATTTTTTACCCAGGTAATTTTCGATAGGTACGTCATATTCTTGCGTGGCACCAAAACCAAACTCTTGCATGTCGCTCAAGGTTGCGTAACCAGTGTGGTTCATCACAATGTCCATCACCACGCGAATGCCTCGAGCGTGGGCATCATCTACGAACTGCTTAAACTCTTCCGCTGTACCCATGTTTTGGTCCATTACGGTGTAGTCTTGCACGTAGTAGCCGTGGTAACCGTAATGTTTGAAGTCACCACGCATACCGCCGCCAACCCAACCACGGATTTGCTCGTAAGGTGCAGTAATCCAAATTGCGTTGATGCCTAAATCTTCAATGTAATCGAGCTTTTTGCTCAGGCCGGCAATGTCGCCGCCATGGAAGGTACCAATTTCGTTCTTGCCATCTTTAGTACGGCCATAACTATTATCGTTATCTGGGTTGCCGTTGTAGAAGCGGTCTGTCATAACAAAATATACAGAGGCGCTGTCCCAGCTAAATTCATCGGCTTTTTTACCCACAGACTCTAGTAGTAACAAGCCGCCACTTTCAGGTGAAGGGGTAAAAGTTACCTTACCTTGATAAACGGTACTCATTTGACCACTATAAAAATCTTTAACAGCGGTGCCTTCTTCAAAACTTTCACTTACATCTACCGTTACGGGCTGACCATCCCATTGCAGACATTGAGCGCTTTGAGCAAGTGCTTCGCTTGAGCTGCTAGCAGCTCCGCCAGTGTTTGCCTCGTTTGAAGCACACCCAGCTATTGCCATGCTGACTAAACAACCAAGCAGGGCAGGTTTAATGACTTGTTGCATTGCTTACATCCATATAGTTATTGCTGTTGACCGAAAAAAAAAGCCCCAAAGAGGGGCTTATATAGAGAGTAAGCGGTGCTTACATTTCTACTTTTTCGATGTAAACAACTGGTAATTCTTCTGTCCAGTCTAGGAAGAAACGGTAAACACCATCTTCTTCTGGAGTGAACTTGAAGTTATCAAATGCTGAACATTTGTTAGATTGACGACGCTCGCCAAGTTTGATGTCTGCTTCTCCAGATAGGAAACCGAAGTTAGTACCACATTGCCATGCAGCATCACCAAATTTCCACTCGTAAGGTTGGCCATCAGCGATTAGTGGCTCGTCAGCAGCAGAAGTAGCAAACCATACGTTTTCTTTACCTTCAACAGGCTGAAGTTTGAACTGAGGATCAGCATCCCACCATGTGAATACACCACGTAGGTATACGTCACGAGTTAGTTTGCTGTTTGAATCGCCAGAGGCACAGCCTGCAGCAATTACGGTGATTAGCGCTAGCACACCTGCTTTCATGATATTTTTAAGCATTTCCAATTCCTTTCTATTTTTATAGCTTTCCTTTGTCTTTACAGACAAACATTACGTAATGAGCCGAACTCGAGCTTATTTATAGCGAAGCTAGGCGCGAAAAAACGTGCCAAGCTCACACTACTATGCTGAAAAGGATTTCAAGAAAAGGCTGATTTTATTAAAAAAGTTAAGTGGATCAAAAAAAGCCGCATCCCTTGCTTGGACGCGGCTTTTTTATTGTGCAGCGCAGGCTTTTAGGCTACTGAATCACAGAGATGTCAGCAATTTCTAAAAACAGCTCTCGTAGCGAGTTTAATAGGCTTAAACGGTTAATTTTTAGCGCGTCTTCATCGCTCATTACCATCACATTATCAAAGAAGTTATCCACTACTTCACGTAAGGTGGCTAGCTCTATTAATGCTGCTTGGTAATCGCCGTTTTCCAACAAAGGTTTTAAGCTGCTTTGCATAGCTGAGATAGCTTCTGCTAAGGCCTTTTCTTGTGGCTCTTTTAGCAAGCTGCTATTAATTTGTGGTTTAACAAAATCTGGGTTTTTCGCCAGAATGTTTGATACACGTTTATTCGCTGCTGCTAAGGCTTGAGCTTGCTCTAACGAGCGGAAGTGGCTTACCGCTTTAATGCGTTGCTCAATGTCTGCAGGTTTAGTTGGTTTACGCTCTAGTACTGCAGTGATAACGCTGGCGTCAATTCCTTGCTCAAGATACATGGCGCGCAAGCGAGCATAGACAAACTCAATAAGTTGGCCATGTACTTTAGCTTGTTGCTCTTGGTTTAACTCAAGCGGCAATAGCAACAGGGCGCTGTTAATTAGTGTATCTAAATCTAGTTCAAAGCCTTTGTCTTGAATGATGCGAATAATGCCTAAACTGGCACGGCGCAGAGCAAACGGGTCTTTATCGCCTTTAGGTAGCTGGCCAATAGCAAAAATACCCACCAAGGTATCCAGTTTATCGGCAATAGCTACCGCAGAAGCAACTTTAGACTCTGGTAATTTGTCACCAGAAAAACGTGGCCAGTATTGCTGGTTAAGCGCATTGGCTACGTCTTCGTGTTCACCATCAAACTTGGCGTAGTACATGCCCATAACACCTTGGATGTCTGGGAACTCAAGTACCATTTCACTGTTTAAGTCAGCTTTTGATAGCAAACCAGCACGCTGTGCGTGTTGGCTATCACCGCCAATTTCTGCGGCAATTTGTGCAGCTAGCTCTGAAACACGATTAGCTTTGTCGAGTAGGCTGCCTAATTTTTGTTGGAATACAACATTGGCAAGCTTATCTAGACGCGAGTCTAAACGTGATTTTTTATCGGTTTCAAAGAAGAACTCGGCATCAGCAAGGCGAGGGCGAACAACTTTCTCGTTACCTTCGATAACTTGCTGAGGGTCTTTACTAACAATGTTAGAAACAAAGATAAAACGTGGTAATAAGTTACCCTTGGTATCTAAAATCGGGAAGTATTTCTGATTGTCCTTCATGGTATAAATCAGTGCTTCAGCAGGAACTTCCAAGAATTTCTCTTCGAAACTACCTACCATGGCTACTGGCCATTCAACCAAAGAACATACTTCTTCAAGTAATGCTTCATCCATTTCCACTACGCCGCCTTCTCGGGCTGCTTCAGCTTCAATTTGCTCGCGAATAATGGCTTTACGTTGTTGGTAATCAACAATTACTTTGCCGCGGCGATCTAGCTGTTTAACGTAGTCGTTAGCATGGTTTAGTTCGAACTCGGCTTCACCCATAAAGCGGTGGCCGCGCACGGTACGGGCTGATTCAATACCCAGAATATTGCCTTGAACTAATTTCTCACCGTATAGCATGGTGATGGTATGAACAGGGCGAATGAACTGAGTGCTTTTAGCTCCCCAGCGCATCGGTTTTGGAATTGGCAGCTTGGCTAAGCCGTCAGCCACAATTTCTGGAAATAATTGATAAATGCTTTGGCCACTTATTTCAGCTTTGTGTAGTAGCCATTCGCCTTTATCGGTTTTTAAACGCTCTGCTTGATCAACAGTAATACCATTTGAGCGCGCCCATCCTTCGGCGGCTTTGGTGGCATTGCCGTCGGCGTCAAAAGCACTGCTAATAGCAGGGCCGCGCTTTTCTACAACTTTATCTGGGGTCTGCTCACTTAAGTTTTGAATGCTTAGTGCTAGGCGACGCGGAGCGGCATACCATTCAACACTGGTAAATTCAAAACCGGCTTTTTCTAAGCTTTGCTGTACGTTGCTTTTAAAAGACTCAGCCAAGCCGCGTAAGGCTTTAGGTGGCAACTCTTCGGTGCCGATTTCTACTAATAGGTTTTCGTTACTCATGCTGCCTCCGTTACTTTTTGTCTTTGCATAATGGGAAACCAAGCTCTTCTCGAGCACTGTAATACGTTTCGGCTACGGCTTTAGAAAGGGTTCTAACACGTAGGATGAAACGTTGACGTTCGGTTACCGATATAGCATGGCGAGCATCAAGTAGGTTGAAGGCGTGTGAGGCTTTCATTACCTGTTCGTAAGCTGGCAGTGGTAAGCCTGCTTCGATTAATTTTTGGCTATCTTTTTCACACTGATCAAATTGGGCGAATAAGGCCGTGGTGTCGGCATGTTCAAAGTTGTAAGTAGACTGCTCTACTTCGTTTTGATGGAATACATCTCCATAGGTCACTTTGCCCATTGGGCCATCTGTCCACACTAGGTCATAGATACTGTCTACGCCCTGAATGTACATGGCTAAGCGTTCTAAACCGTAAGTGATTTCACCGGTTACTGGCGAACATTCTAAGCCACCAACTTGTTGGAAGTAGGTGAACTGAGTAATTTCCATACCGTTTAACCAGATTTCCCAGCCTAGACCCCAAGCACCAAGTGTTGGTGATTCCCAGTTGTCTTCAACAAAACGTATGTCGTGAACTTCTGGGTTAATGCCAAGCTCAACTAAAGAGCCTAGGTAGAGCTCTTGAATGTTGTCTGGTGATGGCTTCATCACTACCTGAAATTGGTAGTAGTGTTGTAAGCGGTTAGGGTTTTCACCATAGCGGCCATCGGTTGGGCGACGACATGGTTGTACATAAGCACTAGACATCGGTTCTGGACCGATAGAGCGCAAAAAGGTTTGCGGATGAAAGGTGCCTGCACCTACTTCCATGTCTAAAGGTTGAACAATTACGCAGCCTTGGCGGGCCCAGTAGTCCTGTAAGGCCAAAATAAGGCCTTGAAAGGTTTTAATATCGTATTTATGCATGATTAGTGTCGCGCGTATGAAAAATAATCGGTTTTATAACTGACGGAGTATACCCTAGCAAGCAGGCAGACCCTAGTGCTGTTGTGCGGGGAATTGCTGATAAATTAGACTTTTTTGAAAAAACTAAGCTAACTGCCTTTCTTGATCAAATACTGGAAGGGTGTTTGGTCAGTTTTTTTAGCCACTAAGGTGTGATCCATAAACTCGCAAAAGCTGACCATGTCGCGAGTGGTTGATGGGTCGTCGGCTTGCACTAACAAGGTTTCGCCAATATCAATGTTACGGATGGCTTTGCGAACCATCATAACGGGTTCAGGACAACGTAAACCTAAGGCATCTAATTGGTGATCGGCTTGATTGAAATCTAAGTTATTGCTCATTTTACTGCGGTCTCTTTGTGCTACAGCGCTATTGTATACCAGCTAAAAGCGAGGTGTCAGCTGTCAACTTTGACCATTGTGTGGAGAGTGAGCAATATGGCAGTGGAATAAGGTGCAGAAAACCCAACAACAAGAGGCCGAAGCCTCTTGTTGCTAGGGTCTGTTGATCTTTGGTGTTGAAATTTTGTTCGAGATAAGCGGGCTTTAATCGCGGCGAGCACTTAGAGGCCTAGTGGGCTAAGTAAGAAGTGCTTAACAAAGAGTAAAGCCCGCTTATCCGAACCCTTCGGGCAGCATTTCTTAGCCATTTATTCAGCGTTAGCGAGTGATTATTAAGCGCACTTAACTGCACACTCACTGCCTTGCCTAAATGGCTAATAAATTGCTGCAAAAACCATCAGCAAAGATCTACAGCCCCTAGTGTATTACTTAGCGTATCCGCTGTTCGCTATTAGGGTCAAAAAACACTGCGCTCGACATATCAAACATCAAGTCTAGGCTTTCGCCCATCACCGCTGGCTTATCAGGATCTAAACGACAGCTAATCTCTTTGTCGTTTAATGTCACTAATGCAATGGTATCGGGGCCAGTAGGTTCCAAAACACCCAGTTTTAGGTTTAAGGTTGTGACTAATGGCTTGTCTTGTTTGTAAGGATTCACATGGGTAATCTGCTCTGGGCGAATACCTACCACAATCGATTTACCGGCGTATTTTGCTAAGTGTTCTGGCAGCGGAATAGTATGTGATTGTTGTTGGTCACACACTAAGGAGCCCACTAATCCTTGCTCACTTAGTTCCACACTGCAATGTAAAAAGTTCATGGCTGGCGAGCCCATAAAGCCAGCAACAAACATGTCTGCTGGGTCGTTATAAATCTCAGCTGGTGAGCCCAATTGTAGTAGCTGACCATCTTTCATCACGGCGATGCGATCGGCTAAAGTCATAGCTTCAATTTGATCGTGTGTTACATAAACAATGGTAGTGCCCAAGCGCTGGTGTAGCTTTTTAATCTCATGACGCATTTCGACTCGTAGCTTGGCGTCTAGGTTACTTAAAGGTTCATCAAATAAGTAGATCTTGGGTTGGCGCGCTAAGGCGCGGCCCATTGATACCCGTTGTTGCTGGCCACCCGAGAGCTGCGAAGGCTTTCTATCTAGCAGGTGCTCAATTTGCAGTAATTGGGCAACTCGAGTGATCTCTTTATCGCGTTCTGGTTTATCCATTTTTTGAATTTTTAAGGCAAACTCAATATTGCCACGCACTGTCATATTGGGGTAAAGCGCGTAAGACTGGAACACCATCGCAATATCGCGGTCTTTAGGGTCTACGTCGTTTACTACTTTGCCATCTATGCAAATGTCTCCGGCGGTAATTTCTTCTAAGCCGGCAATCATGTTCATTAAAGTAGATTTACCACAGCCTGAAGGACCAACTAGGATTAAAAACTCACCCGACTCAATGGAGATATTAATATCTTCTAGGGTATTGGGACCGTTTTTACCATAGCGCTTATAAAGTTGTTTTATATCTAAGGTCGCCATTAATTTTTATCCTTTTACTGAGCCAGCGGTTAAGCCGCGCACAAAATATTTTCCTGCTACAACATAAACAAATAGGGTAGGTAACGCGGCGATAATCGCGGCGGCCATGTCTACGTTGTATTCTTTAACACCAGTACTGGTGTTTACTAAGTTGTTTAACGCCACGGTTATAGGCTGCGAATCTGAGCCCGAATACACCACGCCAAATAAGAAGTCGTTCCAAATCTGGGTAAATTGCCAAATGATGCAAACCATGATGATTGGTTTGGAGATAGGCAGCATTATTTTGAAGAAAATGGTGAAGAAGCCAGCGCCATCTAATTTGGCTGCCTTTACCAGTTCTCCTGGTACCGATACATAGAAGTTACGGAAGAACAGGGTAGTAAATACCAAGCCATAAACCACATGCACAAATACCAAACCGGTGGTGGTATTGGCTAAGCCAAATTTGCCTAAGGTAGCAGCCATAGGGAGCAAAATTACCTGGAAGGGAATAAAGCAGCCAAATAGCATTAAGGCAAAAAACAAGTTTGAGCCTTTAAAGCGCCAATGAGCAATGACATAGCCGTTTAAAGCGCCAATTAGGGTAGAGATAAATACTGCTGGAATGGCCATTTTAAAGGAGTTCCAGAAGTAGCCTTTAACCCCTTCACAAGTTACCCCTGTACAGGCGCTGCCCCAAGCTTTAAACCAAGCTTCAAATACCCATACTTCTGGCAACGACAACAGGTTGCCACCACGAATATCCGGTAGGGTTTTAAACGAGGTTAATAGCATTACCAGTAGTGGCATTAAATAAATGGCACAAAACAATATTAAGATGAAGTAGATGAACAAACGTCCCGGAGAAAATTTAGTCATGATTATTGCTCCCGGTTGCGCAGTTCAGAGTATAAATACGGCACGAGTATCGCGAGTACGCCGCCTAACATCATCATGGCGCTGGCCGCACCTAAGCCCATTTGTCCGCGAGTAAAGGCGTGGGTATACATAAAGAGTGCCGGTAAATCAGAGGAATAACCCGGTCCGCCAGAGGTTAGGGCGGTTACTAAGTCAAAGCTCTTAATCGCGATGTGTGAGGTGATTATTACCGCACTAAAGAACACCGGGCGCAGGCAAGGAAGTATGATCTTCCAGTAAATGGTGGGCATGCTTGCGCCATCGATTTGCGCCGCTTTTACTATGCTTGAGTCGATGCCACGTAAGCCAGCCAGAAACATTGCCATTACAAAGCCAGAGGATTGCCAAACGGCCGCAATAACTAAGGTATACACCGACATGTCATTGCTCACCAGCCAGTTGAATTCAAAGCTGGTCCAGCCCCAGTCGTGCATCATTTTTTCTAAACCTAAACCGGGGTTTAAAATCCACTTCCAGGCAGTACCGGTAACAATAAATGACAGCGCCATCGGGTAAAGGTAAATAGTGCGGATAGCTCCCTCTTGGCGAATATTCTGATCGAGAAATATCGCTAACAAGGTGCCTAAAATAATTGAGATGATGATAAACAATACGCCAAAAATCAGCAGGTTAATGCAAGATGTGACCCAGCGGTCATTTTCCATCAATTTTTGGTATTGCAGTAAACCCGCCCACTTAAAGTTGGGTAAAAAGCGAGAATGGGTTAATGATAAGTAGCCAGTCCAAGCTACGTAGCCATAAATACACACTGTAACCAGAAATATTGACGGCGACAGAATGATTTTAGGCAACCATTTTTGCAGAGTATTAAACATAGTACAGCCTCGTTCGAACTCCGTGTTCAAACTAACATGGGGATAGCAAAGGTAAACTCCGGCCGGGTGGCCGGAGTTTTAAGGCTTATTTAGCGGCTTTAACTACGCGCGCTAACTTAGTTACCGCTTCTTTAGGGTCACCGTCTGGATCATTAAAGAAGTTAGTCACTACATCGTAAATGGCACCTTGAACGTAACCAGTAGTGGCTAGGCCATGCGCCATGCTTGGCACTAAGTCGCCCGATTGGTTACTGGCTTTAAAGGTCGCCATTGAATCCAAGGCACAACTGTCGAACTTGCTCATATCCATATCGGTACGTACTGGAATAGAACCTTTGTTTAAGTTAAATACTTCTTGGAATTCAGGAGTAAGAATAGTTTTAGCTAGGGCTTTTTGCGCTTTAACATTATCGGCGTTGCTTAGTTCAAACATAGCGAAGCTGTCGATGTTAAAGGTAAATTGGCCGTCGGTACCTGGTGCAGGCAAACAAACGAAATCTTTGCCTGGTACTTTACCTGCAGCAACAAATTCGCCTTTCGCCCAGTCTCCCATAATTTGCATACCGGCTTGGCCATTAATTACCATGCTGGTGGCAATGTTCCAATCACGGCCTGGTGAGTCGCTATCGATGTAGTTACTCATTTTTTTGAAAACCGTAAATACTTCAACCATTTTGTCGCTGCTAAGCACTGCATCGTCGTGCATCACAAACGCTTTGTTGTAGTCTTCAGAACCTAAGATGTCTAAAGCCACGGCTTCAAATACTGTGGCGTCTTGCCAAGCTTGGCCACCGTGAGCTAATGGGATAATACCAGCCGCTTTAAGTTTTTCTGCAGAAACAAAAAACTCATCCATAGTGGTAGGGATTTTGGCGCCCGCTTTTTCAAATACTGCTGGGTTAGCCCATAACCAGTTTACGCGGTGCACGTTTACCGGAACGGCTACATAGTCACCGTTAAACTTCATCACGTTGGTAACCACTGCCGGAACCGCATCGTCCCATTTTTCGGCTTTAGCTACGTCATTCAGGTTACTTAAAAATCCAAGGTCTGCCCATTCTTGAATGTCGTGACCTTTAATTTGAGCTGCTGCTGGTGGGTTACCAGAAATCGCGCGAGTTTTAAGTACTGTCATCGCACTTTCACCACCGCCGCCAGCTACGGCAAAGTCTTTCCAAGAATGCCCTTGGGCTTCCAACATTTCTTTTAGCACGCCTACAGATTTGGCTTCACCACCTGAAGTCCACCAGTGAAGAACTTCTACTTCCCCTGCATAAGCAAGGTTAATAGCGCTAGTAAGTGCCAGGGTAGAGGCGAGAGTTGCAAATTTACGCATATTGATGCCTTTGTTATTTTTTTGTGAATTCCATTCCTTATTTCACCAATCTTACTGCGCTGATTGGCTACTAAATAGACTAGATGAAACAGCTTGATAACAAAGTAACCTTTTGTAACGAAGTTGTTACAAAAGGCTTATTTAATGTGAGGCAGTTGGAGTTTTACTTCTAAACCCCCTTGAGGGAGGTTTTGTAGGGTGATGTCACCACCATGAGCATGGGCAATATTACGGGCAATACCTAAGCCTAAACCAGAGCCTGAATCGTCTTTGCTTAATCGTACGTAGGGGTTAAATACTTCTTTAATTCGCTCTTCAGGAATACCAGGGCCATGGTCAACAAATAACAAACAAAGCTCGGCATCATCATCAAGCAAATAAATCTCAATATCGTTGCCGTACTTAATGCCATTTTCTACTAGGTTGCTGATGCAGCGTTTTATCGCTAGAGGCTTTCCGCGATAAGGATTGTCGGTTTCACCAAATACCACTACTTTGCCTAAGAATGGTTCAATGCAGTGTTTTAAGTGAGTCATTATATTGATATCACTTAAGTTTTCATGAATATCGGTATCTTTAACTGTTTGCAGAGCACCCTTTGCCATGATCTCTAACTCGTCTAAATCACGGTTAAAGGCATCAATTATCTTCTCATCATCAAGCAATTCTGCGCGCAAGCGTAGTCGGGTAATCGGTGTTTTTAAGTCGTGAGAAATAGAGCGAAATAGTAATTCTCGATCTTCAATATAACGCTTCAGTTTACCCTGCATGGTATTAAAGGCGCGGGTAGCTTTGCGAATTTCATCGCTGCCTTCTTCCACTAATGGCGGTTGAAATAAATCGATGGTTAAACGTGAAGCCGCTTTGGCCAAACGGCGCAGTGGGCGAGTTTGACGGCGAACTAAGATAAAGGTGAACAGTAGCAAGAAAAAAGTCATCAAGGCGATGAACATGATGCGATCTTGCGGTAACAGGTTGTCTTGCAAGGTCATATAGGGCGCGGGCAGCAATGCTGCTAAATAAATCCACTCGCCACTTTCTAGCTCGATTTGAGTCACTAAAATCGGTGGATTAAGCGGTTGAACTTGCAGAGTGTGTGATGCCCAAGAAGAGGGTAAGTCTTTAAGTAATATATCGTTTTTGAGTACATGTAGCTTATCGGGCATGGAAAAGTCTACATCAATCATTGGGCTGCGATTGAGCTCGCGATGCAGTACTTCGCCCACGGTTTGAATCACAATGTTTTTACGGTGACTATCGGGGATGGAGTCAATGTGAATGTATTCTTGATTGAGTGAAACAAAGAAGCGGGTGCCGCCCATTTTGCGCAACTGATTAAGCACAATGTGGCGATATTCAGAAGGTAAAGACTCAAAAAAGGTCACCGTAGAAGCCAAACTCAAGGCTAAGTTTTGCGAGGTTGAACGCAAACCATCAGACTCGGATTGGCGTAATTGGTAAAACCAAATAAAGCTACTGGCACCCTGCGCTAGGCCAATTGCTAATAACAATAGCAGTAGCATTCTCGCTAATAATGAGTTGGGCTTTATTCGATTTAAGAAGGCCTTAAACTTCATGGCTCACTTGTGTCACCATCATGTAACCTACACCGCGAATAGTTCTGATTAAGCGGGTATTGCTGCCATCGTCTTTGAGGCGCTGGCGCAAACGAGAAATTTGTACATCTATACCACGCTCCATTGGCAAGCTTTCGCGGCCGCGGGTGGCATCGCTAATGGTATCGCGATCGAGGGTTTCGTTGGGATGCTGCAAAAACAGTTGTAACAGGCGGTAGTCACTACTTGATAGTTCGAGCTTATCCCCGTCTTCATGTTCAAGTTGCTGAGTCTGGCTATCTAAACGCCATTGGCCAAAGCGAATGTAGCGGGTATTTTGTTGCGCATTAGCGGTAACTTGAGAACGGCGCAACAAGGCTTTTACGCGTGCTAATAGTTCGCGAGGGTTAAAGGGTTTACCAATGTAATCATCTGCACCTAATTCTAAACCTACAATCCGGTCCATTTCGTCGGAGTTGGCAGTAAGCATAATAATTGGCACATTTGAGGTACGACGAATTTTTTGGCAAAGGGTGAAGCCGTCGTCGCCGGGTAACATGATATCAAGAATGATTAACTCAGGGTCGTTGCTTTCTAGCAACTTTGCCATCTCTTCACCGTCGTTGGCGCTAATCACGTCAAAACCTGACTTACTTAAATATTGTTCAAGTAAGCTGCGAATTTCTAAGTCATCATCCACTACCAATAACTGTTTAGCTATAACCATGAGCCTCAATTCTGTTTTTCGAAGAGTTTATGGTCTAAGAATAACAAACAACGGGCTTGGGAAAAACGCTTGCTCTGCTTAAGCAAAAAAAATGGGAGCTTAATGCTCCCGTTCACAGCTATTTTTTAGACTTTATGGTCGTTCAAACACTGTCGCGATGCCTTGGCCTAAACCAATACACATAGTAGCAACACCCAGTTTGGCGTCTTTGGCTTCCATAAGGTTAATTAGCGTTGTAGAGATTCGCGTGCCAGAACAGCCCAAAGGATGACCTAAAGCAATGGCACCACCGTTTAGGTTTACCTTATCGTCTACTTGGTCCATCAAGCCTAAGTCTTTAACACAAGGTAAAGACTGTGCAGCAAAGGCTTCGTTAAGTTCGAATAAATCGATATCTTCAACTTTTAGACCGGCACGTTTAAGTGCTTTTTGGGTCGCTGGCACTGGGCCGTAACCCATAATCGACGGATCGCAGCCCGCAATGGCCATTGAGCGTACTTTCGCGCGTACCGTTAAACCAAGCTCAGCGGCTTTCTCTGCCGACATTACTAACATGGCCGATGCGCCGTCTGACAAGGCAGAAGAGGTACCCGCGGTTACTTTACCGTTAGCTGGGTCAAATACCGGACGTAGTTGAGACAAACCTTCTGCTGTGGTTTCTGGGCGAATCACTTCGTCTGTTTCAATTAACTTTAAGGTACCGTCGGCATCGTGGCCTTCAACTGGGAAGATTTCGCTGGCGAAGCGACCTTCTAGTGTCGCTTGGTGAGCCAAGCGGTGTGAGCGAGCGCCAAATTCATCCATCGCTTCACGGCTAATCCCGTGCATTTGCGATAGCAACTCGGCGGTTAAGCCCATCATACCCGCTGCTTTTGCTACTGATTTAGCCATGCCAGGGTGAAAATCTACCCCATGATTCATTGGCACGTGGCCCATGTGTTCAACACCACCTACGATGAATACGTCACCTTGGTCGGCCATAATGGCGCGTGCGGCGTCGTGCAAGGCTTGCATCGACGAACCACATAAACGGTTTACGGTGACAGCTCCGGTAGAATGCGGCAAGCCGGCTAACAATGCGGCATTACGCGCAACGTTAAAGCCTTGCTCTAAGGTTTGTTGCACACAACCCCAGTAAACATCTTCAATGTCATTGGGATCGAGCTTAGGGTTACGCTCTACCAAGCCTTTCATTAGCTGAGCAGACAAGTCTTCGGCACGTACATTTCTAAAACACCCGTTTTTAGAGCGGCCCATAGGAGTACGAATACAATCTACAATCACTACTTCTTTCATTTTATATTCCTCCATTAACCTTGCTTGCCGTAGTAAGTTTCGCCCGCCGCTGCTTTAGCGCGGAGGCCGTCGGTAACTTGGTAAAGTGGACCAAGTTCAGCGTATTGATCTGCAAGAGCTACGTAGTTATCTAAGCCCATGGTATCTAGGTAGCGGAATACACCACCTCGGAATGGAGGGAAGCCTAAGCCATAAACCAGTGCCATATCGGCTTCGGCAGGGCTTTGAATAATGCCTTCTTCTAAACAGCGCACCACTTCGTTAATCATTGGAATCATCATGCGGGCAATAATCTGCTCACTGCTGTAGTCGTAACGTTCTTTGCAAATTTTGGTGAGCAAATCATAGCTGGCCGGATCGGCATCTTTCTTCGGTTTACCTCGGCGGTCTTTGGTATAGGCGTAAAATCCTAAGCCATTTTTCTGGCCAAAGCGTTCAGCTTGATACATAACATCAATCGCATCTTCGCCGGTTTTGCTCATGCGCTCAGGGAAGCCGTTAGCCATTACTGCGCCAGCATGGTGGCCGGTATCAATACCTACCACATCAAGCAGGTAAGCAGGGCCCATCGGCCAACCGAATTGCTTCTCCATGATTTTGTCTACTTTTACAAAATCAGCACCATCTTGAAGTAGGCGTGTAAAACCAAAGAAGTATGGGAATAGCACTCGGTTTACAAAGAAGCCTGGGCAGTCATTAACTACCACCGGGGTTTTGCCCATTTTGGCAGCGTAAGCTACTACGCTATCGATGGTTTCTTGAGAGGTCTTTTCACCGCGAATAACTTCAACCAATGGCATACGATGCACTGGGTTGAAGAAGTGCATGCCACAGAATTTTTCTGGGCGAGCTAAATTTTTAGCCAATAGCGAAATAGGAATGGTGGACGTATTTGAGGCAACAATGGTATCGGCAGAGACTTTCTGTTCCACCTCTTGTAGTACTGCTGCTTTAATTTTTGGATTTTCAACCACTGCTTCAACCACGATGTCGCTATTAGCGATAGACTCATAATTTAAGCTTGGGTTAATGGCAGAAAGGATTTTGCCCATTTTCAAACCATCTATGCGACCACGCTCTAACTGTTTGTTGAGTAATTTGGTTGCTTCATTCATACCAAGCTCTAGTGCTGCTTGGTTAATGTCTTTCATTACCGCGGGTACGCCGCGGCTAGCGCTTTGATAAGCGATACCGCCACCCATAATGCCAGCGCCCAATACAGCGGCTTGATTAATGGCTTGGGCATTTTTAGCAGCCTTTTTAGCTAAGCCTTTTAGTTGTTGATCGTTTAGGAAGATACCAACTAGGGCTTGAGCAACATCTGATTTTGCCAAACCAATAAAGTATTTACCTTCTAGGGCTAAAGCTTCTTCACGTCCGCAAGCTGCGGCCTTTTCCATTGTTTTAACTGCAGTGATAGGAGCAGGGTAGTGTGGCCCCGCTTTTGCGATAACCATGCCTTTAGCGCAGTTGAAGCTCATCATGGCTTCGATTTTGTTTAATGCGAGGGGCGATAGTTTAGCTTGGCGACGATTCTGCCAATCAATTTTTTCACTGATGGCATCTTGCAGCATGGCTAAGGCCGCATCATGTAATCGTTCTGCGGGAACAACAGCGTCTACCATGCCAAATTTTTGTGCTTCTGCTGCTTTGTAGTTTTTACCGGTGGTAATCCATTCCATGGCGTTATCGGCGCCAATTACTCGGGGTAACCTCACTGTGCCACCAAAGCCAGGCATAATGCCCAGTTGGGTTTCGGGTAAGCCAATGCGTGCGCTAGGCTCGGCAATACGTAAATCTGTAGAAAGGATAAATTCGCAGCCGCCACCAAGTGCGTAACCATTAATCGCGGAAACGGTAGGTACAGGCAGATCTTCTAAGGCGTTAAAAATGTCATTGGCTTTGGTTAGCCAAGCGCCTAGCTCTTCTTCTGGCAGTGCAAATAAACCCAAAAACTCGGTGATATCAGCACCAACAATGAAGGCGTCTTTTGCCGAACTAAGCAATAAGCCTTTTAGTTCTGTTTGCTGTTGCAACGCGCTAATGGCTTCATCTAGCGATACTAAAGTGCTTTTATCTAGCTTATTTACACTTCCTTGCTTGGCATCGAATGTTAGTTCAGCGATACCGTCGGCAATATAACGAACACTAAGGTTCTCGCCTTGATATATCATTCTGCTCTCCTTGTGGCTGGTGTGCATTGCACCAGTTTTGTGTAGGGGTTAGAGATAAACTTGTAATCAATTTGTTACTCAAACATTAAAACAAATATAACACTCATTTAAAACACTTGTTTGATATTTTGTTGCTCGCCGCACAAAACCGCTTATGAGTGGCTGGCTTATATCCCTAATAAATCATCAATTAACTGCTCTAGATCCAACTATATGTTTATTAAATGCGCTATAACTAAATAGCTAATTAATAGTCGTAGAGAGGGTGCTATGCCAACTATTCATCAACTGTTTTCTCAGCATATTGAACAATTGCAGCAACGGGTTGCAGATGTACTAGAGCGTGAGGAGCTTGACGCTTTAATCATTCACTCCGGTTACCCTCTACGAACCTTTTTGGATGATCAGCATTATCCTTTTAAAACTAACCCGCATTTCAAACATTGGCTGCCGCTTACAGAGCATCCACATTGTTGGCTGGTGGTTGATGGCACAAGCAAACCGGTATTGATTTATCATCAGCCAAGTGACTATTGGCATAAAACGGCAGGTGACCCAGAGGGCTTTTGGGTAGATAGTTTTGAGATTAAGCGGATGGCTAATCCGCAAGACATTGAGCCCTTCCTACCGGTTAAGCGTCAACGATGTGCCTACATCGGCGAGCATCCAGAATTAGCTGAGGCTTTGGATATTGGGGAGCGAAACCCAGAATCGGTACTTAACTACCTGCATTATTACCGCGCATACAAAACCGACTACGAGCTTGAATGCATTCATGAGGCGAACCGCCGAGCGGTAAAAGCCCACCTTAGCGCTAAAGAGTTGTTTTTCGCTGGTGCATCAGAGTTTGAAATTAACTTAGCCTATTTAGCTAGCTTGGGGAAAAGTGAATACTCACTTCCATATTCAAACATAATTGGCATGAATCAAAATGCGGCGATTCTTCATTACACCGCTTTAAGTGCTAGTAAGCTTGCCGAGAAACAGCATTATTCAATGTTGATTGATGCTGGCGCTGAGTATCGGGGGTACGCCGCAGACATCACCCGTACCTATGCTTACCGAAAAGGACTGTTTGCTGAGCTGGTGGCTGAAATGGACAAGCTGCAGCTAGCTTTGATTGCTGATTTAAAACCCGGGTATCGCTATACCGACCTGCACTTTAAAGCGCATCGACAGTTGGCCAAGCTGTTAGTGGATTTTGAGTTTGTATATTGCAGTGCCGCTGCTGCCGTGGAAAAAGGCATTACACGTTGTTTTTTCCCACATGGTTTAGGTCACCACTTAGGATTGCAGGTGCATGACGTAGGTGGTTTTATGCAAGATGAAGACGGCGATGTACAAGCTGCACCGGCCAGCGATCCGTTTTTGCGCTGTACTCGCATGATTGAACCGCGCCAAGTGCTTACCATAGAGCCCGGTTTATATTTTATCGAAAGTTTGTTAACCGAATTGGCTGAATCAGAACATACTCGCTTGATTAATTGGGCAAGGGTTGATGAAATGCGTCGCTTTGGCGGTATTCGTATAGAAGACAATGTGGTGGTTACCGCGCTGGCTTGTAACAACCTAACGCGAGAGCAAAATTGGCAATAGCAGTAAATGATTATTTTAAACCGCAGCAAACGGTGAGCTGCGAAGAGTTAATCAAACGTAGCCGTTTTATTAGCTTGATTATTCCAGTTGCTAATCGCCAACAAGCACAGCAACAATTAGAAGAGATTAAACAATTACATCCACAAGCGCGTCATCATTGTTGGGCTTTTGTGGCTGGTCACCCTAACGATAGCCAATGTTTGGGTTTTAGCGATGATGGCGAACCCTCGGGTACGGCGGGTAAACCTATGTTAGCCCAATTGCAGGGAAGTGGCTTAGGTCAAATTCTGGCGGTGGTTGTTCGCTATTCAGGTGGCATTAAACTTGGTACTGGTGGCCTGGTTAAAGCCTATGGTGGTGGCGTTCAGCAGGCATTAAAGTTAGTTGAATCTGAGCGAGTGGTAGCTTGTGGAGAGTGCAGCTTAGAGTTTGATTATGCCTATACAGCCCAAGTAGAGAGTATGCTCGAGCGCCATCGTGCGGTTAAGCTTGATACTCAGTTTTCTAGCCTAGCGCAGATGCAGGTTAGTTTACCGCTTAGTGAATATGCAGCTTTCAAACAACAGCTGATTAACCTCTCAAGTGGGCAGATTAAGGTAGGGAAGCTGCTGTCTTAAGTTGTCTTGTGCAACGCTTTACTTCAAGATATGCAACATTAACTTTATTTAGAAAGAGATACGACACGGATGCAGATCAGAGCGATTATTAGGATCGTTGGACTTCTAGTAATGCTATTTAGTCTCGCTATGATCGTTCCGGCTATTGTCGCTGCGGTATATAAAGATGGTGCTGGTAAGGCCTTTATGGCCGCTTTTGCACTGTGTGTTAGCGCTGGTTTTCTATTGTGGTTCCCACAACGCCATCAAAAAACTGAGCTTAAAGCCAAAGAAGGCTTCCTCATTGTTGTTCTATTCTGGACAGTGCTGGGCAGCGTAGGTGCGCTGCCGTTTATTCTTACCGAAAACCCCAACATGTCGGTTACCGACTCCTTCTTTGAATCATTTTCTGGCTTAACCACCACTGGTGCCACAGTGATTGTTGGTATCGAAAACCTGCCTAAAGGTATTTTGTTTTACCGGCAAATGCTGCAATGGCTGGGTGGAATGGGCATCATTGTATTAGCGGTTGCGGTATTGCCTATTCTTGGGGTTGGGGGCATGCAGTTATATCGCGCCGAAATTCCTGGTCCAGTTAAAGACAAAAAGATGACCCCCAGAATTGCCGAAACCGCCAAGGTGCTTTGGTACATCTATTTGTTTCTCACTATTAGTTGTACGGTGGCATTTTGGTTGGCAGGCATGTCGATGTTTGATGCGATTTGTCACGCTTTCTCAACCATTGCTATTGGTGGCTTTTCTACTTATGACGCCAGCCTTGGTCACTTCGATAGCTCTCTCATTAATACCATCTGTGCGGTGTTTCTTATTATCTCTGGGATTAATTTCTCTTTACACTTTGCCGCAGTAAATGGTCGCAACATCACCTTTAAGTACTATTTTCTCGACCCAGAATGCCGAGCGTTTTTCTTTATTCAGATTAGCTTAACTCTAATTTGTGTGGCTATTTTGTTAGCCCAGCAAGTCTATAGCTCACCCACGGTTGCGCTAGACCAAGCCTTTATTCAATCTGTGTCCATCTCAACGACAGCCGGTTTTACTACCACCAGTTTCTCTGAGTGGCCGTTGTTTTTGCCTGTGTTGTTAGTATTTTCTAGCTTTATTGGTGGCTGCGCTGGTTCGACCGGTGGTGGCTTAAAGGTAATTCGGGTATTTCTTTTAAGTCTGCAGGGCATGCGAGAGCTAAAACGCTTGGTCCACCCGCGTGCGGTGTATCAAATTAAGTTGGCAAATAAAGCCTTGCCCGACCGAGTATTAGAAGCGGTATGGGGCTTCTTCTCTGCTTATACATTAGTGTTTGTTATTTGTATGTTGGGGCTTATAGCGTCAGGTATGGACGAGTTATCGGCATTCTCAGCAGTGGTGGCTTGTTTAAACAACCTTGGTCCGGGGCTTGGTCAAGTAGCGGTACACTATTCAGATATAAGCGACGCCAGCAAATGGGTATTGTTAATTGCTATGCTATTTGGCCGCCTCGAAGTGTTTACCTTATTGGTACTATTTACCCCAGTGTTTTGGAAAAGTTAATCATGAAGTTGTTAGTATTATATTCAAGCTGCGAAGGACAAACCTTAAAGATTGCTAAACATATTGTGTCTCAGCAAGCAGGTGAGGTAGCGGCTGATTACATACAGATAGATAGTAATCAACAAAGCCTAGATTTAACGGCCTATGACAAAGTACTCATTGGCGCATCCATTCGTTATGGCAAATTCAGGCCGCAACTGTATTCCTTGTTAGCCGAGTACCAAAACCAATTGGCTAATGTTCCTGTAGCGTTCTTTGGTGTGTGCCTTACCGCCCGCAAGCCAGAAAAAAATACGCCCGAAACAAGTGTATATATGAAGAAGCTAAACCTTAATGCCGCTTGGATGCCTAAATTGCAAGCTGTGTTTGCGGGTGCATTGCTTTATTCCAAGTACACGTGGTGGCAAGCGCTGCTTATTCAATTCATCATGAAAATGACCGGTGGTAGCACCGACAAAAGCCAAGACCTAGAGTTAACTGATTGGGCGAAGGTAGATGAATTTGCTACTCAGTTCGCAAAACTGGATAAATAATCAGCGAAATCTATAGTTTTTGTGTGGATTTGCACAAGCTTTAACCACTTAAACAAAAATCCTAATATTTCTTCAAAAAACGCTTGCGCCGTGGAATTCGATCCCTATAATGCACCTCCACTGACACGGCACGCAGCGCACTAAAGCGAAGCAAGGCTACGTCAGGGTTAGCAAGGCCTAGGGCTAAGTTAGCCGGCTCTCAAACTTCTTTTTAAAATGTTTTAAAAAGCGGTTGACAGCCACAGAGGAAAGCGTAGAATGCGCACCTCGCTTCGGCAAGAAGCAACGCTCTTTAACAATTTATCAAGCAATCTGTGTGAGCACTCACAGGACCTTAAGCGAAAAAATTAAGCTTAAGTGAACTGGAGTCTTGCACTGTAAAACACAGTAATAATTTCAGTTTTTAACTTTGAGCGAAAAAACTTTTGATTGAAGAGTTTGATCATGGCTCAGATTGAACGCTGGCGGCAGGCTTAACACATGCAAGTCGAGCGGTAACATTTCTAGCTTGCTAGAAGATGACGAGCGGCGGACGGGTGAGTAATGCTTGGGAATATGCCTTTACGTGGGGGACAACAGTTGGAAACGACTGCTAATACCGCATAATGTCTTCGGACCAAAGGAGGGGACTCTTCGGAGCCTTTCGCGTAAAGATTAGCCCAAGTGGGATTAGCTAGTTGGTAAGGTAATGGCTTACCAAGGCGACGATCCCTAGCTGGTTTGAGAGGATGATCAGCCACACTGGGACTGAGACACGGCCCAGACTCCTACGGGAGGCAGCAGTGGGGAATATTGCACAATGGGCGAAAGCCTGATGCAGCCATGCCGCGTGTGTGAAGAAGGCCTTCGGGTTGTAAAGCACTTTCAGTCGTGAGGAAGGGGTATAGCTTAATACGTTATATCTTTGACGTTAGCGACAGAAGAAGGACCGGCTAACTCCGTGCCAGCAGCCGCGGTAATACGGAGGGTCCGAGCGTTAATCGGAATTACTGGGCGTAAAGCGTACGCAGGCGGCTTGTTAAGCCAGATGTGAAATCCCCGGGCTCAACCTGGGAATGGCATTTGGAACTGGCAAGCTAGAGTTTTGTAGAGGGTGGTAGAATTTCAGGTGTAGCGGTGAAATGC
>NZ_AP028990.1:32500-422500 GCF_037076485.1 Agarivorans sp. OAG1
GGAGCGTTCTGTAAGCCGTTGAAGGTGAATCGTAAGGTTTGCTGGAGGTATCAGAAGTGCGAATGTTGACATGAGTAACGATAAAGGGGGTGAAAAGCCCCCTCGCCGAAAGACCAAGGTTTCCTGTCCAATGTTAATCAGGGCAGGGTGAGTCGGCCCCTAAGGCGAGACTGAAAAGTGTAGTCGATGGGAAACAGGTTAATATTCCTGTACTTCGTATAATTGCGATGGGAGGACGGAGAAGGCTAGGCCAGCGTGGCGATGGTTGTCCACGTGAAAGGCAGTAGGCGGTAAACTTAGGCAAATCCGGGTTTACATTACGCTGAGAGTTGATGACGAGTGTCTACGGACACGAAGTGGTTGATGCCCTGCTTCCAGGAAAAGTCTCTAAGCTTCAGATTATACGAAACCGTACCCCAAACCGACACAGGTGGTTGGGTAGAGAATACCAAGGCGCTTGAGAGAACTCGGGTGAAGGAACTAGGCAAAATGGTACCGTAACTTCGGGAGAAGGTACGCTCTTGATGGTGATGGGACTTGCTCCCTAAGCTGCTGAGAGTCGCAGATACCAGTTGGCTGCAACTGTTTATTAAAAACACAGCACTGTGCTAAATCGAAAGATGACGTATACGGTGTGACGCCTGCCCGGTGCCGGAAGGTTAATTGATGTGGTTAGCGTTCGCGCGAAGCTATTGATCGAAGCCCCGGTAAACGGCGGCCGTAACTATAACGGTCCTAAGGTAGCGAAATTCCTTGTCGGGTAAGTTCCGACCTGCACGAATGGCGTAATGATGGCCAAGCTGTCTCCACCCGAGACTCAGTGAAATTGAAATTGCCGTGAAGATGCGGTGTACCCGCGGCTAGACGGAAAGACCCCGTGAACCTTTACTACAGCTTGACACTGAACATTGACCCTACATGTGTAGGATAGGTGGGAGGCTTTGAAGCGTTGTCGCTAGATGACGTGGAGCCGACCTTGAAATACCACCCTTGTAGTGTTGATGTTCTAACGTTGGTCCCTTATCGGGATTGCGGACAGTGTCTGGTGGGTAGTTTGACTGGGGCGGTCTCCTCCCAAAGAGTAACGGAGGAGCACGAAGGTTGGCTAAGTATGGTCGGACATCATACGGTTAGTGCAATGGCATAAGCCAGCTTAACTGCGAGACAGACACGTCGAGCAGGTACGAAAGTAGGTCATAGTGATCCGGTGGTTCTGTATGGAAGGGCCATCGCTCAACGGATAAAAGGTACTCCGGGGATAACAGGCTGATACCGCCCAAGAGTTCATATCGACGGCGGTGTTTGGCACCTCGATGTCGGCTCATCACATCCTGGGGCTGAAGTCGGTCCCAAGGGTATGGCTGTTCGCCATTTAAAGTGGTACGCGAGCTGGGTTTAGAACGTCGTGAGACAGTTCGGTCCCTATCTGCCGTGGGCGTTTGAGAATTGAGGGGAGCTGCTCCTAGTACGAGAGGACCGGAGTGGACGAACCGCTGGTGTTTGGGTTGTTATGCCAATAGCATTGCCCAGTAGCTACGTTCGGAACTGATAACCGCTGAAAGCATCTAAGCGGGAAGCAGGCCTCGAGATTAATTCTCACTAGGACTTTAAGTCCTCTGAAGGGCCGTTGGAGACTACAACGTTGATAGGCAAGGTGTGTAAGTGCTGTGAGGCATTGAGCTAACTTGTACTAATTACCCGTGAGGCTTAACCATACAACACCTAAAGGGTGTTGCTTATAGATACTTTATTTTAGAAACCATGAATACTTGTTAGTGCTCATGAGATATTTCAGCTTTTTCGAATGTTAAAGACAACAGTTTTTGCCTGGTGGCAATAGCGTTGTGGACCCACCTGACTCCATGCCGAACTCAGAAGTGAAACGCAACTGCGCCGATGATAGTGTGGGGCTTCCCCATGTGAAAGTAGGTCACCGCCAGGCTCTCATACTAAGCCCTCGTCTAATGACGAGGGCTTTTTACTCTAGCTAAGGAAATTTTGGCCTCGCCAACTAGCTTGAGTGAACAATGTAAAAGTTTTTGCCTAGTGGCAATAGCGTTGTGGACCCACCTGATCCCATGCCGAACTCAGAAGTGAAACGCAACTGCGCCGATGATAGTGTGGGGCTTCCCCATGTGAAAGTAGGTCACTGCTAGGCTCCAAATAGTAAAGGGCTTCCCAATGGGAAGCCCTTTTTCTTTGTGCGCCATAGTTGTGTGGAGCTAGCAGCAATTTTACGCTTTGTTGATAGCTTTCTTAGTGGCCAAGCTGATCCTTTGTTACAATTAGCCAAGCATAGTGCTAGTAATCAAGAATCTATATTAATGACTCCACGTTTTTCTCGTAACGCATCGTTACAGTCTCTTCCCAAAATTGCGCAAGATCCACTGCAGTTTAAAACCTTGCTGAGTGCAGAAGAGTATCGCCTTGCCTTGTTAGAGCAGATAGCTGAGGCTAAGTCTCGGATTTATATCGTTGCGCTTTACCTTGAAGATGATCAAGCTGGCCGCAGCATAATGGAAGGCCTGTATGCTGCTAAACAGCGTAACCCAGAGCTAGAAGTTGTTGTCTTAGTTGATTGGCATCGTGCTCAACGTGGTTTGATTGGCGATGAGCAGGCCGAGGGTAACGCTGCGATGTACCGTGAGTATGAACAACGTTACCCAGGCCTTATTACCTTCTACGGTGTGCCTGTGAGTAATCGCGAATTGTTTGGCGTACTGCATTTAAAAGGTAGCATTATTGATGATACGGTAGTGTATAGCGGTGCCAGTATTAACAATATCTATTTAGCGCAGCAACAGCGCTACCGCTTTGATCGTTACCACTTGATTGATAATGCTCGCCTAGCTAATGCGATGGTTGACTATGTAGAGCAGTACCTAGTGAATAGCGAAGCAGTGTCTAGCTTATCGACCAATGAGCCGGTGACTACTCGTTCGCTAAAGCCTGCTATTCGTCGTTTACGCTTGTCATTGCAACGTGAGCAATACTCTTACTATCCTCAGCAATGTGAGGAATCTGAAGTTGGCATCACACCTTTACTGGGTTTGGGGCGTCGCCAAAATTTACTCAATAAAACCATTCGCCAGCTGATCATAAAAGCCAGCCATCAAATAACCTTATGCACGCCGTATTTTAATCCTCCAGGTAGCTTGTCTAGGGAAATTAGCAAAGCTTTAAAAAATGGTGTGAAAGTAAAGCTGATTGTTGGCGATAAAACCGCAAGCGACTTTTACAGCAAGCCAGATGAAAACTTTAAGGTTATCCATGCGCTACCTTATCTGTACGAACTGAATTTGTCTAAGTTTGTTAAACGCCAGCTAAAATACATAAATAGTGGTTTGTTAAGTATTCATTTGTGGTCGCATCAAGATAATAGCTTTCATGTAAAAGGTTTGTGGGTCGATGAGCGCTATAGCTTATTAACCGGTAATAACTTGAATCCACGCGCTTGGAACTTGGATTTAGAGAATGGCTTATTGATTGATGACCCGAAAGGATTATTGAGTGAGCAAAAGCAGGTCGAGCTGAATAATATATTGGCTCACACTAAGTTAGTGCATTGCGTAGCAGATTTAGACAGCCTGGCTAATTACCCCTTGCCAGTGAAGCGCTTGCTAAAACGAATAAACAGAGTGCGCGCGGACCGTTTGTTAAAACAAATCTTATAGGTAGCTGTCTACCTGCTTAGCCCAGCCTTAAGCTGGGCTAGTAAGACAAATAAGCCCATTAGCTAGGGAACGAGAAATTTACCCCTTCGCGTACCGACGCTGATGGCCAACGCTGGGTAATGGTTTTACGTTTAGTATAAAAGCGCACAGCATCTGGGCCGTAGGCGTGTAAATCACCAAATAAAGAACGCTTCCAACCACCAAAACTATGATAAGAAACTGGCACAGGCAGAGGGATGTTGATACCTACCATTCCAACCTGAATATTGTCTGAGAAGTAACGTGCTGCCTCTCCATCACGGGTATAAAGGCAAGTACCATTACCAAACTGGTGCTTGTTAATTAGCTGCATACCTTGTTCCATGCTATCCACTCGAACCACACACAACACCGGTCCAAAAATCTCTTCTTGGTAGGCTTTCATTGTTTCGGTGACATGGTCGACTAGGGTTCCACCAACGTAGAAGCCATCAGGGTAGCCCGCTACTTGAGTATTGCGACCATCTACAACTACGGTGGCGCCGTCAGCTTCAGCACTACTGATGTACATTTCAACTTTGTCTCGCTGCTCGGCACTAATTAGGGGGCCAAAGTCGTTTTCTTTATCTGAGTAGGCACCAACCTTTAGGTTCTGCATTTGCTGAGTTAAACCATCTACCAGCTTGTCGGCAATTTCGTCACCTACGGCAACCGCAACCGATAAGGCCATACAACGTTCACCTGAGGAGCCAAAAGCTGCGCCAAGTAGAGAGTTTACAGCGTTATCTAAATCGGCATCAGGCATGATGATGGCGTGATTTTTTGCCCCGCCTAAGGCCTGGCAGCGCTTACCATTGGCGGTAGCGGTGCTGTAAATGTACTCGGCGATTGGGGTAGAACCTACAAAGCTTACTGCTGCAACACGCGGGTCGGTAAGTAAGGTATCGACGGCTTCTTTATCGCCATTCACTACATTAAATACACCTGCCGGTAATCCTGCTTGATGAAGGAGTTCGGCAATTAGCATTGTCGCCGACGGATCTCGCTCAGAGGGTTTTAATACAAAGCTATTACCGCACATAAGTGCCATGGGGAACATCCACATAGGCACCATCACAGGGAAATTGAATGGGGTAATCCCAGCTACTACTCCCAAGGCTTGGAATTCACTCCATGAGTCTATGCCTGGGCCAACGTTGCGCGAATGTTCTCCTTTAAGTACCTCGGGTGCAGCACAGGCGTATTCAACATTTTCAATGCCACGGGTAAGCTCGCCCATAGCGTCATGGACGATTTTTCCGTGCTGTTGGCCTACCAGTTCACAAATGCGCTCGGCATTCTCTTCCAGCAAGGTTTTGTAGCGAAACATAATTTGGGCACGTTTTGCCACTGGCGTATCTCGCCAAGCGGGAAAAGCTTGCTGAGCGGCGCTTATGGCTTGCTCAACCGTAGTTTTGTCAGCCAAGGCAACTTGGCTAGCAACTTGACCGGTAGAAGGGTTATACACTTCTTGTGAGCGTGTATACTCGTTGTGGCTTTCGCCGTTAATTAAATGACCGATGATAGACATAAAGCTTTCCTTATAGGCTTAGGCTTGGCCTGATAGTTGATTGATGGAGTCGCCTAAGGCATTAAATAGGCTGTCGATTTCTGCTGCGCTTACGTTAAACGGAGGCGCTATTTGTATGGTGTCGGCGCCATAGCGCACGTAGTATCCTTTTTGCCACATTTGTTGGGCCACCAAAAACGGATTAAGTGCCGGCTCACCGGGTGCATGAACAAGGCTTAAGCCTGCGGCTAAGCCCATGTTTCTTACATCGCTTACTAAATCCAACTGTCCCAGCTGATGCGCAGCATGTTCAAGTATTGGGCTCATTTCCCTTACTTGCTCGAACATATGTTCTTTTTCTAATAAGTCCAAGGAGGCAAGTGCTGCGGCACAAGCAATAGGGTGAGCTGAGTAGGTATAGCCGTGGGGCAGCTCTAACATGTAGTTTGGACCACCTTCGTCCATAAAGGTGTCGTAAATTTCTTGCTTGCAGGCCACTGCTCCCATAGGAATGACCCCATTGGTGAGCTGCTTGGCCATGTTAATGATGTCTGGTGTAACGCCGCAGGCCTCTGCTCCGGTTTTGTAACCTAAGCGGCCAAAAGCACAAATCACCTCATCGAAAATCAATAAAATTTGGTGCTGGTCGCAAATCTCACGTAAACGTTTTAAGTAGCCAATAGGCGGCGGAATTACCCCAGCACTGCCGGCCATAGGCTCAACAATCACCGCTGCTATATTGGAAGCATCATGCATGGCGATTAAGTCAATTAAGTCATTGGCGAGTTCAGCGCCTTGGCTTGGTTGGCCTTTAGTAAAAGCATTTTCTGGCAATACCGTATGGCGCATGTGGGCGCTATCTACCCCGGCACCAAATATGGCGCGATTTGGGCCTATGCCACCCACTGATATGCCGCCAAAGTTTACCCCGTGATAGCCTTTGCCGCGGCCAATCAATTTGGTTTTACTGGCAAGGCCTTTTTTGCGCCAATAAGCACGAGCGATTTTTAGTGAGGTATCGGCAGACTCAGAACCTGAACCAGTGAAAAATACTCGGTTTAAGCCCTCTGGCATAAACTCGGTAATTCGCTCTGCCAGCTGAAATGATTTTGGGTGACCAAACTGAAAAGCGGGTGAGTAATCAAGCTGGCTGGCCTGTTGGGCAATGGCATCTACTATTTCTTGGCGGCCATGTCCCAAGCCGCAAGTCCACAGGCCTGACAAACCATCAAATATTTTTCGGCCGTCGGCGTCGAAGTAATATTTGCCCTTAGCTTGGCAAATCATTCGTGGATCTTGTTTGAACTGGCGATTACCTGAATAAGCCATCCAGTGGCTATCAAGTTGATTTTGAGTAATTCCCATATCTTGCAATGTGGCCATTTGCTTCTCCTAGCAAAGCTTTACGCTAGGTTTAGCCTAATGCTGGTTTTAAGTTACATAAATATGTATCTTTGAATCTAAAGTTTCATAAGGATGAAACATAATGCAGAAAATTTTAGGCCAACTTAGTGACATTGATTTACGCCTGTTAAAAGTTTTTAGGGTGGTGGTGGAGTGTGGAGGTATTTCGGCAGCCGAAGTCGAACTCAATATTGGTCGCTCAACCATTAGCCGACATGTTAAGGATTTGGAGATCCGCCTTGGGGTTACCTTATGCCAGCGAGGGCGAGCTGGGTTTGTGCTAAGTGCCGAAGGGCAACATATCTATCAATCTAGCTTGCGTTTGATGGGCGCCTTAGATGAGTTTCGCGCAGACGTTCAAGGCTTACACAAAGAAATGACCGGTAACCTAGCCATTGCCTTGTTCGATAAAACCGTCACCAACCAAGAAGCTAAAATCTCCCAAGCATTGCAGCTATTCGATCAACGAGCACCCAAGGTTAGTTTAGATTTATACGTAGAAACCTTATCGGTGATCGAAAGTGGAGTGATAGAAGGGCGTTATCATGTTGGTGTGGTGCCGGGGCCGCGTCAATCTGCCAGTTTGGCCTATCAGTGGCTATTTGATGAAAAAATGTCTCTGTATTGTGGCTATCACCACCCCTTGTTTAAACGCAGTGATATTACGATTAGCGAGCAAGAGATAGTTAGTCAAAAATATGCAGGCCTTGGCCACAACTCACCTAATATGGATACTTCTCAGCAAAAAGGCTTTAAGCGACACGCCACTGCTTACGACCAAGAGGCAGTCGCAACTTTATTGTTGTCGGGCAGTTATTTGGCTTATTTGCCCGACCATTATGCACGTAGTTTTGTGGAGCAAGGGCTGATTAGAGCCATTGGTGGTGAGGTGTTTAGCTATGACTGTCCGTTTTTAGCGGTAAATCGTATATCACCCAAACCCTCACGGATATTGGCTTGTTTCCTAGAGTGCTTAAAGCAAGCCCATCACTTAGTTTAAACGGGCACCTATCCAGGCTTTAATCGCCTTTATTTGGCTCGGCGATACACTGTGCGCCATATCAAATAGGCTAAATTCCGCTTGGTAGCCTAAAGCTGATAGTTGCTGATAGGCTTGCTCACCTAAGCTTGGGGCAACTACATCGTCTTGTCGGCCATGCTGGATGAGGATCGGCGTATTAGCTTGGAAGTGCTGTTTAGGCAGGCTTTCATTGACTAAGTAAGTAGACATACACAACACACCACCTAAGGCATGCTTTAGGTTTAATGCACAGTGATACGCCACCGCACCGCCTTGAGAGAAACCGGCCAAAATAATGTTTTTACTGGGGATGCCTTGAGCAAGTTGTTGCTCAATTAGCTGGCTAATTTCTTGGCTTACTTGTTCTAAGTGCTGTTGATTAATTTTACGCTGCGGTGAAAACGCCAGTATGTCGTACCAAGCGGGCATAAAGTAGCCAGCGTTAACTGTAACGGCGCGCTCGGGCGCTGCTGGAAAGATAAAGCGCACTGCTGCTTCATCAGGCAGCTTTAGTTGCTTAGCTAAAGGTACAAAATCTTCTGGTCCTGCGCCTAAGCCATGTAGCCAAATAATACAATGGCGAGCAGCTTGCTCGGGTTCTACAGTTATAGCGTGAAGTGGCATGGATATTCCTTTGCTGATTGAGAGTCTTCTAGGTAAGCTGTGCACCAGTTTTAGCAACAGGCATTGTATGCCAATGCCGCGGAGAGACAAGCATGCAAGAATTAATCGATGAAATTAGAGCTGCCGATCAGTCTGGCTCCTATCCTAGTGAGCTACCAACAGAAGCGCAATTAGTTGAAGTTGAAGAACTTATCTTAATTCCCATGCCTAGTGATCTGCGTGCTTTCCAACTTACCGTGAGTAATGTTATCTGTGGTAGCTTAGAGCCTGTAACCATTAGCGACCCTTACTTACATACTTATTTGCCAGAGGTAGCGGCTACCGCATGGAGCTTAGGTTTACCGCGTGAGTTTATTCCTATTTGCCAAAATGGTGACAACTTCTACTTCATTAGCCAAGAAGGTGAAATTGGCTACTGGCAAGGCCAAGAAGATCTAGTACCAGAGTGGGATACCATCTGGGATTGGGCTAGTGAAGTTTGGATGCAAAGCTAAACAGCATGGATCAACAAGACTACCTCGCTAAGTTTTGGTTGGTGATTGGGCATATTCCAGAAGGGAAGGTGGCCACTTATGGCGGGGTTGCCGAAATGGCTGGTTATCCTCGAATGGCGCGTGCAGTAGGGCGTTGCTTAAAAACCTTACCCGAAGATTCCAATTTACCATGGCATAGAGTGATTAATGCTAAAGGCATGATTTCCTTCCCAGAAGGCTCTCCGCAATATCAATGTCAGCGTCAGCGTCTTGAGGATGAAGGGATTATCTTTCGCAATAACAAAGTGCCTCTCACCCAGCACCTTTGGCTGGGTGATTAAGTTACTTTAAGTAGCTTAAGGCTATTTGGGCTTTAATATAGCCTGTTGTTTGGGTTCTTCTAAGCCTGCTAAGTGATGAGTCAATGCTCGTACCAAGTAAGACTTAGACAAACCGGTTTTTTGCTTTATTTGATCTAACTCGGCAATTACCGCTTGGTTTAAGCTAAACGTGGCATTTTTTGCTGGCTGCTTAGATGCATTGCGCCTAGCTTGTATCGGCAAGTGCACCACATTTTCGCAGCCACGAGCGTACAGCTCGGCTTGCGCAATAAAGCTATCTACATCGCAAAACTGTTTCGGTTTAGAAGCCCGAGGCTTTTTCTTGAGATCGTGCAATGCCATGATCTGCCGCTCCTTGCTCACATACTATAAATTCTTCAGCAATATTGCGGATTTCTTGGGCTGCTTTTCCTTCCGGCTCAAGCTCCAACACCGTGTAGCCACGCTCTTCGCTATCGTCATAGATATTGCGATTAAAGGTGATGGCGTCTAGCACATTTAAACCGTAGGTTCTGCATACCTCTTTGGCCTCTTCAATACGCTTGTATTGGCTTGGCAACGAAGGGCATTGGGTGAGTACAACTGCTTCTTTTAAATGAAAGTTTACCGCTTTACAGGTGTTAACTAACTCTTCTAAATGGGGCAGGGTTTTTATGTCACGCCGCTTTGGGCGTAGTGGAACTATAGCGTGGGTGGCAACCGCCATACTCGAGCGTAGGGCTTTGCTATCTTGCCCTCCGCAATCTACTACCACAAAGTCGAAGCGATTTTGTAGGCTAAGTAAGTCGTTGCGAATGTTGCCGTACAGTTGCACGCAGTTAATAGTTGGAAGGTCTTCTTGCTCGTTACGTGCTTGCACCCAATCGGAGCTAGTACGCTGTGGATCGCAATCAACCAAGAGAATTTCGGTATTAAAGCGTTGTTTCAAATACACCGCCAAGTTTTGGGCCAGACAGCTTTTTCCACTGCCCCCCTTTTCACCGCCAACGAGAAGTATCATGGCTAAGTCCTTTTTGTTTTGGTCTTTTGTAAGTGTCTATGTCGGCGGAATTATTGTTTTTTAGCCGACTCCACCAGCTTAGGCGAAAAAATAATCAAAGCAATAACCCTAATTGTTTTGAGTGTTTGTAAATGTGTTTAAGTTATTGAATTTAATATATATTAGTGGCTATTGAACAAGCTGAATCTAGCTGTAACAAAAGTTTTACATCAATACTAAAGTCGTAGTGCTTCAGCTTGCTTAGTCCTTGAGATAGTTTTCACTTGAACCTCGCTGCAAGCTAGTTACACTGCTTATCGCTGAATTACTCCTTAGAAGGCGGAGCGCATGTTAAAAAAATTGATGAGTGTTATGGCGTTGGTGATGGCGGTATTGATTATTACCCCCGACGCAGAGGCCAAACGCTTTGGTGGAGGTAAGTCTTGGGGCAAAAGCCAACCTACCTTTAAAAAACAACCAAGCCAAACTAATCAACAGGCCAATCAGCAGCAGAACCAAAACAATGGTACTGCCGCAAATACTGGCCGTCGCTCAGGGATGATGGGTGGATTGTTAGGCGGCTTATTAGCCGGCGGTTTGTTTGCTGCTTTGCTTGGCGGCGGGGCCTTTGAAGGCCTACAGATGATGGATATATTGTTATTTGCTTTAATTGCCTTTGTGGCGGTGCGTTTCTTACGTGGCCTCAACCAACAAAAGGCAGCGGCAATGAATCACCAACCCGCGCAGGCTTATCAAGGCCCTCAGGCAGAGCAACAGTGGCAACAAGGTGGCTTTGCTAGTGCTAGTCAACTTGCTAGCGGAGGCGAAGACGACGTGCCGTTTAATCCGCCAGCAGGTTTTGACGCGAATGCCTTTTTAGAAGGCGCTCGTGGTCACTTTGATACTCTGCAGCGCGCTTGGAATGACAACAAGCTAGAGGTGATGCAAGAATACTTGAGCATTGAACTTTATAACGCCCTAGCTGAAGAGCGTCGCTCATACGGTTCTGAAGAAATAAATAGTAGTGTTGTATTTATTGATGCCGAACTAGTTCGTGCTGATCACTCAATGTTAAATGCCGAAGTAAGCGTTAAGTTCACCGGTAAAACACGTGATGAGGTTAGCGGCCAAGAAAGCGATGTTGCCGAAGTGTGGCACTTAGAGCGCAAACTCGATCAAGCTAATTCACCGTGGTTGATTGTTGGCATAGAAGCGTAATGTCTGGTGATGACTCACTAGTAGTTAAACAAGCTGCTAGTGAGTGGTTTTTGTATATTATTAGAACCAAACAACAGCATTTGTATACCGGCGTGACTACCGATGTAGCGCGCCGTTTTACTGAGCACCAACAAGGTGGTGTAAAAGGTGCCAAAGCCCTACGAGGAAAAGGTCCGCTACAGTTGGTGTATCAACAATGCTTAGCCTCTAAGCAGCAGGCGATGCGCTTAGAGTATGCCATTAAACAATTACCAAAAGCCGCTAAGGAACGCTTGGTGCAGGGAGAAATAGATTGGCAAAGCGTGTTGCCAGAATCAAGCTCCAAAGCTTAAGTTACTAAGAGTTAACTTAAGCTCTAAACATCAATGTTATTGCCAGTCGCTAAGTCCATAGCGTTGTAAAATTTTGGCTAACTCTCCGCTGTTTCTTAAACCTTGTATGCCTTCGCTTAAGCGATGAGCTAAAGCCGGGCTTTGTGGATTAGCCGGAGAAAACGCAATGTACACTGGCTCGGTACTAAAGCTTGTGGCGAAGCGAATGTTGTTATTATCTCCCCGTTGGTGGGTGTAATAATTCACTACACTTTTATCTTCGACGTAGCCATCAATTTTGCGTTCCATCAGCAGCTTATGCATACGCTCCAGTGCCTGTTCACTGCGAACAACCACTAAGTTACGTCGATGTTGATGAGCACTAATATAGGCGTCAAGTTCATCGTTGTAGTCATAATCAGCAATCACCGCTATCGTCAGGTCTTCCAGTGAAGGAACGCCTTGATACTGCCAATTGCTATCGCTACGCATCACTAGTACTTGCTGGGCTTTACCAATGGCTAACCTAGGGTAAACAAAACCTTCGGCTTCGCCGGCGAGCGCCCCTACCACCGCTTGATAAACACCTTTTTGAGTATGACGCAGCGCGCGTGACCAAGGCATCTCAACCAGGCTTACTTGATAATCGGGCGCAAAAATCTGCTGTGCAATCTCGATGATGTAACCCGGTGAGCGACTGCTTGCTTGGCAGTTAAAAGGGCACCAGCGATCAGCGGCCAAACGCAGAGGCTCCGCTTGGCTAGCTGCGCTCGGCAAGCTAAGTACCAGCAACAGTAAGGTGGTTAAGGTGTTTTTGTAGGCTAACAAGGCGAGCTTAAATCAAGGGTGACGATAGTAAGCATTGCATAATCTCAATACAGCTAGTTAATGCAGTGTATTATGCTGATTTATTGATGGATTGTACTGATTTACCTAAGGCACCTTAGCGGTTAATTCTATAGTGCTGTTTAGCTAAGTTGACAGTAAAAGCTTTTCTTCGAGATTTAAAGCTGCTTAGGCACAAGCTTGCTGGCCTAAGCTTATAGGCCAGTGTCTGACGCAGAACGCTTTACGCGCTTCTGGCTTAACTGTTTTTTCCATAGGGCGAGTTGCTTAGGTAAGGGGCTTTGCAATACCAAAGGAACCACAATTAGAGCCGCGCCAAGCCAGGTTAACCAGTCGGGCATTTCACTAAAAAATAACCAGCCAAAGATTGCTGCACCAATCAATCCGGTGTATTCGGCGCTAGCAATGCTGTTGGCGTTAGCCGACTTATAGGCAATGACGGAACCGGCGTGCAAAAACAAAATGAATAAGCTACTTCCGCCTGCAAGGTAAAGCAGTGACCAATTAAAGCCGTGCAAGTGTGGCCAAGCCAGAGTTAGCGTGGCCGGGACAACCATTAGGTTGGTCCAAAATAAGCTGGTGACTACCGATTCTTGTTTGGGAATGTACTTTACCGTTAGGTTGCTTAAGGCAAGTGTAAGCGCCGTGCCTAAAGCTGCGATAGCTCCCCAGTTAAATTCGGTGGGGCGAATAATTACCAGTACGCCGATAAAGCCGATGAATGCGGCAGCCACCTGAGTTCGGTTTACTGGGCTTTTGTGTAACCACATGCCTAGTGGCAACATCATAATGGGTGCGGCGTAAAATAGCGCATTAGCGGTGGCTAGCGGCAGCGCTATTAAGGCTACCACCATGCAGCCAGAGCCCGCTAACCATAAATGCCCACGAACTACATGCACTAAGGGTTTTGCTGGCAGTTTTTGCTTGGTGAGCAAAAATAAAGGCAATAACAATAATAGCGTGCTGAGTTGGCGATATAGCAGTATTTCAAATACTGAGGCTTGTTCTCCGGCTACTTTCATCAGTGCGTCAGACAGCACTGCGATCTGATTAGCAACCACTAAAATGAGGATGGCAATAAAGGTTGAGTTGTTACGCATAGCTGCCTCCCGTTAATTAATGGCTAATAGGTGAAGCAGCAGTGTAGAAGCTTGTTAAACATTAAAAAAATGATAATAATTAAAAACACATGAATAAATTTAATGTATTTGCATGCGAACTCTACCTCCACTTAATGCCTTAATTGCCTTTGAGGCTGTAGCGCGAAATCAAAGTGTCGCCAAAGCAGGCGAAGAATTAGGCATTAGCCAAAGCGCGATAAGCCACCGTTTGCGCTTGCTAGAAGAGTATTTAGCCGAGCCTTTGCTGATTAAAGTTGGCCGCCAACTACAACTTAGTGAGGCTGGGCGCAGCTACTTTAGCGAAGTAGAGCGTATCTTAAATGAACTAAGCCACATTACTCGGCAAGTAAAAGGTGAGGGGGTTGCGCAACTTAGGCTTACTGCTTACAGCTCATTTGCCTTAAAACGTTTGATACCCTTGCTTCCAAGCTTTAGGGCACGTAATCCAGAAATTGATTTACGCTTGCAAATGATTACCGAGGAGCCGGTTTTGTCTAGCGCTACTGGTGACTTGTTCATTTGTTTTGCTGATTCAGCTCCTGGTTATGTGAGCCATTTATTGCACAAAGAACGGTTGGTGGCGGTATGTTCGCCCAGCTTTTATCAAGAAATCGACCAAAATAACTGGCGGCAAGAACTCCCACAATTCCCCTTGTTGTCTTGTGACTTAGATGAAGATGCTCAGCAACCAGGCGGGGATTGGGCGGTGTGGTCTAAGGGTTTGGGGATATCGCTGCCAAGCAATCAAGGCTTCCATAGTTTTAGCCACCAAGTACTCGCCTTAGAAGCCGCAGCAACTGGTCAAGGCATTGCGCTAGTGAGCGATTTTATGGTGGAAAAAGACATTCGCGAGGGTAGTTTAGTCGATCTACCGGTTTCTTCGGTATATACCGGTTACGACTTCTACCTTTGTTATAAACAAGCTCGCAGCCGCGACCAAGGCTTACGCGCAGTGGCCGATTGGCTGATAGAAACGGCAGCTAGTCCGCTAGAAGTTTAACTAACAGTAAACTTAAGCTGTCGACAAAGTCTAAACGTAAAATTTCAAACTCCTCGTTTTGCATCACTTGCTGCATGGTCGACGAAGGGTGGCTGGTATGCCAACAACCAATAACAGCTTGATAAAGAAACATCACTTTAGTGAGGGCTTGTTGTTGGCTTAGCTGAGGCGACCAATGTAAAAACAACTTGGCTAGTTGTTCGGCCATGGTTTTGAGCTCTCGTTTAAAGCTGATGGCTTGTTCAATGTTCTCTTGTTTTTCTAATACCGTATGCAAAATGGCCGAGAGGTAACAAAAGGTAGGTTGAGCGGCAATGGTCTCGGCTAATACTCTAGGTTTTAGATTTTGCTGAGACAAACGCTCTAGCCCTAGTAATAGCTGTTTAGCCTCTTCTAAGTAAAGTGCCATAAACAAGCTTTCTTTGTTGGCAAAGTAACGATACAAAGCCGGCTTTGATAGCTCTAGTTGTTCGGCAAGTTGGCTAAGTACTACCTGTTCGTAGCCATGTTCGCCTAAGGCTAATTTAGCGGTGCTGAGTATCTGTTGGCGGCGTAATTGCTTTTGTTCAGGGCTGATGGCGCGTTTTTTAATAGCTGTATTCACAATGGTATTCATTAAGCTCTTGATAGGTAAACCTTAGTCACTAATTGCGCTAAAAGCTATTTAGCAATTGCTTAGCTCTTGGCAAATCTCTTATGGGAGAGAGCAGGTTTACTGTAGCGTTCTATTATTAAGTGATAATACCGCCAAGTTTGGCGATAAATAAACCTAAGTTTTGCGAGCTTTGATCCAAACTTTAAATAAGTTACTCATGGAAACTTGTGTTTAGAAGTGGTGAGGTCTATATAAGTTACCAGTGGTATCTTAATTTAAGTCCTAGGGCAGGGAGCCAAGTGAAACTCAGTCGCCGTTCATTGTTAAAATACAGTATTGCTACTGCTGCGCTAGTTAGTGGAGGAGCATGGCTGGTGAGCCCTGCTTCCATAGATTTTAAACCTATGCCAAAGCTTACTTTAAAGCCGCAATACCAACAGGTGTTTTGGTACTTAATTCCTGCTTTCTTAGAAGGTGCAGTGGCTAGCGATGATGTAGCGCGAAAGCAACATGTGCTGGCCAATATCGATCAAGCGTTCAGCATTCTAGAACCCCATACCCAAGCTGAGTTAAATCAACTACTAGAGATATTGGCCTCTCGTGGAGGTTGGTTATTGCTAAGTGCCGGTGCGGCCCAACTTAGTGAGTTATCGATAGCGCAGCGCTTATTGTTGTTACAGCAATGGCAGCAGCACTATCTACAGCTATTACGACAAGCCTATCAAGGCTTACATGAACTGATTACTGCCGCTTGGTACGGTGATCCAACAGCATGGCCAGAATTAGCTTATCATCTGCCAGTGCAAGCTAGGGGCTTAGTGAATGATTAAAGATATTATTGTTGAGGGCCTAGCATCGGGCTGGCAACATATCGATGGAGCCAGCCAACAAGGAAAGCAAGAGCTAGATTGTGACGTACTAATTGTTGGCAGTGGCGCAGGTGGCGGGATCAGTGCGCAAGTGCTTAGCCAGGCAGGGCTTAAAGTGATGGTCGTTGATGAGGGGCCACTCAAAAGCAGCCAAGATTTTAAGATGCAAGAGCGCAGCGCTTACCCCGACTTATACCAAGAATCGGCTGCACGAAAAACCAAAGATAAAGCCATTAGCATCTTCCAAGGGCGTTGTGTGGGCGGCTCAACCACGGTGAATTGGACCACCTCTTTGCGTACTCCAGAGCTCACGTTGCAGCATTGGCAACAGCGCTGGGGTTTTAAGCAGGTAAATTCGAAAAGCCTTGCGCCTTACTTTGTTAAGGCAGAACAAATGTTGGGCATTAGCCCTTGGCTGCAAACAAATCAAAACAATGCTTTATTGGCGAAAGGCTGCGAGGCTTTAGCGTGGTCTTATCAAGCGATACCTCGCAATGTAAAACAGTGTTGGGACTTAGGTTACTGTGGCATGGGTTGTCCAACCAACGCTAAGCAGTCGATGTTAGTAACAACAATTCCAGCTGCGCTCAGTGCTGGCGCTACCTTGTTAAGTCGGTTTCGAGTGCAAACTTTGCATTTCGATAAAGGTGCTATCACCGGTGTGCAATTGCAGGCTTTAAATACTTCGCAGCGCTTACATAGCGCGAGTATTAAGATTAAAGCGCGCCAGGTCGTGTTGTCGGCAGGTGCTATTGGTAGTCCTGCTGTGCTGTTACGCTCCAAGGTTCCAGATCCTTATCAGCTAGTGGGCAAACGAACTTTTTTGCACCCAAGTGTGATGAGTGGGGCGGTGTTTGAGCAAGCGGTAAACAGTCATCAAGGCGCACCGCAATCGGTGTATTCTGATCACTTTGTATGGCGAGAAGGCAGTGAAGGAGAGTGTGGCTACAAACTGGAAGTACCTCCGGTACATCCTATTCTTTTGGCCACCAAAATTAGCGGCTTTGGTCAGTTTCATAGTGACATGATGCAGCAGATTAACCATCTGCAAGTCACCATTGCCCTACTGCGCGACGGCTTTAATGAGCAAAGTATTGGCGGACAGGTGCAGCTTCGCGATGATGGAAGTCCTGTGCTGGATTATCCAATTAGTGACTTTGTGTGGCGCGGAGCGCGTCGGGCGTTATTGAGCATGGCTGAGTTGCAGTTTGCTGCAGGCGCTAAACAAGTATTTCCCTTGCATGAACAAAGCAGGCTAGTGAGTTCATGGCCGCAGGCCAAGGCTATGATTGAGCAATTGCCAATGCTGGCCTTGGCTACGCGTTTAGCGTCAGCGCATGTGATGGGAGGCTGTGCTATGGGAGGCGAAGAACAAACATCCTTAGTAGATGAAGAGGGTAATTATCGCTGGCTGGATGGCTTAAGTGTGATTGATGGCTCGGTGTTTCCTACTAGCCTAGGAGCTAATCCGCAACTCAGTATTTATGCTATGGCTTTAAGAAATGCCGAATTGCTGGCAAAACGCCTACAAGCTTAGGCTTTGCTTAAGCAAAGCGTTTACAAACCAAGCTAGCCACTGCTAGTCTTAAATAAAGATTAAAAAAGGCCTAGCTTCATGTGGTTACAACGTTTGGTAAGGTTAAAGGCGCGACCGCGCGGCTTTCATCTAATTACCGAAGAATTGATTTTGCAGTTACCTGAGCTGCAAGATTTTAAAGTGGGCTTGTGCCACCTGTTATTGCAGCATACCAGTGCCAGCTTAAGCTTGAATGAAAATGCAGATCCCAGTGTTCGAGCCGATTTAGACGCTCATCTAAACAAAATGGTACCGGAAAATGCCCCCTATTTTGAGCACACCTACGAAGGCGCCGACGACATGCCTGCTCATATTAAAAGCAGCATGCTAGGCGCCGAATTAACCCTGCCGATTAACCGAGGTGAGTTGGCATTGGGAATATGGCAGGGCATTTATCTTGGTGAGCATCGCAATCAAGGTGGTAATCGGCAAATTATCGCTACCATCTCCGGTGAATAGTCCTTGTATAGCTTTACTTGTTATTCACAATACCGTCCCAATATCTTAAGCAAAGTCTTTATCTAAGTTGGCGCCATGGATCTGTTAGCTATATTTCTGCTCACCTTTATTGTGATGTTCTTTTGGCGTCGCCGAAAAGACGCTGAGCGTGCTCAACACTTAATCAAACAAAAATGTAAGACGCTAGAACTACAGCTGCTTGAAGTAAATTTTAAGCAAGAAAAGCCGCAGAAAATGGCAGGCTACTGGCGCTGGTGTCGTTACTACCAGTTTGAATTTTCTTCCACTGGCGACAGCCGTTATCAAGGCCAATTGATTATGGCTGGCAGCCAATACAAATTTGAGTTACCCGTTTACCGCGTGGGTGATGATTTGTATGAGGGGTAGGCTAAGCCCTACTAATCATACATCAGCGTTTCTGCTTTATTGCTATCAAACTCTTTCAAAGATTTACGTGCTAGCTGCCTAAAAGGTAGGGCTTTTACTATTTCTTCAAAGGGCTGAATAGCAAAGGCCCAAAAGATAGATACCTCAAAATAAAGAATCAGCAGTGCGCACAATGGAATAGAGATTAGCCATTGCCCTATAAAGTTGATTTTAAACACGCTGGTGGTTTTACCTAAAGCGCGTAAGGCATGTCCATGCACGGTATTGTAACCCCTCACTATCGGTAAAAAGATATACAAAGGTGCGATGAGACTAAGCGCTTGATAGGTTTCGGCATCTAAATCGGGGTAGATATTTGGCAGCATAAAACTAAGCCCGGCAAATAACAGCGCACAAATCACCGATATTGCTACAGAAACATCAATACTTTTGTTCACATTTGCGCTTAAGTCATCGAGCTTTCTTGAACCAATGGCTTGGCTAATACTGATCGCAGAAGAGTGTGCCCAAGCGGCAATAAACTGGGTGCCGGCCCTAAGCCAAGGCATCACCAAAGTAATCGCCACGTAAGCGTTAATGTTGAGCTGGGAGTACAGCAGCTGATAAACGCTAATACCAATTTGCAGGATGGTAACGTTCACCGCTACCGGGAAGATTTCCTTGCTATGAAGTCGAATGCTATTAAACAAGGCTGGCATCGACTGATTTAAACTTAGCTGTAGGCTTTGATCGGCTTTTAAACATAAACTTAAATAGCTCATGCGGATAACGATAGCTATTAAGCTACCCAAGGCTGCGCCCTCTACTCCCATGCCCGAAAACTCACCCCAGCCATGAATGAGTAAGTAAGATAGCAAGGCGTTGATTGGCATTTCGATGAGGTAGCCTTGCAGCGGAATTTTGCTTTTTCCTTGGCTGTTGAGCAGGGCGATCATCACTTGGGTAACGGCGGTAAATAGCACCAAGTATTTAGAAATGGCTAAGTAGCTAATAATTTGTTGCTGTAGCGCGATGTCATCGGCGAGCGCGCCAACAATGGCTTGGTCACCAAGGTGCAATACTAACCAAAAGATTATCGCTACAGTCACGTTGATCGCTAAACCAGACCAAAAACCTTTGGCAATGGCTTGCTTATTGCCCGAACCTATTGCTCGACTAAGTACTAATTGTGAGCCGTTGGCCAAGGCCATTTGAATGCCCATGATAAAGGCCACCAGGGTCGCCGCTATACCCATAGCAGCTAGAGGGATCTCGCCCAGAGGAGACACCAATAAGGTGTCTACCATCAACATTGATTGCATTAATAGGCCGTTTAAGGCGAGCGGCCAAGCTAAGGCGATATTCTTTTTAAGGTAGGATTGGCTCGGCACAACAGTCTCTAGTTATAGCAATCAATTTAGGATAATCAGTAGTATATGTGGTTTTGTATTACAAATTAAGTTGATAGATCAAATTCTGTTGAAATAAGCAGCGTTTTACTAAGACATTAAAAAATAACTTAGCATGGCACTAACACCAGAAATGGCACATAAACTTAAAGAAAATGTACGAATCCATTGCTGTGGAAAGCGTTTGCCGTAGCGTCGCCCCAGAAAAGCCCCTAACAGCGCAGCAGGAATTAAAGGCAGAGTCGCAGATAAATGCGTTAGCGACATAAATCCTACCGACGTTTGCACGATGAGCGACATAAAGCAGCTAGCAACAAAAAAAGCCGACAGATTTGCTCGTAAATAGCTGGCTTGCTGATGTTGTAATAGCAAGGCCATTGGTGGTCCGCCAATTGAGCTGCTCGTTCCCATAAAACCAGAAATGAATCCGGCTATTGCCATGCGCCTAGGTGTGGGAGCGATACGAATAGGAAACAAGCTAATGGCTACGGCGATAATTACCGACAAACCTAACCAAAAAGACAAACTTGCTAGGTCGGCCCACAGTAATAAAAGTCCGCCCGCAATAGAGCCAGGGATGCGGCCGATAATCGCCGCTTTTAAGCCACCAAATGCAATGCTGTGTCGGTATTCAATGGCACTTAAGCTTGCCACTACCAGCGCAACCACAACCATGGGACCTGGTACATAAACAGGGGAGAGTTGGAACAATAACGGCGCAGCAATTACCGCTAGGCCAAAACCTATGGTGTATTGCACAAATGCACCGCTTAACACCAGTAAACAGGCTAACAGTGTAATCACTTTGCCACCTCACTCACCCAAGCCTTGGCTAAGCAAAGTGGGTCGTTGATAAAAGCTATTCGCCTAATTAAGCGAATATATCGTTTGTTGCTGGTGGCTAAGAGTAGCTAGTTCGATTAAGGCAATTACTTCGCTGGCTTGCTGAGCACTTACAGCAAGCGGTTCACCCTTAGTCACTGCATTTACAAAGTTATCATAAAATGCCAAATAATTACCTTTAATTAATGACTTATGCAACAAGGCTTGGCCTGCTAAGTGAATTTCGCTGCGATTATTGTCTTGGCCAAATATGGCTGCATTAGCCGACAAGCCCGCTGCAAGTTGCTGCTCTTGAGGATCCATGCCCCATTTAGCGTAGGAGCCTTTACTACCATGTATCTGAAAGCGTGGACCCGGCTCAACCATTAAGGAATTACAGCTAAGCTGTACTTTTTTGTCGGGATAAATCAGCTGTAGGTCAAAGCTGTCAGGTGTTACCGCCCCGTCACGCTGAGTATCCAGATGAGCCCATAGTTTGTCTGGCTTACCAAATAAGCTAAGTACTTGGTCGATAAGGTGAGCGCCCAAATCGTAGAGCACTCCACCGCCTTGAGGGTCGAGTTCCTTCCAGCGTTGTTTCACTACCGGGCGATAGCGGTGAAAATGGGCGGAATAACTATGAATACGACCAAGGCTTTGGCTAGCAAGCAGCTGAGAGATAGTTAAAAAGTCACTGTCCCAGCGGCGATTATGAAACACGCTTAAACACTTACCGGTTTGGTCTGCGATTTGTTGCAGTTGCAGACATTGTTCGCTGGTTATGGCCAAGGGTTTTTCAACGATTACATGTTTGCCGGCTAGCATGGCTTGTTCGGCTTGCTCTGCATGCAGCGAGTTGGGGCTGGCGATAACGACAATATCAATGTTGGGGTGATTGATCAGTGTATCGCTGTCCAAACATAATGCCTTGGGGTAAGCATCGGCAATCTCTTGCTTGCGAGAGCTTGCGATGGCAAATACGTTCAGCTGCTGATGGGCGCTAATCAATGGGCCGTGAAATACTCGACCAGATAAACCAAATCCAATAATACCAACGTTTAACATGCGTGCTCCTATAATGGGCTTAAGGCAAAGGAATTGTTGCTAGCTTAACCGCCTCAGGTTGCTGGCGTATGACCGAAAGTAACCAAAGTTGCTCGCCGTCGCTAGCAATGGCTTGCGCGGTATCGGCTTGTTCCAATGCTATTACCTGCAGCACTTCCCCAGATTGTGGCTCAATTTCCAATAGGCTACTGTATCGAGAGCTGAGCACAAACCAACTACCTTGATGCAAAGTCATGCTGCCTAATTGATATTGAGAGAGCTGATCTTGCTGGCCTGTGCGGCTCAGCTCAAAGCTTTGTTGTTGTTGACCGTCGCGGTTGCCGCGATAACAGCGTTTTAGGCCTTCGCGTTCGCAGGTATAAAGAAGTTGAGCTTGTGGATCCCAGATCAAACCTGCTGTTTTATGATGTAAGCCGTCACGTAACCATTTGCGCTTATCTACAAACTTCCAGCTTTGCTCGGCTAGCTCAAAATACAATAAGCGTGCATCGCTGGAAATACCCACTAGATGATCATCTAACAAGACTAAGTCGGCGATATCGCCACTGGCGGGTAACTCTTCTAGTCTGGCTTCGGTGAGCTGCGGGTTAAGGTAAGCCAGTTTTGCAGAACCAGTGACTAACACGGTTTGCGGTGCCAGCGTGCCAATTAACCAGTGCTGTTGTTTTGGCAGCCACAAAAGGCTGGCCGCATTTGGTATGCCGTTTAGTTGCGCTACTAACTGCGGTTTTACGCTGTGCTTTGCTAAAGGACTATCTTGAAACTCACTACTTGGCGGTGGAAACATCACCAAGCCGACCAGGGTGCCAATCATTAATAGGGCGATTAAACCAATAACTTTAAACATGCTGTGCCCACCTTGGCGACATCGATAAAAAACCGCAGCTTTTATGGCTTAGGCTGGTAATAACTTAAGAACATGGCAATGCAGCTTTCTACAAGTTCTGCTTGTTCGTCAGCGCTTGGCATTGGCATGCGGTTGATAATTTGTGGCCAAAAACAGCGGCCTTTTAACATCGATAAAAACTGACTGCTCACCAAACTAGGGTTTTCACTTTGGATGCGTCCGTCTTTAATGGCACATTCAAACCAATAATTGATGCTGTTTTCTAAGGTAGCCATATGTTGCATGGTTGCAACCATTTGCTCCGGCATATGAATCGCTTCGGCAATCACTAATCGAGCAAGGTCGATAAACTCGGGATCGGCAAATAACCTTAATTCTTTTTGCGCCAGTTGCTGCAGCTGCTCTGCCAAACTCAGTTGACTGGAATAGTCCATTTTAGTGGCTGCAGAAATCAAATCTAGCATCATGCTAACAATGCCAATAAACAAAGCCTGTTTACTGGGAAAGTGGTTATAAACTGTGCGTTTACTTACCTGAGCCGTTTGAGCAACGCGATCCATGCTGGTGGCGGCATAGCCACTAGCCTTAAATTCAGTGATAGCTGCATTGATGATTTGAGCGCGTTTTTTTTGGCTAAGAGTCATTGTTCAGGAAAAATTAATTTAAGCGGAATTGCTGTTGGCTGATTCTAACAAATTTAGTAAATACATGGGCTAACAAATTGCCGCTGATTGTTCATTGAAATGTCACCTGCAGGTTCGCAATAACAGCCACACTGGGAAGGAGAATTGAGCATGGGCTTTCAAGATGAACCAAGACACTGTTTTAGAGCGAGAGTGGCAATACCCACCTTATGAGCGAAGTGATATTAGTAAAAAACTAAGCGGCTTACCTCCCAGTTTACGCCAGTATTACTTGTTGCTTAGTTGGCCGCTTCAGTTTGGTTTAGCGCCTGCTGTGGAATCGAGATAATAAAGCGAAAGCCTTTTTCTGGTTGAGTATCAACTTGTAGCTGCCACTGCAGTTTTTGGGTGATGAGGTTATACACTATATGCATACCTAAGCCGCAGCCTCCTTGGCCACGGGCTGTAGTATAGAAGGGCTCAAAAATGTGGCTTACGGTTTCTTGGCTGGCACCTTTTCCTGTATCGGCCACGATGAGTTGCGCGCCTTGGCCAGCTTTTTCTAAGGAAATACTTATTTTGCCTTCGGTTTTTCCATGACCGAGCCCGTGAATAAGCGCATTGCCAAACAAATTGGTAATCACTTGGGCGATCGCTCCCGGATAGGTAAATACATGTAGATTGGGCTCTAGCTGAGTATTGAGGCTAACCTTAGTGCCCTTAAGTTGATGCTGTAAGCTACGGAGAACTTTGTTGATGTAGTCGGCAAGATTGATACTGCGTTGCTCTTCGTAGCTTTGGTCTACTGCAACTTGCTTAAAGCTGGTGATAAGTTCTGCAGCGCGTTGCGCACTGCTAATGATAATGTCGCTGGTATTGGAGGCATCATCAACAAACTTTTCAAAATTGGCTTTGGTAAGCTGCTGGTTTTTCATTTGTGAAGCCAACAGCGCAATTTGTTCTTTAAGGTGGCTTGCTGCTAGTAAACTGTTGCCCAAAGGGGTATTTATTTCATGGGCAACACCACTGACCAAGCCGCCTAAGGCCGCCATTTTTTCACTTAACTCAACTTGAGCTTGGTATTGTTTGGTTTCTTCGAGTAGCCGCTGGTGGTCAATAATATCGGCGATTTGCGGTGCCATAAATTCGATGAATTCAGCATGCACGCCTTCAGTAAGCGCTACCATATAGCCAAAGTGCTGGTTACCACTTTTAAGTTCGCTTATCACCCAAAGACCTTGATGCGCTTTGTCGCCAATTACCTCCTCAAAGGCGGCTGGCAAGGGCGTTACCGATTCTGCTAAGGCTAGGCTGCCAGGTTGTAAGCGGTGAGCCAAATAAGTGTGGCTTTTTCCTTGTTCACTAAAGCCTTGCTGATAGATATACAGCTCCGGTATACCAAGTTCGTCTAGGGTGGGTTGGGCTTGAGTTAAAATGGTATCTAAGGTTTGTCGTTGGTGCAGTAAGCGAGTGACCGCTAGGCGCTGGGCATTGCTGTCGCGCTGTTGGATAAGCAAACGGTTTTGCTCGTCGTTGCTGCGTAGCTCGACATCTTTTGCCGGAGCTCCGGTGCTCGCTCGGAGTATCGACATGGTTTCTAATTGATATTGGGCGTCGAGAGTTGCTCCATTAATGCTTTCGACTACTAATTGCGCTGCAAGAGAGCCAGTGCGCTGAGCGGGGTAAATAGCGGTGGTGAGGCTAGGGCGAATGGCATCGGCATATTCAAAATCATCAAAGCCACTTACTTTTACTTGCTCTGGTATAGCCACTTGTTGCTTATCGAGTTCTTCGATTACACCTTTGGCGCTTAGGTCGTTAACACACATAATGGCATCGGGCAGGCGCTGCTGCTTGGCTAGCCATTGATGGCAGAGCTTGCCTGCACCAACAGGTGTCATATCGCCATGCAGGTGTTGTTCAGGAGCGTGACTTAAACCATGTTCTGCGAGTACATCTCTAAAGGCTTTATAACGTTGCTGGGAGTCGAAATTGTTTTCTGGGCCGTCGATATAAAGAATGTCTTTGCAGCCAATCTCTAGCATATGCTGGGTGAGTTGATACATGCCGCTGTAGTTATCGACCAGTACCGATGGAATGCCTGCTATCACCGATCCAACATTTACGATGGGTAGCTCACCAATCGCTTCAACTACTTTGCGCATTACCGTATCTGAGGTCTTGTAGCCTACACCTCCGCCGTATAAGACCACCCCGTCTATATCTAGTTTGCTTAGTTGTTTTATAAGCCATAGATCTTTGTCTTGAAAATCTTGCTCATCAGGGAGGTAGCCAACAGGCATGAATAGGCAGCTATATAATTGCGGATCAAGACTCGTTTGAATGCCTCGAATCACCTGCTGATCGATGGTTTGAGACAAGGTTGGCAATATAATCGCAATGCGTTTTTTCATTTAGAACAATAGTTTTGGTGTTAATACCTTTCAATGTAACAAGTGAAACTGAGATTGCTGTGATTTAGCTAGGAGAATTGTTAATAAATTGTATTTTTGCTGCTTAGTGGCATGCTTCTTTTGGCAAAGAAGCATGCCGGTCACATTTAGCTAACGATAGGCATTACTCGATTGCGACCTAGCCTTTTGGCTTCGTAAAGCTGGGTATCTGCTGCATCAACAATCGCCCGAGACTTACTCACCACGTTATATTCGGCTACACCAAAGGAGCTTGTGATGTTGTCGATACGTTGGTTGGAGCGACGATCTTTAAGGCTTAGTTTCTCAATAGCTCGGCGAACCGACTCTGCTAAATGGCGCGCTGAGCGTAGGTTTGATTTAGGGCAGATAATGGCAAATTCTTCGCCGCCAATTCGATAGGCTTTTGCGCCATCGCGACATGCTTCGTTAATCCGCTTAGCCACAATTTTTAGTACTTGGTCACCGAGAACGTGGCCGTAATTGTCGTTAAAGGCTTTAAAGTGATCGATGTCGGCCAGAATAATGCACAAACCTTCTGGGCTTGATTCGAACAAGTCTTTAAAGTCTGCGTCAAAGGCACGTCTATTCAACGCGCCAGTAAGCGCATCGTAGAGAGCTTCTTTCTCGGTTTCTTTAAGTTGATTTTTTAGGTTCTCGATTTCAGCTTGGGCTTTGCCTAATTGAGAGTTGAAAAAGTCGGTGCTTTGTCGAATGCTGGCGGCATCGTCGATCAGATTGCGAACTAAGCCAAGCACTTGCTCTAGTGGAATGCCGTCTTCTTCAATGCGATTTAATTTGGCGAAGTTCTTATCTATGCTGGATTGGAAGGCGTTGGTATCTGAGCCGGTATCGGTCATGGTTTGTGACAGCTCGGTGGCCATGGCTTCTAGGCTATGGCGCATGCTTTTCACATCTAATTCTTCTTGGCTAGCAATATGATTTTGATAAAGGATTTGGCTGCTAGTAGTTGGAACGGTGTCGTATTCGCTAATGATTTCGTCAATGGCGGCATTTAGCTCAGGGTTTTGATCATCAACGTACAAATACCATAAGGCATAGTTGCTAGGTGTGGCAGGAATTTGATGCTTCATCATCAAAGGCACTGCCTTTTTTAAATTTAGGGTCGCTTTTTTTAAAATTTTATCGCTCATATGAGCTCCATCGATACTCGTTGCTTAACGCCATTCGCAGCCTGCTTATTTGGCGTTGTAAACAATACGGCTTTTGTTAATCAATAATGAACCAACAGGAGCCGAGTAAGCTCCTTCATTCGAGGTTATCAATCTTATTATGAAGCCTCGGGACACTGGTAAACATGTGCGCTAACTAACTCTGGCTCTGCTGTGGTTAAAGGAATCAGCTGCACTGCATTACCTTTAAGACTAATAACCCGCTGGCTTAACTCTTGTTTGCCGCTATCGCTGTCTAAACTTTGCGGGTCTACGTTAAATACCCCTAGAATATTGCAATCAACCACATCGGTTGATTTCTCGGTAATCATCACACCTTGGTTTTGTTCAGGAGCAGAGCTTGAACAAGCTCCCAGTAAGGCAATGGCGCTGGCAACAAGGAGAGTTTTTTTCATCGCGATTCCTACAATTTCAACGAATTAGTAAATAAAGGATATTTTTCTTATCAATAGCTTAGTAAATTTTGCTCAGCTATGAAAACAATTTGCTGCTTAATTGTTGTTTGTGTTGCGCAAGGGAGAAAATGGCCCAGCCTAAAATCCCAATTTGTAACTTGCAGAGCTAATGAAAAGCAAAAAAAAGCCCAGTTGAGGAACTGGGCTTTATCGATTTTAAACTTGCTTACTTGCCAATTAAGATGCGCAACATGCGGCGTAGCGGTTCTGCTGCGCCCCATAGCAATTGGTCACCCACTGTGAAGGCCGAAATGTATTCCGGGCCCATGGTGAGCTTACGAATACGACCAACCGGAACACTAAGTGTGCCAGTTACTTTGGTTGGAGTAAGTTCTTGAGCTGATAATTCGCGATCGTTTGGAATTACTTTTACCCAATCATTGTGAGCGGCTAAAATTTCTTCAATCTCGGCAACTGGAATGTCTTTTTTCAGCTTAATGGTAAGCGCTTGGCTGTGACAACGCATAGCGCCAATGCGCACACATATCCCGTCGATAGGGGTTTGTTGATCGCTGGTGCCAAGAATTTTGTTCGCTTCAACTTGCGCTTTCCATTCTTCTTTACTTTGACCACTGGCTAGTGGCACGTCAATCCAAGGGATTAAGCTGCCAGCTAACGGTACGCCAAATTGATCGGTAGGGAAATCGTCACTACGCATTTTATCAGCCACTTTGCGGTCGATATCAAGAATGGCAGATGCTGGATCGGCTAACTCTGTGGCTACATCGTCACGAATCTCGCCCATTTGGCTGATTAATTCACGCATGTTACGCGCACCAGCGCCAGAAGCAGCTTGGTAGGTCATTGGGCTAACCCATTCGATAAGGTCTTTTTCGAACAATCCGCCAATGGCCATTAATAACAATGAAACGGTACAGTTACCGCCTACATAAGTTTTTACACCCTTGCTTAAGGCTTGGTCAATCACGTCACGGTTTACTGGGTCTAATACAATAACTGCATCATCTTCCATACGAAGTGCTGATGCTGCATCAATCCAGTACCCGTCCCAACCACTTTCGCGTAGTTTAGGGTAAACGTCTTTGGTGTAATCACCACCCTGACAGGTGATAATGGTGTCCATGGTTTTTAGGCTGTCGATATCGAAGGCATCTTGCAAGATGGTTTCGCCGGTGCCAACATCTGGACCTGCAATACCTACTTGAGAAGTACTAAAAAAAACCGGAGCTATGTGGGCAAAATCGCTCTCTTCGCGCATACGCTGCATTAACACGGAACCCACCATGCCGCGCCAACCAACCAAACCTACTTTCATGGTCCGTTTTACATCCTTTATTTTATGATCTTTGTGTTTGCTGTTTGGCTAAACAAGTGAGTTTAGCCAATCTTTGAGATTACCATTGGCAAGCCTTTAACACTAGCGCTTATCAAAGAAAGTTGAGCGCTTTTCAACCACTATTTGCGAAGATGATTGCAGCGCGATTTAGCGTGGGCTAGTTGGAAAGTTAACCACTTTGGGAGATTGGCGCTGATCTTCGCTAATGTTTATGTTGCGGCTGCGGCGCTTTCCTTGGGAATAGCGGTCGTAGCAAGCATCGGTAATGCCCATTTCTTGGCAGAATTGCACGAAGCTGGCAAAGTCCTTACCGCTAAAGGCGTTGTCACTGCGGGTGAGTTGGCTGTCGATGTAGGCTTGGGTGCCGTTAAAGTTGATATTGGCGCAGGCATCATAGGGTTGCCCATATTCGCTTACTCGGATAGCGCGCACCATTTTTATTTCGAAAATCCAATCGCCAATTCTTAAACAACGTTGATCAAACTGTTCCATTTTGATTCCTTTAGCTAAATAATTTGGCGAGATAATAAGAAGCCGCTCACCCTAAACCCTGTGAGCTACAGCACAAATTAAGCCAAAAATTTAGCACTTAAAAATCAAAGCCTTAGTTGTAGAGGTGATAAAAAGTGTCGCTGATTGGCGACAGTGGTGGGAAAATTTGCGGTTTAAATCTAGCCTACTAGCAACAAAAGTTTACACTTGTACCATAAATCAGAGACTTAGCTTGGTTATTTATCATATGTAATAACTGTCTCTGATTGGCGACAGTGGGATTTTTGTGCATCTCTGGCATTATAGTCCGCTGTTTGGATTGTTGTTCCTCGCTAGGGATAGTTGTTTGATTAATTTTCGCGTGCTGGCCTCTATTCGCCGGCTTAGCTTTTGGGCCTTAGCCACCTTGGGATTGCCCTTACTACTTAGTTTATTGCTTGCCTCATATTATTTGCAACAAGTGTCTATGCAAGGCCAGCAAACTGCGTTTTTGTCGGCGCAAGTGGTGTCGGCAAGTAAACGTTTAGACGAGTCTTTATTAGATTTAGAACGCAGTGCGCGGCAGTTTAGAGTACTTGCCGATGAAAATCGTTTAAAGCTTTATCAGCGCCAGTGGCAACGGGTATCTAAAGGTTTGTTTGAGCTGCGTACTGGCACTGAAGATAAAGAGCTATTGCAGATTGTTTATGAATTAGAGCAGCAACTGCAATCTTTAAGTGAGCTAATGGAGAGCCCTCAAGCCTTACAAAGAGTGGCTCTAAATATACAATTTAAGCGCTTTGCTAGCTTAAGTCATCGCTTCGACCAACGCAGTCAAAGTTTAATTAATGAACTGGCTATGGCTTTGCAACATACTACGCAACAGGCTCAGCAACGTTTGTTGTTTAGCATGATCAGCCTGCCTTTTGCCTTGGCCGCGGCGGTATTGCTGGTATTGGTGATTACTCGGCCCTTGCAACAGTTACGGCCACAAATTGCTCGTCTAAAGTCGGGTGAGTTTGAGCAAGCCATTAAGGTAAGTGGCGCTACCGAAGTGATGGCGATTGCCGATGCCTTGGATGATATGCGTTTAAGGCTATTGAGTTTAGAGCAGCAAAAAACCGCTTTTATTCGACATATTTCGCATGAGCTAAAAACTCCGTTGGCGGCTATTCGTGAAGGTAACGAACTGCTCTATGACAACAGTGCAGGGCCTCTTAACGCTCAGCAGCAGGAAATTACCGAAATACTGCGTGATAGCAGTTTGCGCTTACAGCAGTTGATTGAAGCCTTGCTGGATTTTAATTTGCTGTTGGATACCCCTGGTGAACAAGTTCATCACCCTGTGGACTTAAAGCCACTTATTGAAAAAGTGTTGGCAAGCCATCGCTTGAGCCTGTCTAGCCGGGGCTTAAACCCTAAGATAGAGCTGGGAGAGAGCTGTGTGATGGCCAACCAAGAGCAGCTCCGGGTGATCGTCGATAATCTATTGTCGAACGCGATTAAGTTCTCGCCACAAGCGGGGGTGATAAAACTAGGCTCGTTTGCCACGGTAAACGGGGTAAGTTTATATATTGATGACGAAGGTGAAGGCATTGAAGATGAGCTACAGCAACGGATCTTCCAACCCTTCGTTCAAGGAAAAACCGCTAAAGATCCGCGTTTAAAAGGCAGCGGTTTAGGTTTAACCATTGCCAAAGAGTTAGTTGAACGGCAACACGCCAGTTTGCGTTATCAGCGCTTAGAACAAGGCAGTCGATTTGTCGTAGAAGGTTTACAAGGAAGCGAGTTAGATGAAAGTTAAATTGTACGTAATGCTGCTTAGTATGGTAACGCTAATGCTTAGCGGTTGTGAGTTAACACGCCCCAATCAACCAGTGGTGCCTGTTAGCGACGCTCAGCAACTTGAGTTGGGTAAGTTTGACCCAGCGGCCTATTATTTAAACCTTGAAAGCCTCAGTGAAGATCAAATATTCAACGAGTTAGAGCTGTTATTACTGGATCCGCAGCAGGGTAATAATGGTATTAAACTTGGCCTAATATATGCCTATAAGAAGTCACCAGTGAAGAATCCGCACCGCGCTCATGCGCTGTTTAATAAGGCGTTAGCTAGCGAGCAAGTATTTGCCCAACGTGGCATGCTGGTGGCCTTAAACGACCAAATTGCGGATAGCTTGCGTTGGTTACATAAATACGAAGATCTCGCTTCTACCCAGCAGCAGCAAGAAGATTTACTGCAGCAGCAAATTGGGGCATTAAAAATGCAGCTAGATGAACTCACGCGAATTGAGCAACAACTAAATGAACGAAATTAATCATCAAGGCGGAAAGCTACTGGTTGTCGATGACGACCCCAGCCTACTACGTCTGATAAGCCTGCGATTACAATCAGCCGGATATGAAGTGCACGCTGTTGCCAGCGCCAAAGAAGCCTTGGCAGAGTTGGAAAGCTACCCGGCACAACTGGTTATTAGTGATGTACGCATGGACGGTATGGACGGCCTTGCCTTGTTTAATGCAATAAAGCAGTTGTACCCCAGCTTGCCGGTGATGTTACTTACCGCTCACGGTAATATTCCCGATGCTATTGCGGCCACTCAACAAGGTGTATTTGGCTATTTAACTAAACCTTTCGACAGCCAAGAGTTGCTGGCAAAAGTGGCAGACGCTTTACAGCTTCAGCCAAATATTGCGGAAAGTGAAAGCCAACAGCCTCAGGCTAGCTGGCGCAGTGACATTATTAGTCGTAGCCCAATTATGGATGTGCTGATCAAGCAAATTCAGCAAGTTGCACCCAGTGATGTAAATATCATGATTCAGGGTGAAAGTGGCTCAGGTAAAGAGTTGTTGGCTAAGGCGATTCATCAGGCTAGCCAGCGTCACCAGGGCCCATTTGTTGCGGTGAACTGTGCCGCTATTCCCGAAGGCTTGTTTGAGTCTGAGCTATTTGGTCATGCCAAAGGCGCGTTTAGTGGTGCAGCCAATGCGCATCCCGGTTTATTTCAAGCAGCTAACGGTGGAACCCTATTTTTAGATGAAATCGCTGATACGCCCTTAAGTGTGCAAGTTAAATTACTGCGTGCACTGCAGGAGCGGGAAGTACGTCCGGTGGGTTCAACCAAGAACATTCCAGTTGATGTGCGAATTGTCTCGGCCACCCACCAAGATCTATATCAAGCAGTGCAGCAACAAGAGTTCAGGGAAGATCTTTATTATCGCCTTAATGTGGTGGAGCTGGGCTTGCCGCCATTAGCCAAGCGCCGCGAAGATATTCCTTTATTGGTGCATCACTTCAGCCAGCAAATTGCCGATCGTCAAGGCAGTGCGCTAAAAACCTATTCTCCAGAAGCCATGTCTAGCTTGGTATCGGCGCGTTGGCCAGGCAATGTTAGGCAGCTAATGAATGTGGTTGAGCAAACCAATGCCTTATCTACTGGGCCGTTGATTCCGGCGCAGCTGGTTCAACAAGCCTTGCGAGAAAAGGCCGAGTTGGTGAGTTTTTCTCAGGCTAGGGATGAGTTTGAGCGAGGTTATTTAGCGCGCTTATTGCGCCTAACTCAAGGTAACGTGAGTCAGGCAGCGCGCTTAGCGATGCGTAATCGCACCGAGTTTTATAAGTTACTGGAGCGCCATCATCTGCGCCCCGAATCGTTCCGTGCTTAAAGGTGCTTTTCGTTAAAACGATCAACAATCACCGCACAAGCTGCATCGCCAGTGATGTTTAACGAAGTACGGATCATGTCGAAAATACGGTCCAATGCAAACAATAGTGGTAGGCCTTCAATAGGAATGCCTGCCGCTAGCAATACCGCGACTACCAAGAACGACGGGCCTGGCACACCTGCTTGACCAATTGCCCCCAAAGTAGCGGTAAAAATAATTGCCGCATAAGCCGCTAAGCCTAAGTCTACTTGGAACATTTGCGCAAAAAACACCGCCACTAAACCGTAGTAAATAGCATTACCACTCATGTTAATGGTTGCCCCTAAAGGCAGTACAAAAGAGGCTGTCGCTTTAGATACTTTTAGTTCTTCTTCTACTACTTCCATGGTAACCGGCAGGGTTGCCATAGACGATGACGTTGAAAGCGCCACTGCTTGAGGCTTTTTCATAGCACTCATAAACTCACGCACCGACATGTTAGAGAACAGCTTAATGGTGAGTGGGTAGAAGACAAAACCATAAATAAGAATAGCTGCTACATATACGGCAAACAGCTTAGCGACAAGGCCTAGCATGGCAAAGCCAAAGGTGCCCACCGATTCAGCCATAAGACCAAATACACCAAGTGGCGCAATTAGCATTACTACGTTGATCATCCAAATAAAGGCACGAATAACAGTGTCTAAGCCGCCCATGATAGGAGCTGTTTTATCGCTAGGTTGCTTTGATAAGGCGATACCGAAGAACAAACAAAACACCATGATCTGCAGAATATTTGCATCCATTAACGAGGCAAAAATGTTTTCTGGGATCATGCCGATTACGGTTTCCATTACACCCGGTACGCCACCTTTATCGGCGTATTCGTTAGAAAACATATCGCTAGCTTGGCTTAAGTCTAAACCGGTACCCGGTTGGAATAGAGAACCCATAACTAAGGCGAGCGCCACTGCAACCGCTGAGGTTGCCATAAAGAAGCCAAAGGTAGAAATACCAATTTTACCTGCTGCAGGGCTGTTACCAAGGTTGGCTGCGCCAGAAATAATCGACACGCCAATGAGTGGAATAACCAGCATTTTAATTAAATGGATGAAGATCGCGCCAAGTGGGGCAAATATAGCAGCTTGCTCACCCATTACTGCGCCAACTACCGTACCAATAATCATTGCTATGACTACTTGTACGCCAATATTTTTATAGAGTGGTTGTGCTGTGTCCATCAAGTTTCCTGTTGTGAATAGTGTTATCAGTGCAATTGATGGTCGCGAATTGTACTGCATAAAAGCTATAAAGTAATCATATATACCTATTTTTGATTGATGTTCAGTTTTATGTGTTGTTGGTGATGTTGGGGAACGGGCAGTTATTTGAGGTGTAATTGCGCTTCTATTGTTAAATTGTTCACTATCGGTTTTTCAACAGGCTATTATGTCGCACTTTTATTATTTAGTTTTCCTAGCATGCATACTTTAGAGCAACTTCGTTCCGGCCAACTACGCCAACACACTCGCATTAATATCAAAGATAACCTAGAGCAACTGCCAGAAGAGTTTGCTGAGTATTGCCCACAAGTCGAGGTGCTGGACTTAAGTGACAATCAATTGAGCGCCTTACCTGAATCACTTAGCCAATTGCAAAACTTGCGAATAGTGTTTGCCTCTAATAACCAGTTTGAAGTACTGCCAGAGGTGCTGGGGCGCTGCGCTAAGCTTGATATGATAGGTTTTAAATCAAATAGCATTCGCCACGTATCTGCAGCAGCATTGCCGGCAAAGTTGCGTTGGTTAATTCTTACCGACAACCAAATTGAAAGCTTGCCCGAACAACTGGGTGAGTGTAGCGAGCTGCAAAAGTGTGCCTTGGCGGGCAACCGCCTTACTGCCTTGCCACAATCAATGCAGCACTGCCACAAATTAGAACTACTGCGTGTATCCGCCAACCAACTGGCTAGTTTTCCTACTCAATTATTAGAGCTTCCGCGCTTGGCATGGCTGGCGTTTGCCGGAAACCCTTTTTGCCAAGGTTTTGAGCATGGATCTGGTTTAGCAAAATATTCACTTGACGATTTTGTGTTTGATAAAGTTCTGGGACAAGGTGCCTCGGGCGTTATTTCTCTAGCTCATCCTAAATCCGGTGCAGCGCTACCCAGCAGCGTGGCTATTAAAGTGTTTAAGGGAGAACTTACCAGCGACGGTTATCCAAGTGATGAGCTAGACGCCTGCTTACATGTAGACCAACATCCAGCCTTGGTTAATTTTATTGGTCAAATTAGTGAACCCGATTGCTCTGCGGTGGTAATGAAGCTGATTCCCGAGCATTTTAGCAATTTAGGCCAGCCACCTAGCTTAGCGACTTGTACGCGGGATACTTTTTTACCGGGACAGCAACTGGGCATTGTGGCAATTGCTAAGATTGTGGAGCAAATGCAAAGCCTTCTGCAACACTTGGTTGAGCATCACATGTGCCACGGAGACTTGTACGCACATAATGTGTTGGTGGATGAAGACTACAATATTGTGCTGGGAGATTTTGGTGCTGCTTCGCATTACGAGTATCTACCAAAAGAAGTGCAGTTGAAACTTGAACGAGTGGAGCAACGTGCATTGGCGTTTTTTATCGAAGATATGCTGAGTATTTGTAGGCTAAATGCGCAAGCCTCAAATACCTATAAGCAACTTAAAAGCCAAGCAAAAGAGTTGCTTGGCTTTTAAGATATCGGTTTTGTGAGTGTCGCAGTAAATAGCAACCACACCTTATAGAAGCCGCTTATTGTTGGTTATTTAAGGTTCTACAATGGCTAATAAACTCGTGGGCTTCTGCATTATCTGATGGGAAGCGCATTTCTAGATCTGCCTCGATGAGCTGTGGCTTTTGTTCATCAATCGCTATGCAGTAGTGCTTATCGTTATCTTCTTCAAAAATGGTATGCGTATAAAGAAAGTTTTGGTCCTCATCGTATAAGTCGAAGGTATTGCTTGTCCCATAACTCACACGAAATACTGCATATTGATAAGCTGGATTGTTCGCGTCATCTAAAGGTTCTTCACCATCAAGGCGTTGATTTAATGTAACGTTCACCTGTTCAACGCCGTTCGCTATTAACAAGCGCTTAAAGTTGACCGTATCGTTGTTTGCTACATCTTCAGGGAAAGATTGCTGTGAAGGGTAAAATGTTAGAAACACGCGGTTGAGATCATCGGTTTCAGATGAATCATTACAGGCCGTTAAGCCTAAAGTTAATAGCAGTGCGCTAAGTAATCGACAGGTCATGTGCTTTCCTATTTATAGTTTTTCACATCCTGTGGTTTGGCTTCCTTAAGAGACGCTTCAAAAAGCTTGAAGCGTCATCTTCAGTTTTATTCGGCTTTTTCTTCCATGCCTTCATTAATTGTTCGGCAGGCTAAAATGAACTCGTGGGCTTCTTTTTTGGTTTCGGCAATTTTGACAGGCGAGTCCACTACTAGCTCAAATTTGCTCATGTAGATACTGGGTAAGCAAAGGTGGCGCTGGGTCATATCTGCGAAGATATCGATGTTATATAAAAACTCACCGCTCTCAGAATAAACATCTAAGGTCGTGCTGCCTAAAAAATCAATTAAGAAAGTAGCGTTTTGGCTGGCGTCTTCGCCGTTAATTCTTGGCTGCTCACCATCACGACGTTGGTTAATGGTGATGCTTTGCGCGGGCGACCCGCCATCAGCTCTAAAGTGACGTTTTTGAGTAATCGTTTCAGTGTCGCCGGCAGCACCAGGGAAAGACGTTGCAGGGGGGTAAAAAGTGACAGCAATTTGGCTTCTGGGTTGGTCATCTTCAACAGAACAAGCCATCAATAAAGCAGACAATAGCGCAACAACAGCAATACGCGGGGACAACATTTAAACTCCTAAATAAGCAACAAGGCTAACTTTCCTGTTAGCTATTATCGTCCCTGAGTAATTACCGAGCTTTTTACAGAAAGCGTTTAACAGACGCAAGTGAAACTTTTAATTGTTGGCTAACTATCGGTAATTATTTTAGTTTTTGCGAGATTAATAACACAAAGCTTACTAATTGCTTAGCTCTAGGTCCGCCAACGGTTGCCTAAAAATCTGTACATGATATTTTCGTTGCACGATTTAGTTAAGGACTTCAGCCATGCCAAAGGCCAGTGAAATAAAAAAGAATGCCGCCATCGAACATAACGGCAAAGTGTATTTTGTAAAAGACATCGCTAAGTTAACCCCTAGCGGACGTGCTGGTGCTAGCCTGTACCGTATGCGCTTATACGATGTAGCCACCGGCGCAAAAGCTGACGAAAGCTTTAAAGCCGACGAAATGATTAACCTTGCTGATGTGAGCCGCCATCAAGTGATGTTTTCTTACATTGATGGTGACGAGTATGTGTTTATGGATAATGAGGACTACACCCCTTACAACCTAAACAGCGAAACCATCGGTGATGAAATTCCCTTCATCACCGAAGATACCGCGGGTATGCAAGTGGTTACCGTAGACGGCGCCCCAGTAGCTGTTGAACTACCTGCCAGTGTTGAGTTGGTGATCGTAGAAACAGACCCTTCAATTAAAGGTGCTTCAGCTAGCGCCCGCACTAAGCCAGCTATTTTAAGCACCGGCTTGTCGGTACAGGTGCCTGAATACATCGCCAGCGGCGAGAAGATTAAGGTAAGCACTGCCGAGAAGAAATTTATGAGTCGCGCAGAGAAGTAACTTGCTTTGATGGAAGTTAGGTGGACAAAGCAGCTTTAGGGCTGCTTTTTTGTTTGCGCTATTAGGTAGGTTGTTTAGCTTTTTTGATATTTGTTAGGAGTAAAAGGTGGTTAATTATTTAAATGTTGCAACAGCGATACTTGCTTCTCTAGGGACTAGTGGAGTGATTATTTGGGGGCTATCTAACTATTTAGGAAGCATATGGGCAAATAGGCTGTTTGCAAAAGAGCGCAATAAGTACGATAGAGAAATAGAGTCTCTTCGTAATGAGTTACGAAGGGATAGTGAGGAATATCTGTCAAAATTAACCAGTGAGATTGAAATCTACAAACAGACCCACCTCAGAGAACACAGTGATAAACTCATGATTTATAGGGCGACTATAGACCTTGTTGCAACAATGTTGGCTAAGATTGAAATGGTATATTTAAAAAATAAAGAGAAGCTTTCGCCAGAAGAACAAGAGCTTTTTGAAGCTGAAAGGTTAAGAATATACGGATATTTGGCGATGTTAGCGCCTCAAAATATTATGGATGCAAACGACAAATTGATGGATCTTTTGTTGGCATTGATTTACGACGATAAGCCTACATCTTGGGAAGACATTCGTTATCACGCATTACTTCTAACCAATGCTATGCGTAATGATATTGGCTTAAATAAGATAAGTGTCGAGTATAACGGTTCACGATAAACTGCATTGAACCAAACTTTTTCGCCGTTGGCGACTTACTTTTCTTTGACGGGCAAAGAACAGTAAGCAAAAGAAAGCCCGCCCCGCATCACCTTCATCCTGCGTTGCGCATCATCCAGCGCGCCGCGGCAACTCGCTTCGCTCAAACAGGCCTTAGCTTTAATCGCTAGATGACTTACGCTACTCGGCGGTGATGAGGGAAATTAGCACGCACTTGGATAGTTGATACTTACAGGAGTGAGGGTGAACTTGCTGCGAGACTGCTCCAAGACTAGTGAAACTTAGAAAACGTAAAGCAGCCTTTCGGCTGCTTTTTTAATATTTTTCTAACTAAATCATCGTTCTACCTTGGCGCATCAGCTCTTCTATTTCGCCTAAGCTGGCTGGGTCGTCGATGGTGGAAGGGATGGCGTATTCTTCGCCGTCGGCCAGTTGGCGCAGGGTGCGGCGGAGGATTTTGCCGGAGCGGGTTTTAGGCAAACGCTGCACAATAATGGCTTGTTTAAAGCAGGCTAAAGGGCCAATTTCATTACGTACTTTTTGTACCAGTTCTTTGGATACCTCTTGCTCACTTTGTTGCACGCCATCTTTAAGCACCACTAGGCCAAAGGGCACTTGGCCTTTTAGGTCGTCGTGGCTGCCAATAACCGCGCACTCGGCTACCGCGGGGTGGGCGCCAACCACTTCTTCCATCTCACCGGTTGATAAACGGTGACCTGCTACGTTAATTACATCGTCGATACGACCCATTACAAACAGGTAATCATCTTCATCAATGTATCCGCCATCACCAGAGACATAGTAACCGGGGAACTGTTTTAAATAGGCCGATTCAAACCTCGCTTGGTCTCCCCAAACGGTAGGCAAACAACCAGGCGGAAGCGGCAGTTTTATGGCGATAAAGCCTTGCGCCATTGGACCACACTCGTCGCCCATTTCATCTAAAATAGTGACTTGGTAGCCGGGTAGGGCTTTGGTGGCGCTGCCGGCTTTTACTGGCATACGTTCTAAGCCAAGAGGGTTACCTGCAATGGCCCAGCCGGTTTCGGTTTGCCACCAGTGGTCGGTCACTGGTTTGTCGGTTTTGTTGATGGTCCATTCTAATGTTGGTGGGTCTAAACGTTCGCCCGCCATGAAGATGTCTTGCAGTTGGCTTAGGTCGTAATCTTTAACCAACGCGCCATCGGGATCTTCTTTTTTAATCGCGCGAAAGGCAGTAGGGGCGGCAAACAATACTTTTACTTTGTGCTCGCTAGCAACCCGCCAAAATGCGCCAGCATCGGGAGTGCGCACTGGTTTGCCTTCGTACAAGATGGTGGTGCAGCCGTAAATTAACGGAGCGTAAACGATGTAAGAGTGACCCACTACCCAGCCTACATCGGAGGCAGCCCAAAATACATCACCGGGTTTTACGTTGTACACCGCTTGCATCGAGTAGTTCATCGCAACCGCGTGGCCGCCGTTGTCGCGCACCACACCTTTGGGTTTGCCGGTGGTGCCAGAGGTATACAAAATGTATAGCGGATCGGTGGCGTCTACCGGAACGCAATCAGCCGGCTCAGCTTGCTGTTGCAGTGCTTGCCAATCTAGATATTGCTGATTAAATTCAACCGCTTGCTGAGGGCGTTGCCATACTAATACTGGGGTAGTCATCTGTTGGCTTTGCTCTAAAGCCAGGCTTAACATGGGCATGTAGTTGATGACTTTGGCGCCTTCCAGCCCGCAGCTGGCGGTAAGAATGACTTTAGGTTGGGCGTCGTCTATGCGTACCGCTAATTCTTGGGCAGCAAAGCCACCAAATACCACCGAGTGAATCGCTCCAAGGCGTGCACAAGCTAGCATGGCGATGGCAGCTTGAGGGATCATTGGCATATACAGCACCACTCGGTCGCCTTTAGTGACGCCTTGGGCAGCTAACATACCAGCGGTACTGGCTACTTCATCACGCAATTGTGCGTAAGTGAATTGTTGTTTTTGCTCGGCTACTGGCGAGTCATAAATAAGCGCGGTTTGTTCCGCTCGGCCATTTTCACAATGGTAATCAAGCGCCAAATACGCGGTGTTCATGCTGCCGCCTTTAAACCAGCGATAATTGCCGTGTTCATCTTGGCTAAGTGCTTGTTCTGGCGGGCTATACCAAGCCAATTGTTGGGCTTGCTCTAACCAAAACTGTTCGGGTTGCTGTTTGGCGTGGTCTGCTTGTTGCTGATAACTCATAATATGCTCCTCGTCCCTAAGCTGTTTACCACTTGGCAAGGGGAATTTTTTATTAGGCTTTACTTTGGTTACCTTAGGTAACTTAAAAGCTGTTGCTGGGCACGCGTACCCAACCTTCCATTAGTATTCTGGCGCTGCGACTCATGCTTACTTTGGTCACTTGCCATTGTTGGTTAACTTGTTGAGCTTGTGCGCCAACTTTAAGGCTGCCTGAGGGGTGGCCAAAACGTACTACCTCGCTCTCGCCGCCACCAGCGGCTTGATTTACCAAAGTACCGGGAATAGCTGCCGCTGTGCCTATGGCTACTGCTGCGGTGCCCATCATGGCGTGGTGTAATTTACCCATAGATAAAGCGCGTACACATAAGTCGTTGTCTTCTGCTTTAATCTGTTTGCCGCTAGAGCTTTGATAGTTTTGCGACTTGGCAACAAAGGCGACTTTGGGTGTATGTTGGCGTTGAGCGGCTTGTTCCAGTGAGTCTATTAAGCCCATTTTAAGTGCGCCATGGGCGCGAATGCTTTCAAACATGGCTAAGGCTTTTTCATCATTATTAATGTCTTCTTGTAGCTCTACGCCGCTGTAACCAAGCTGCTTGGCATCAACAAAAATTGTAGGGATGCCGGCGTTAATCATGGTGGCTTGCAGGCTACCAATTCCCGGAACCTCTAATTGTTCGCACAAGTTACCAGTAGGAAATAAGGCCCCTTCGCCATCGGCAGGGTCAATGAAGTCAATTTGCACTTCGGCAGCCGGGAAGGTCACGCCATCTAATTCAAAATCGCCACACTCCTGCACCTCGCCATTAAGCATAGGTACATGAGCAACAATGGTTTTTTGAATGTTGGCTTGCCAAATGCGGATGCTGGCAAGGCCATTCTGTGGCAGAGTAGCGGCATCTATCAAGCCTGCGTTAATTGCAAAAGCGCCCACAGCAGCGGTTAAGTTGCCGCAGTTGCCACTCCAATCTACAAAGGCCTTTTCGATAGCAACTTGGCCAAACAGGTAATCGACATGGTGATTAGGCTGCTGGCTTTTCGCTAGAATTACCGTTTTGCTGGTGCTTGACGTAGCGCCACCCATGCCATCAATTTGCTTGGCGTAAGGGTCGGGGCTGCCAATCACTCGCAACAACAAGTTGTTACGCGCCTCACCGGGTTGCTGCGCAGCTTTGGGCAAGTCATCAAGCTTAAAAAACACCCCTTTACTGGTGCCGCCACGCATATAGGTGGCAGCAATGCGTTGTTGCTTAATTTGGCTCATGCTGCCTCCTATTGGCTATTCTCAAGAAAGTCTTGAGCGAAGCGCTGTAATACTCCACCGGCTTGATAAACCGAGACTTCTTCGGCGGTGTCTAAGCGACAAACTACCGGTAAGTCGATGCGTTCGCCGCTGGTGCGAGTAATCACTAAAGTAAGCAGTTCGCCCGGTGCTGGTGTACCAATTACATCGAAGGTTTCGCTGCCATCTATGCGGTATCTATGGCGGTTGTTACCCTTGGTAAATTCCAGCGGTAATACCCCCATGCCCACTAAATTGGTGCGGTGAATTCGCTCGAAGCCTTCGGCCACTATTACCTCAACGCCTGCAAGGCGCACCCCTTTGGCGGCCCAATCGCGAGACGAGCCTTGGCCATAGTCAGCACCTGCCACAATGATTAATGGTTGCTTACGCTGCATGTAGGTTTCTATGGCCTCCCACATGCGCATTACTTTGCCTTCGGGCTCTACTCTCGCTAGAGAACCTTGCTTAACCTTGCCGCTTTCTTTCACCATTTCGTTGAACAGCTTAGGGTTGGCAAAGGTGGCGCGTTGTGCAGTTAAATGGTCACCGCGGTGAGTGGCGTAGGAGTTAAAATCTTCTTCCGGTAAACCCATCTTATCGAGATAAGCGCCAGCGGCGCTGTCTAGCATAATCGCGTTCGACGGGGATAAATGGTCGGTGGTGATGTTATCCCCCAATACCGCCAACGGGCGCATACCTTGTAAGCTTCGCTCGCCAGCCAAGGCTCCTTCCCAGTAGGGAGGGCGGCGAATATAGGTGCTTTGTGGCCGCCATTCATAGAGAGGAGAACTGGCACTGCCATAATCGACTTTTAGGTCGAACATTGGTTGGTACACTTGGCGAAATTGCTCGGGTTTAACACTTTGTTTAACCACTGCATCTATTTCTTCATCACTTGGCCAAATATCTTTTAGGGTAATAGGCTTACCTTGGCTATCGTGGCCTAATGCGTCTTTTTCAATATCAAAGCGAATAGTGCCGGCAATGGCATAAGCCACAACCAAAGGTGGCGATGCCAAAAAGGCTTGCTTGGCGTAGGGGTGAATACGGCCGTCGAAGTTACGATTGCCCGATAGCACCGCGGTGGCGTAAAGGTCTCGTTCAATCACTTCTTGCTGAATCTTAGGATCGAGCGCACCGCTCATGCCGTTACAGGTAGTACAGGCAAATCCCACAATGCCAAAACCTAGTTGCTCTAGCTCGGCCAACAAATTGGCATCTTCTAAATATAGTTGTACTGCTTTTGAGCCAGGTGCGAGGGAGGTTTTTACCCATGGTTTGCGGCTTAAACCTAATTGATTGGCTTTACGCGCTAATAAACCCGCGGCAATAACGTTGCGTGGGTTAGAGGTATTGGTACAGCTGGTTATAGCGGCAATAATACACGCGCCATCAGGCATTATGCCGTCAAGCTGTGGTACCGGTGACGCAATACCTTGGCTAGCTAAATCGCTGGTGGCTACCCGACGATGCGGATTGGACGGCCCTGCGATATTGCGGCCAACGCTGGATAGGTCGAAGTGTAACACGCGTTCGTATTCGGCCTGTTGTAAGTCATCGGCCCATAGGCCAGTGGTTTTGGCGTAGTTTTCTACTAAGGCTACTTGCTCGGCCTCTCGCCCTGTGAGTTTAAGGTAGTCGAGAGTATTGTTGTCGATGTAAAACATGGCAGCGGTTGCGCCAAATTCTGGAGTCATGTTGGAGATCGTGGCGCGGTCGCCCAAGCTTAGCTGCGCAGCCCCCTCACCATAAAACTCTAAGTAGCTAGACACTACCCCTTGCTCACGCAAAAATTCGGTAATGGCCAGTACGATGTCGGTGGCGGTAATGCCAGCTTGGCGCTGGCCAGTTAGTTCTACGCCAATAATATCGGGTAAACGCATGTAAGATGCGCGCCCAAGCATCACGTTTTCGGCTTCTAATCCGCCCACACCAATAGCAATGACCCCTAAGGCATCTACGTGCGGAGTATGGCTGTCGGTGCCCACTAATGTATCGGGAAAGGCCACACCCTCACGCGCTTGAATCACCGGCGACATTTTTTCCAGATTGATTTGGTGCATGATGCCGTTACCTGGCGGAATAACATCTACATTTTCAAAGGCGGTTTTACACCAGTTGATAAAGTGGAAGCGGTCGTCATTGCGGCGATCTTCAATGGCACGGTTTTTTTCAAAGGCATCGGCTTCAAAGCCGGCATGCTCTACTGCTAAGGAGTGGTCAACAATTAGCTGGGTGGGCACCACAGGGTTTACCTTGGCGGGATCACCGCCTTTATCGGCAATGGCGTCTCGCAAGCCTGCTAAATCGACCAAGGCGGTTTGGCCTAGAATGTCGTGGCAGACTACGCGAGCAGGGTACCACGGAAAATCTAAGTCGCGTTTGCGCTTAATGATTTGGCTAAGCGCAGCATTGAGTTGCTCGGGGGGGCAGCGGCGTACTAGGTTTTCGGCCAGCACCCGCGAGGTATAAGGCAGGCCAGCGTAGGCACCAGCTTGAATGGCTTCTACTGCCGCGCGAGTATCAAAATAGTCGAGTTGGCTATTGGCTAGAGGTTTGCGGTATTCGGTATTCATAAGCGTTTCCACAGCAAAAAGGGAAGGCAGTGGAGCACTTGGCTCCACTTACTGGCAAAAACTAGTCGCGCTGCTCTAGCGGTACATAGCTGCGAGGCTCGCTACCGGTGTAGTCGGCGCTGGGGCGAATAATCCGGTTATTGGCACGCTGTTCCATGATGTGTGCAGCCCAGCCACTTACCCGCGAGCAAACAAAAATTGGCGTAAATAGTGGTGTGGGAATATTCATGAAGTGGTAAGCGCTGGCATGGAAAAAGTCTGCGTTACAAAACAGCTCTTTTTCGCGCCACATTACCGCTTCTACGCGCTCGGATACGACGTAAAGGTGCTGATCGCCAGTGGCTTCGCTTAACTTTTTCGACCAGGCTTTAATCAGCGCGTTGCGTGGATCGCTGGTGCGATAAATCGCATGACCAAAACCCATGATTTTATCTTTTCGAGCTAACATGGCCATGATTTCAGTTTCAGCTTGTTCAGCGCTGGTCCAATTTTCAATCATTGCCATGGCGGCCTCGTTCGCGCCACCATGCAGCGGCCCGCGTAAGGCTCCAATCGCGCCAGATACAGCAGAATGAATATCGGAAAGGGTTGAGGCGATAACTCGGCCAGTAAAAGTGGAGGCGTTAAATTCATGCTCAGCGTATAAAATCAGTGAGCATTGCATGACTTGTTCGTGTAGCGGATCGGCAGGTTGGCCATGCAATAACTCTAAGAAATGCCCAGCAATAGACTTAGCAGAACTTTGGGTGGAGATACGCACGCCGTCGTGGCTAAAGCGATACCAGTAACAGATAATGCCCGGCAAGGTCGCTAATAAACGGTCAGTGTGTTGCTGTTGCTCTGCAAAGCTGGCTTCGGTTTCTAAGTTACCCAGCATAGAAACCCCAGTACGCATAACATCCATTGGGTGAGCATCTGCGGGAATAAGCTCTAATACCGCTTTAAGCGCATCTGGCAATTCACGTAGATTGTGCAAGGTGTCGTGATACGCAGCTAGTTGGTCACGATTAGGTAGCTCGCCATGAAATAACAAATAAGCCACTTCTTCAAAGGTCGCTTGCTCGGCCAACTCACTAATATCGTAACCACAATAGGTAAGCCCAGAACCACTTTGGCCAACTGTACATAATTTGGTTTCACCTGCGCTTTGGCCTCGTAAGCCTGCGCCTCCTAAAGCTTTTTGTACCATGATGTTCTCCTTCATTCCTTTGGTTAACAAGCGTGGCGTCTGATGCGCGAATTTTTGGCTTGTTAATAGTGGCTTAGCCGCTAAATCTTGGTTTGGCTGGCTAAGTCCGTTCACGTAGTTGGGGTTTATTAATCCTGCTTAAATAATTGGTCCAGTTTTTGTTCGTAGTCGTGGTAGCCCAAGTAGTCATAGAGCTCAGCGCGGGTTTGCATGCTGTTAACAACATCACGCTGGTGGCCATTTTCACGCAAGCTACGATATACATTTACTGCGGCTTGGTTCATTGCTCTAAAGGCCGATAGTGGGTAAAGCACCATATCTACACCTACGCTCGCTAGCTCTTCGCCACTAAATAATGGGGTTTGGCCAAACTCGGTAATATTGGCCAAAATCGGCACTTTTACAGCGTCGGCAAATTGTTGGTATTGCTCAAGCGTGAGCATGGCTTCGGGGAAGATCATGTCGGCGCCAGCTTCAACATATTGGCAAGCACGTTCAATGGCGCCTCCCATGCCTTCTATTTGCAGGGCGTCGGTACGAGCCATTATCACAAAATCTGGATCTACGCGGGCATCTACTGCAGCCTTGATGCGATCAACCATTTCTTGGCTAGAAACAATGGCTTTATTGGGGCGGTGGCCACAGCGTTTTTGCGCGACTTGGTCTTCCATGTGCACGGCGGCAGCATCGGAGCGGATCATTTCTTTTACGGTGCGAGCAATATTAAATGCGCCGCCAAAACCTACATCTATGTCTACCAGCAAAGGTAAATCACAGGCGGCGGTAATTCGGCGAACATCTTCTAGTACGTCATTCATAGTAGTAATGCCAAGGTCGGGTAAACCGTATGAGGCATTGGCAATTCCGCCACCTGAGAGGTAAATAGCTTGGTGGCCTTCGCGCTGTGCCATCATGGCGCAGTAGGGGTTAATAGTGCCAACAATTTGTAATGGGTTTTGTTGGCTTACTGCTTGGCGAAAGCGTGCGCCGGGCGAGAGTTTTGAGCTGCTCATTAGTTCACTCCTTGAATTTGATTTGCCGAAGCGGTGGTTTCTAAGCTTTGGTCGGTCTGGGTATTTTGGTGTTGTTGTTCTATGGCTTTGCGCGCGCGAGCAATGTGGCGACGCATCAGTAATTCGGCGAGTTCACCATCGCGATCGGCCAGTGCTTGCCAAATCGCCCAGTGTTCCTTTAATGCGCGCTCTGGGCGCGAAACTTGTTTAGCAGCTTGATAGCGATACATGCGCAGTAAATGATAGAGCTCATCACATAGTAGGTTCACTAAACGTTGGTTCGCGCTGCCTTTAATGATCAGATAGTGAAAATCGAAATCACCTTGTTGCTCAAAATAGGCTTTACCTTGGTGTTGTTGCAGGTAACTTTGATGGTGTTCAAGTAAGGTTTTTAACTCTTCAAGCTGAATTGTCGACAATTGCTCTGCGGCTAAGCGACAAGCCATACCTTCAAGCGCTTCTCGCACCGAGTAAATATCTAACAATTGCTGCTGGTTTAGTTGTACTACTCTAGCGCCAACGTGCGGAACTCGTTCAACTAATCCCATACCTTGTAATTTAAGGATTGCTTCGCGTAATGGGCCTCTGCTAACGCCGTAATGCCTTGCTAATTCAGGCTCAGAGATTTTTTCTCCCTGAGCTATTTGGCCGCTCACTATTGCTTCAATTAAGGTGTCGCTTAAGTTCTGCGAGAGTAGATTTTGTTTGTCGCTGAGCGATTTGCTGGGGCTAAGTTGAGACATATACGGGTTACACTCAGGTTGCTTGAATGTTGCACAGTGTAGATCGGATGTTGCGCTTCGATCAAATTATTGTCGACAATTTGTGCTTATACTTTAGTTTAATGGCCTTAAAAAGCCTGTTTAAGCTGGGTTTTGTTTACAAAAGGCGAGCGAGAAGCGAGATTGTTAACAATCTTTTAGAGTTAGTTTAATGGGGGCTTAGTTAACTAATGTGCAATTGAGATATTACTGATGAGGGAACTTCTACCTGCCAGTCTTTAAACTGCTGCAAACTATGTTCAATAGTGCTTAGTTGTACAAATTTGCAATTGTGCTTAGGCACCTCGGCATGGGCTTGCTGTTTTAAGTACTCTAATATGCCTGAGTTTGGAGCTAGGTAAATGCAGTGGCTGAGTTGATTTTGCAAACACCAAGCTATTTGCTGTTGCATAATAGGCAGGCTTTCTGGGGTAAGAAATTGCCAGTGGCGAATATCAAAAATAGCCGCCCAAGGTTTAGGGCCAAATTGGCTCATTTCCTGTTGAACGTCTTTGCGATATTCCTTAGTGGTGGTGACGTTCCAGCTATCATAAAGCTGTGCCAGCAAGAATCCTTCTTGAGCGTGCAGTTGGTAGTAACCATGACTGGCTGGATGCATTCAAACCTCGAATTAATTGCTTACAGCGGTAAGGATGTTAATTAACGCGTATTGCCTTCATTTCTCTTATTAAACTAGTAAATCAAACTAACTGCAAATCACTAGACTAATTGTAATTTAAAATAAGAATTTTAGTGTTTTAATCTGAATTAATCGTTTGTTTTTAGTAGATATTCTGCTGCTTAAAGCGCTGACAAAAAACTTAAAAAATGTTTATTAAGCAGCTTGTTATTTGAGCAAACTCACGCTATGTTATGCCTTCAATCAATTACTGCATAGGTCGAGGCAACAATGAAACATTGTTTATGTTCAGCATATCGCTCAGCCCGACTTCCGTCTTTTATCTCGGTTCGCGTTGGTCACAATAAACCCGCGATGCGAAATGCAAGGCTATGCAGCTAATTTAAGATTGAGTTACCTACCAATTTTACCCGAGCTGCTAAGTGTCGCAGTGAAGGAATTCCAAATTTAACCCTATCTTAACTGTGTCACTTCGCTCTCTATCAAGGAGAACGAGACATGATGTCACTTAAAATTCGCGTATTAAGCTTTACTGTAGAGTTGTTATTGCGCTACCAAGCACATTTAGAGGTCCAGCAATGGCTTAAGCAACAACGCCAACAAAGCTGGCGAGTAGAGGGTATAAACGCCCACATCGCTAAAGATATTGGTGCCGATCCCGATGGTCGATTTAGAGCCAAAGTTAAGCAAGCTGAGCCAGCCACTAAAGCTAAAGAGCTTAAGCAGCAAACTAGCCACAAAGCTTGGCGCACACGACAGAAAACTGTGAAAATAGAGACGTAAAATAAGCGCCCTGCGGGGCGCTTTTTTGTTTATTCTTCCGTGTTTTTAAGACGTTCACCGAGGTTGAAGTACTCATTTTGTTACAAAATCGATAACCGATTTCTCGCAAGTGTTGGAGCATTAGCTCAGCTACAGTACACTAGCGACACACCGCATAAGTAGGAAGCAAACATGAGCGCTGAGCAAGATACTACCCATTTTGGCTATAAAACCGTTAATCGCGATGAAAAGGTAAACCTTGTCGCTGATGTATTTCATTCGGTTGCAGCTAAATACGACGTAATGAATGACCTTATGTCGGGTGGTATTCACCGTTTATGGAAACGTTTCACTATTGATTGCAGCGGCGTTCGCCCTGGTCAAAAAGTCTTAGATTTGGCTGGTGGAACCGGCGATTTAACCGCTAAGTTTTCACGTATTGTGGGCAGTAAAGGCGAGGTGGTATTAGCCGATATTAATGACTCGATGCTAAAAATGGGCCGCAGCAAATTGCGTGACAAAGGTATCGTAGGCAATGTGCGTTATGTTCAAGCCAATGCCGAAGCCCTGCCATTTCCTGATAATACCTTCGATGCGATCACCATTAGCTTTGGCCTGCGTAACGTTACCGATAAAGACGCTGCATTGCGTTCTATGTATCGCGTATTAAAACCTGGCGGACGCTTGCTGGTGCTAGAGTTCTCAAAGCCAGAGCTTGAAGCAGTGAGCAAAGTCTATGATGCTTATTCTTTTCATTTATTACCTAAAATGGGCCAGCTGATTGCCAATGATGCCGAGAGCTATCAATACTTGGCGGAATCTATTCGTATGCATCCTGACCAAGACACGCTGAAAGAGATGATGCAGCAAGCGGGTTTTGAAGGTGCGGAATATTACAATTTAACCGGTGGTGTAGTTGCGCTGCATCGTGGTTATAAGTTTTAAGAGGCCGCTATGCCCTTATCGTCTTTAATTAGTGCTGGTGTAGAAGCCCTCAGCAACCAAGTATTGGCGCTGGATGAATCCAGTGAAGCGCGCCGTGGCCAATTAGCGGGTAAAGTGTTGGCGATTAAAATAACGCCGCTACCGTGTATTTACTTCGTGATTAGCGAACAGCAGCTGGATGTGCTTAATCAATATGAGGCAGAGCCCGATTGCAGTTTAAGCATGTCGTTGTTTACCTTGGCTGAGTTAAAACAAGCCGACAAAATCCCTAGTTTAATTAAACAAGATAAGTTGCAACTGGAAGGCGACATTAAACTTGCTCAACAGTTTGCCGATTTGTTCTTGCAGCTAGATCCAGATTTTGAAGAGAAACTATCGCAGCGCATTGGCGATGTGGCCGCTTACCAAGTGGTGTCTAAAAGTCGCACGGTGGCGCAAGCGCTTAAAAGTGTATTGAATAAAACTCCAGCAAAGATAAATGAAATAGCCAGTGAAGAATGGGGATTGCTGGTTGGGCAATTGGAATACCAAAGCTGGCAGCAGCAAGTTCAAGCCATGAGTAAGGATCTCGATAAACTAGCCTTGCGCATTGAGGGGCTAAGTAAATGACGCCCAAGGAGTTTGCGCGCTTTCGTCAAATAAACCGCACCCTTTGTCGTTATGGTATCGACCAACTGTTACCTAAGCGTTTTTGGCCTTGGCCGTTACGTTTACTGCGCAGTATGGTGTTTTGGTGGCGTAATCAGCATAAAAATGACTCTGCTGGTGCCCGTATTCGCATGGCGATGGAAGAGTTAGGGCCAGTATTCATAAAATTTGGCCAAATGATGTCGACCCGTCGCGACTTGTTACCGCCTGATATCGCCGATGAGCTAGCTTTGCTGCAAGATCAAGTGTCCCCGTTTTCTGGCGAGCTAGCTAAACAACAAATTGAGTTGGCTTTAGAACGCCCCATCGACGAGCTGTTTGATGACTTTGATATGCAGCCATTGGCATCGGCCTCTATTGCCCAAGTACATACCGCCACCTTAAAAGAAAATGGCCAAGAGGTGGTGCTTAAAGTTATTCGCCCTGGCATCGAGCAAACCATACTCTCAGACATTGCTTTAATGCAGCGGGTTGCTGGCTTTTTTGCCCTATTTTTTGCTGATGGTCGCCGCTTGCGTCCAAAAGAAGTGGTGGAAGAATACCGAAAAACCATTGTTGATGAATTAGACCTAGCGCGCGAAGCTTCTAACGCCATACAACTACGCCGTAATTTTACTGACGCAAAAGAGCTGTATGTTCCAGAGGTGTACAGTGATCATTGCCGCAAGACCTTGTTGGTTATGGAACGCATTTACGGTATCCCTGTTGCCAACATTGATGAGTTAACAGCGCAAAACACCAATATGAAACTATTGGCTGAGCGTGGTGTGGAAGTGTTCTTTACTCAGGTATTCAGAGACAGCTTTTTCCATGCGGATATGCATCCAGGGAATATTTTTGTATCACGCGAGCACCCAGAAGACCCGCAATACATTGGTATTGATTGCGGCATTGTGGGTACCTTGAACAAGGAAGATCAGCGCTATTTGGCCGAAAACTTTCTGGCGTTTTTTAATCGCGATTATCACAAGGTGGCCCAGTTACATGTAGATTCGGGTTGGGTACCAGCAGATACCAAAGTGGAAGAGTTTGAGGCTGCAATTCGCACCGTGTGTGAGCCTATTTTTGCCAAGCCGCTATCAGAGATTTCCTTTGGTCACGTACTATTGAATTTGTTTAATACTGCGCGTCGCTTCAATATGGAAGTTCAGCCGCAGTTGGTATTGTTACAAAAAACCTTGTTATATATAGAAGGTTTAGGGCGTCAGCTTTATCCAGAATTGGATTTGTGGGCAACCGCTAAACCCTTTTTAGAACGTTGGATGCGCAAACAAGTGGGGCCAGAGGCAGTATTTACCGCCTTTAAAGAAAAGGCGCCTTACTGGTTGGAAACGCTGCCGCATTTACCAGAGTTGGTTTATGATAACCTGCAATTGGCAAAGCAACAGCAGCTTAAGTTTCAGCAATTTACCGCACAGTATTTGCAGCAACAAAAGCAGCGCCAGCGTAGTTTAATTTTAGCCTTGGCAGCCGCTTCAAGTTTGATTTCGGCAGCTTTGCTTTACCCAAGTTTACCGATTGTATCGATAGCCTTGGCAATAAGTAGTGGGTTTGTTGGGTTAATGAGTTGGCGACAACTAAAATAGATATATAGCCATTGTGGCTAAGCAGAATAGGAAAAGGAAAAACAGATGGGTGGAATTAGTATTTGGCAACTGTTGATCGTAGCGGTAATTGTGGTGTTGCTATTTGGAACCAAAAAACTGCGTAACATGGGTGGAGACCTAGGTTCTGCAGTAAAAGGTTTTAAAAATGCCATGAACGACGATGAAAGCAAAACGGCTGAAAAATCTACACCAGAACAACTTGCTCAAAACAAAGAGCAAGCTGAAGAAACCGCTAAAAGCAAAGACCAACAGCAAGGCTAAGCATGTTTGATATTGGGTTTTGGGAGTTAATCCTTATCTCGGTGATGGGCTTGGTGATACTAGGCCCAGAACGCTTGCCAGGCGCTATTCGTAGTGTGTTGGCGGTGGTGCGTAAGGTAAAGCAGTCAGTCTCTTCGGTAACTACCGAGCTTAAGCAAGAGCTTGAGCTAGACGAGCTTCACCAAAACCTAAAAAAAGCCGAGCAGCAAGGTCTTGAGTCGCTTAATGGTGATTTAAGTGAATCTTTCGAAACCTTAAAAGCCCGCGCCGAATCGGTGACTCGCCCTTATCAAAAGAGTTCACCAGAGCAAAATCAACACGAGGCCGACACGGTAACCATGCCCAGTGATCCGCCACCTGAATCCAGCCAAGAAGATAAAAAATAAGCTATGAGTGACGCCCCTGCGCAGCCCTTAATTGAGCATTTAGTTGAGTTACGCAATCGCTTGTTACGTGGAGTATTGGCTTGTTTGCTAATTTTTCTCTGCCTAGTGTATTTTGCTAACGACATTTACGCCTTGCTCGCCGAGCCTTTGTTAAGCGTAATGCCAGAAAACGCCAGCATGATTGCTACCGATGTTGCTGCGCCATTTTTTACCCCGATAAAACTAACGTTGGTGGCCTCGGTATTTTTAGCCATGCCGTATTTGTTAGCGCAAGCTTGGGGCTTTATTGCACCGGGTTTGTATCAACACGAGCGCAAGCTGCTAATCCCCTTAGTGTTTGGTTCAGGCTTGTTGTTTTATGCAGGCGTGGCGTTCGCCTTTTATGTGGTATTTCCACTGGCGTTTGCTTTTTTCACTGCGGTTGCGCCCGAAGGCGTAACCATTGCCACCGACATCTCCAACTATTTGGATTTTGTACTTAAGCTGTTTTTTGCTTTTGGTTTAGCCTTTGAAATTCCCATCGCTACCATGTTGTTATGTTGGTCTGGCGCCACCACGCCTGAAAAGCTGCGCAGCAAGCGCCCTTACGTAATTGTGGGGGCCTTTGTGGTGGGCATGTTGCTAACTCCACCAGATGTTATTTCACAAACCTTGTTGGCGTTGCCAATGTGGTTGCTGTTTGAAGTGGGATTGTTCTTTGCGCGCTTTTATGTACGTAAAGATGACGAAGAAGCGCAAGCTTAACGTACCCATGTTCGATATTGCACTAAATCTAACTAGCTCGCAGTTTGATAAAGATCGTGATGAAGTGATCGCTCGCGCCCAACAAGCCGGGGTAAACGGCATGTTGTTGCTGGCTAGCGATATGGATGAAAGCTTAGCGGTTAGCGAGTTGGCTTTGCAATGGCCTGGCGTGTGTTATGCCACCGCAGGTGTGCACCCTCATGATGCAAAGTCGGTAACTATTGAGCAATTACAACAGCTTAAACCTTTGCTTGCACAACCACAGGTGCTGGCAGTGGGGGAATGTGGCTTAGATTTCAACCGTGACTTTTCTCCGCGCCCGCAGCAAGAAGCCATTTTTGAAGCCCAGTTAGCTTTAGCTGCCGAGTTGAACATGCCGGTGGTAATGCATGAACGTGATGCCCATCAACGCTTTATCGATATCCTCACACCTTGGCGAGATAAGCTTCCCGGCGCAGTGTTGCACTGTTTTACCAGTGATAAAGCCGCACTTAAAGCGTGCTTAGATTTAGACTTATATATTGGTATCACAGGCTGGGTATGTGATGAACGCCGCGGTGAAGACCTGCAACAGCGCGTAACCGAGATTCCTAATGATCGCTTGTTGTTAGAAACCGACGCCCCTTATTTGTTACCTCGCGATTTGCGCCCAAAGCCTAAAAGCCGTCGTAACGAACCTTGCTATTTGCCCCACATCTATCAAACAGTCGCTGGTTTGCGCGAGCAAACGGTGGCCGATATACAGCTGCACACTCAGCAGAACATAAAACGCTTATTTAATCTCTAAGCTGATATAAGTCATTCAATTGTCATCTTTTTATGACTAACATCATTTGTTGGTTTGGCTCTTGCTTGGCTTTATTCTTAAAAGCTTTCTATGCTTGAAAGATAAATCTGAAACTCATCGTAAGCTTTAATCAATTTGGCTATGAATAGCAGTTCAGGGAAGAGAAAAAACTTTGATGATTTTATCACTTATTGTTAAACCGTGGCGTAGTGTATGGGTGTGTTTGTTATTGATAAGCCCTAGTAGCTTCGCGGCGATTGTAAATAACAACCACTTATTTCAAAAAACGCAGTTTATTAGCGGGCAATTGCAGGCCATTCGCTCAGCCAAAGATTTAAGTGAATTACAGAGCGAACCACAGATATTTGCCGATAAACTAGCAGTGCATTTGGTGTTTAAAACTCGTCAGCTAAGTGCTTTGGCTGCTAGCTTATTAGGTGCGCAAGGTTTAAACCCAATAGAGCCGAAGCCAGTGGCTTATAGTGTAATTCGCCCACGCAGTGTAATGCCTTATCTAGAGGAATTAGAGCTGCAGTTGAGTCAAGTGATGACTAAGTTGGGTGTACCCGCAGGGCCAGAAGTGGAGCGACCATTGGGGAAATCGGTTAACGATGTGTATCAACAGTTGGTGCTCATCGAGTACCTGTTTGAAGGTTTGGTCGAGCGAGACTCACTGCAAGACTTAGCCAACAACGTCAATAAAACCCAAGCAGAACTGCTACTTATCAGCCAAGCCCGAGAACTACCTTTGCAGTTTTCCAGTGAGCAAAGTGTCAGCGGCAGAGAGCTAACAGATGTAAACATTGTTGCCTTGCAATCTTGGTATTTGCTCGAAAGACTGTTTCGCCAACTGGCTATTGAGCCTAGCAAACCGGGGCGTTTGCCGGCCGGAGAGTCTAGCGCTTATCAACTTGTGGATACAAGTGTGAATATACTGGCCGAGCTGCATCGCGCTAAAACCATTCTACAAATAGAAAAAGACAGCCCGCCCAAGCAAGTAAACGCCTATTCCGATGCTAATCAGGCTTATGCTGCCTTTGTAAGTTTGCGCAGTGGCTTGTTGGTAATGGTAGGAGCGGCAGCCTTATGATGGACAAATTAAACCTAAGCCAAAAAATTGCGCTTATCCCTGCGGGCATAGTGTTGCTGCTTGCGCTGATGCTGTGGAATAGCCATTACTCGCTTAGTGGTGTAGAGCAACAAGCGGTAGAATTCTCCGATACTGTAGAACCTAGCGCCCGCTTAGCTGGTGAGCTGTCGGTGAATGCCTTGCAGCGTCTGGTTTTGCAATCGCGCTATAGCCAAACAGAAGACCCGCGTTTGTTGCAGCAATACCAGCAGTTGGCAGAGCAAGCCCTAGCTTTGGCTAAGAGCCCTTATTTGGCAGCCTTTAATAATGCCGAGCAAATAACTAGCAATAGCCAATTGTTGGATCAGCACTTTGCTGATGAACTGGTGCCGCTGTTAGCCGAGGTGAGTAGCCTCGAGAACACCGTGCTGCGCCATCTAGTGCCACAAGCCTTAGCTAAAACATCGGATATTCATGCCACCTTAGATCTTCTTAACTCAGGGCGTTTACCTGCTTTAACCGTGAGTTTAGCGAATCATATTCAGGCTGCATGTATCGGATTAATGAGTCACTTAAATCGCCGTGATAGCCGCAGTAAAGATCAGTTTTACTTGGAGTTGTTTGGCGCAGAAAATGATCTTATTGATTTGAAAAAGGGCTTAAACAGAGAGCACCACAAAGCGTGGATTATTGAAGTAGAACAGTATGTGGGCCAGCTCTCTGTTGCTGCCAACAGCATTTTTGAATTGCTCGAAGAGCAGCAGTTACTGATGGACGATTTGCTTAATCCCGCTGCTGAGCAAGTGGTAAAAGGGGCAGGAGATAGCCAGCAAACACAATGGCAAATTTTAGGAGAATCTAGCCAAGCTATTGCCCAGCAGCTGCACCAAACTGCGCGCACAAGCTTGGCTTTTGGCGTATCAATTGTATTTATTTCATTGTTGCTCGCATGGGTGATTACTCGACTCATTCGCCAACCGGTGGTTACTATGGTGCAAGCCATGCAGGCGATTGCCCAAGGAGATGGGGATTTAACCCAGCGTTTAAAAGTTAAAGGTAAAGATGAATTAGCCCAGCTGGCGGCGGCATTTAATCAATTTATTGAGTTGCTGCAAGGCACGGTTACAAGCATTAACCAGCATGTTGCCACCTTGAATGAAGCGGCCAATCAGCTGAACCAGTTGGCCCAGCAATCTAAGGGGCAAGTAGGTCAACAGCAACAAGTTGTTGCCGAAGTAAGCCAGCATATTGGCAGCTTGTCGCAAGGTTTTAATGAAGTGGCCAATCATGTACGTAATGCTGATCAGTCGGCAATTGCGATTGATGAAGCGTCAATGCAAGGAAATACCCTGACTCAATCGGCTACCAATGAAATTAAGCACTTGGTGAGTCAAGTAGATACAGCCTCGGTAGATATGCGTGAATTAGCGCAAAACAGTAAAGACGCCAGCAAAATCTTAGAAGTGATTAACGGCATTGCCGAACAAACTAACTTGCTGGCGCTTAATGCTGCGATCGAGTCTGCGCGCGCTGGTGAGCATGGCCGTGGCTTTGCGGTAGTTGCCGATGAGGTCCGCAATTTAGCTAAGCAAACCCGTGGTTCAACCGATCAAATCGAACAAATGATGAGTGATTTAGTGAAAGGTGCTGAGAAAACCGAGGGGCAAATGCAACAAGGTAAAGTGCAAGCTAATACCAGTTTTGAACTGATGTCAGAAATGCAGCTCTCAGTAGAGAAAACCCATCAATTGGTAAGCGACATCACACGTTTGCTTGATGATGTAAGTGCGGCTTGTGATGCGCAATTATCAACCTCTGAAACAGTGGTTAGTGAAATGCAAGATATTGAATCGGCAGCTCAAATGAGTTTAGAAGGTACCGAACAAACCGCAGAGCAAGCCAAAAAAGTAGGCCAACTAAGTAGCCTCATTCAAGCCAGTATCGCTAATTTTAAAGTGTAAGAGTGTATACCAAGGGAAGCTGGTTTAGCGTCTCCCTTGGTTTTTACTATTAACCTGGTCTGTCACAATTATTTCTTATTTTTTATTTCCTACTTTATGAAAATGTTTTCGATTCATTTTGAAAAGCCTTTCTGATCTTCTCGCTAGTTTAATCTTCCTCTTTTTGATCTTTAAGTGAGCTTAATTGCTCATTTGCTTTGATGGTAAACCGCTTTTGATTCATAGGCTTAATATAAGTGTCATTATTCGCAGCTAGCTTTCCCGCGGTATTTATTTCGATGTATCCGCAAGTTAATCAGTACTTATTGAGGAAATGTAATGCGTTTAGGGAAAGTATTAAAAGTAGTTGCAGGGGTATCTATAGCATCTGCTGTAGTCGGTTGTAATAGTGATACCGAATATGTGTATCTCGATCCACCCATCGCCGACAGTATTGATTTAGGGCCGTTTAAATGTAGCGATGAAGAAATTGCTGCCGACGCCAACAAAGATTGTCGCTTGTATATCAAGGGCTCTATGAATAGCTGGTCTTCGCGCCCAGAAGCTCAGTTACACTACCAAGGCGACGGTGAATACATTGCCTTATTTAGCATGCAGCCTGGTGAGTACTCCTTCAAAATCTCTGACCCAAGCTGGAGTGCCGAGCGCGACTTAGCGATTGGTGAAGATGCCGATGCTGAAGTGGTATTTGATATCCCAATGGAATTGCAACGCAAGTACGACGACTTTGGTAACCAGAACATGGATATCACCGTTGCCGACGATGAAGATCAGGTATTTCGTTTTACCCTTGATGCTTCGGCCACCATTGACAACCCTACATTGTTGATTGAAAACATCACCGACAGTGATATTGATAACTTAAGCCAAGCTATGTACCTAGTTGGCACCTTCAACGATTGGACCGCCGACGAAAGCAGCCAATTCAGCTATGCTGGTGCAGGTAACTATCAGCTACAAATGAACTTCGCAGAAGCCGGTACCATTAGCTTTAACTTACACCAAGGCATCGATTCACCATTGGTTTATGGCTCTTTAGATAATCAGCCAATTAGCTTAACCGAAGGTGAGTCTTCACTGACAACTTACCCAGGCGGCAAAATGTCGGCACAGGTAGAAGCGGGCAGCTACGTATTTTCACTGTCTACTTTGGGTGATGGCCAGCAAGCTGTGCCACTTACCTTGGCAAAAGTACGTGCAGTGGTTGGTCACGACACCGTAACTGTGGCTAACTTGCCTACCAGCTTAACGGCAGACGGCAGCACCTTTGCGCAAAGTTACCACTGGGACACAGAAGGTGACATGAGCGTTACCCTAACTGACGATGATAGCCAAACCATTAGCGACATTCGCAAACTGGCCAGTGCAGATGCGACAGGCCGTTACCAAGTAAACTTAACCACCAATCAAGGTTTAGCGACTCAAACCAGTTCTAGCCAAGAGATTGATGTGATTGATCTTGAATCAGCCAACAATATTGTGTTGATGATTGGTGACGGGATGGGTTACGGGCAAATTGATATCACTCGCGCCTACATGGGTGAAGCCTTATTCCTGGAATCTGGTAAGCATCGCGGCGATATTAAAACTGCCAGTGCCGATACCTTGGGTTACGAGAACTTGGCAGAGCTAGGCATGAACTATTACACCGATTCAGCGGCGGCAGCCACGGCAATCTCAACTGGTCGTAAAGCCATATCTGGCACCATTGCACAAGCTCGTCCGGGCGACGGCTCTGATTTAGAAACTATCATGGAATATGCGCAAAAACAGGGTAAATCGGTAGGTATTGTGGCAACGTCACACTGTGTTCACGCAACGCCAGCGGCCTTTGTTTCACATGGTCCAAATCGAAATGATTTTGTGACGCTTTCAAAGAGCATGTTTGGTGATGTAAAACCTAACGTAGCCTTATGTGGTAGCAAGCAAGTTGATGGGGTAGATGTGATTAGCCAGCAAGCTGACTTAGGTGGCTACACTATCGTGAAAAATAAAACCGATATGATTCCTGCAGTAGCGGCTCTACCTGCTAACGACCCAAATGCAGAAATTCTATTTGCCGGTATTTTTGGTGAAGATGAAATTCCTTACATATTGCCTTTGGGAGATCAAAAAAGTTATGAAGAGCAAGACATTCCACAGTTGAATGAAATGACTCAAGTAGCGATTGAAATCTTATCGAAAAATCCAAATGGCTTTGTATTGATGGTAGAAGGTTCACAAATCGACTTTGCTGGCCACCTCAACGATGAAGAGCGCTTAATTCACGAAACCATTGCTTTTGATAAGACCGTGGAAGAAGTGGTTAATTGGTCTGATTTACGCAGCGACAGCATGGTGATTGTAACTGCAGACCACGAAACCGGTGGTTTGGTACTTGAGAAAACCAACGGTATCGGTGTTGTACCAGAGGTAAGTTGGAAGTGGGGAAGCCACACTAACGTAGATGTGCCTATTGCATCTTGGGGTCTAAATTCACACGCCTTTGTGGGTCGTACGGTAGACAATACCGCTATTTACAATGTTATGCGTGGCGCTTTAGACGCTAACTAAATCTCTATGCTAAGCCCGGCGCAAGTCGGGCTTAAAGGTCTTTTTATGTTGCGTATTATATATTTAAGTTTACTGGTTTTGTTTAGCCCGAGTGTGTTAGCTGCGGCGAACCCATGGCAAACACTCATTCCTGAGCTGGAGCGTGGTCAAAAGCCCGCACCCATCAATCATGATGTGCAGTTAGATGAACGTGCCCCACAAATTAAAACTGGTGGCTTAGTTCATGCTCTCGATGGGCAAAACATGCGTATGCCCGGTTTTATTGTGCCATTAGAAAGTGATGGCAACAAAATCACCGAATTCTTTTTAGTGCCATTTTTTGGCGCGTGTTTGCATTTACCACCGCCACCACCTAATCAAATTATTCACGTTAGTCATCCCAAGGGAATAGATATGATAGAACCATGGGAAGTGGTTTGGATTAGCGGAGAAATGCAGGTAAAAGCTACCGATGTTGAGGGCTTGGCTAGCGCAGGTTATGCCATGACCTTATCGAAAGCGCCCGAAATGTACACACCATAATTGCCCAACTGAGGCTAGTGTAGCGCTCCCGTTCCGTGAGAGTATTTAGTAGAACAATAGGGAGCAACACTACGTGCATATACCAACGCATTTTAAGCAACAAGATTGGCATCAAGTATCTACGCTGATTAGCGAATATCCTTTAGCCTGTATTAGTACCGTTAGTGAAGCGGGTTTAGTGGCCGATCACGTACCTCTACTACTGGCTAAAAATGCTGAAGATAGTTGGTGTTTGCAGGGGCATATTGCTCGTATTAATCCTTTAGCAAAGCGTTTACTTAATCCTCTAGCTGCTTTGGTGGTGTTTCAAGGGGAAGATGCTTATGTTTCTCCCAATTATTACCCTTCAAAACTAAGTAATCCAAAGGTAGTACCTACTTGGAATTACCAAGCCGTGCATGTTAATGGGACCATGACTAAACAAGATGATCTTGCTTGGAAGCTAAGTTTGTTGCAAAGGCTAACTGAGCAAAACGAGCGAGCACAAAGTCAGCCTTGGCAAGTGAGCGATGCACCCGATAAATTTATTGAACAGCTAAATAAAGCCATTGTTGGTTTTGAAATAAGTATTGATAGCTGGCAAGCGCAATTTAAACAGAGCCAAAATCATAGTGTCGAAAATCAGTTAGGCGTTGCTAAAGGACTCGCTAATACCAATCCGCTAATGGCAAAACAGATTGAATGCTTTGCCCAAGGTTTGGCGAGTAAAGGTCGAGGTGAAAATGACTAAAGCAAAATTGGCCTCGTGGAACCGGGCTAAGGGTTTTGGCTTTCTCAGCTTGAATGGCGAGTCTAAGCAGTTGTTTGTGCACATAAGCAGCTTTACCGATAAAAAACTCGACCCAGAAAAGTTAGTTGGCCATTGGTTTAATTACACCTTAGCGAAGGATAAACAAGGCCGCCCCTGCGCTAAGCAGCTGCGTTTAATAGGTAGTAAACCAGCATTTTCTAATAAGCCAAATGGCTTAGCCAAGCGAGCGGGTATGGCTGCTTTGGCCTTTTTTGTTTTATTGCTTAGTTTGGTGTTATTGCAAAAACTGCCACTGGCTTTGTTAGTGTTCTATGTAGTTATGAGTGTGGTCACTTTTGCTTTATACGCCCTAGATAAATCGGCAGCGCAAGCCGGTCGCTGGCGGGTTCAAGAGATCAAGCTGCATGTGTTTGCGCTTATTGGTGGCTGGCCAGGTGCGATGCTCGCCCAACAAACGTTACGGCACAAAACTCAAAAGCAGTCTTTTCGCTTGGGTTATTATTGTACGGTGCTACTCAATATAGCGGCTTTAGCTTATTTGCTTAGTCCCAATGGCGAGCCGATGTTGCTAGATATTAATCAAACTTTGTCGAGTTTATTGCCATGATGGTCACTATCACGGCTTACACCGATGAATACTGTCAAGCAGTGGCAGATTTGTTTACTCATGCTGTGCACGCCATTGACGATGAGCTTTACTCTAAGGAACAAAAAGCTGCGTGGGCGCCGCTAGATATAGACTACTCTCGCTGGCAACAGCGCTTGAAAACCAAACACTGCTTTTTAGCCTTGGCTGATAAGCAGTTGCTAGGATTTATTGAATTAGCAGCAGACTATATTGATTGCTTTTATGTTGCGCCAGAGCAGCAAGGAAAAGCAGTGGGCCAAGCGCTTTATCAACATGTTGAAAGCATTGCTCGAGAACAAAAGCTTGCTGGGCTGCGGGTAGATGCCTCATTGGTGGCCAAAGACTTTTTTGTCAAACAAGGCTTTGCTGTTGTGTCGCATAATCAGCTGCTTCGGCTGGGGATAAGTCTGCAAAATATTAGTATGTACAAGGGGTTCTATTCTTAAGCAACCAGCTAAGCATTGACGAATAGACTTGCTGACAATTCTCATAAGGAGTTTGTTGAGAAAGTTGCCTAATATATTTGCTTAAGCGCAGTGTGAGGGAGAGTTTAGCGATGCGAAGTACCCTAATCATTCTTAGTTTACTGATAACCAGTGCTTGCAGCCAGCAGCAGGCCTACCATGCCATGCAGGGCAACCAGCAACGACAGTGTGACAAGCAAACTAATCATCAAGATTATTTAAGCTGCATGGATGAAGCAGACGTGAGTTATGAAGAATATCAGCGGCAGCGACAGGCTTTGTTAGACAAAGACAAATAGTGAAAAAAACCAAGCCTAAGCTTGGTTTTTTTATTGAGCAGCGGCTTATAAGGCAGCGCCATTTACTGACAGTTTTACATCAATATTGCCGCGAGTCGCGTTTGAATACGGGCAAACTTGGTGGGCCACTTTTACCAACTCTTCAGCTGCAGCCTGTTCTAATTCAAGCTCTACCGCAAGCGAAACGGTTAGCGCAAAACCACCGTTGTCGTTAGGGCCAATGCCTACAGTAGCGGTTGTAGGAGCAGACTTAATGGCCACTTTACCTTCTCGAGCCACATGTAAAATAGCGTTAGAAAAACACGCTGCATAACCTGCGGCGAAAAGCTGTTCCGGATTAGTGGCTTCGCCGCTTCCGCCCATCTCTTTTGGATAGCTTAATGCTAAATCTAGTTTTTTATCGTCGGTACTCACTTGTCCATTGCGGCCGGCTAGTGCAGTTGCTGAAGTTGTGTATAGCGTTGTCATAATCGTTACCTTTTAATTTAAGTTGTGTACAATTTAATTGTTTGCAACTTTAGTTGAGGCGAAAACGAAATGCAAGTATATTGTGTACAATTTATTTTTGGTGAAACATTAGAGTGCAGTGATGAGTAAACAGCAAAACCATGTAGCTAGCCTGAGTTTAGATAAGCAATTGTGCTTCTCCCTGTACAGTGCTTCGAACGCAATGGGACGGGCTTATCGTCCACTGTTGGATAAGCTGGATCTTACTTATTTACAGTACATTGTAATGATGGTGTTGTGGGAGCACGATAGCGTAAGTGTGAAGAGCTTAGGAGAACGCGTTCACTTGGATTCAGGCACCTTAACCCCGCTATTAAAGCGCTTAGAGGCTAAAGGTTTAGTGCTTAGAGCCAGATCTGAGCAAGATGAGCGAGTAAGAGTTATAAGCCTTACACCTCAAGGTGTGGCACTACGTGAGCCAGCCGAAGCAATCCCTCAAGCCATGTTATGCCAAGCTGATTTACCGCTAGAAGAGTTACAAGCACTTAAAGCCGGTTGTGATCGCTTGTTAGCGAAGTTAATGAAATAGCATGCACAGCTTTTAAGGTTTATTGAGGCTTCGCTGCAAATTTAAGAAAAATAACAATTAAAGTGAAAATCGTAAGCTTATAAGTGCTTTAGCTGGTTACAATGTAGTGTTGCCCAACACCGGAGCCGAAGTATGCCGCAAGCCGCAGTAAATAAACTCAAATTGTTTAGTTTGGCGTGGCCTATTTTAATTGAGCAGCTTACCGGCGGCATTGTTGTAATGGCCGATATTTACTTTCTTAGCCTGTTGGGAGAAGAGGCCGCCGCGACAGCGGGTTTATTAATGCCTTACCTATGGATTGGCTTTTTTGTGCTGCCAATGCTCTCTACTGGCGGCACGGCTGCCGCCTCTCAGTATTACGGGGCGAATAAGCTTGATAAAGTCGTACCGGTGTTTATGACTAATGTGGTGTTGCTGGGCTTGGCTGGCCTAGCATTTAGTCTGTTTACCTACCTTAATTTCGACAATATCGCACTTTGGCTTAACTTCCCTGTGCCGATGCAAACTTACGCAGAAGAGTACTTAGCCATTATGGCCTTCACCTTTGGTTTCTTTGGGCTGCGTTGTGCCTATGGCTCGATTCTGGCGGCTAAAGCAATGACCAACTGGAACATGTTGGCCTCGCTGCTCACCAATGTGATGAATATATTTCTAAATGCGACGTTCTTCTTTGGTTGGTTTGGGCTTGAGCCCATGGGCTTAAAAGGTATCGCTTTGGGTACCGTGTTGTCTTATGCCTTTGCTTGTGTGGTTGTGATGCTGATTGTGCACATAAAAGCGCAAGTAAGCTTTGAGTTTACGTGGGCAATATTGCCGCGCATGCGAGCGGTGATAAGACCACTGATGAAAATTGCTATTCCCTCAGCAGCCGAGCCTGCTAACTACACTTTGCAACAAATAGTAGTGGCGGGAATATTGGCGAGTTTAGGTGTGCTTGCCGTATCTTCTTATACTTTTGTTCTGCGCTTTTTGTTTATTTCTATGGCGGTGAGTTGGTCTTTGGCGGCCGCTGGGCAAATCATCATGGCTCACCACATGGGAGCGCGAAAACTAGATGAAGTAGACGCCACATACAATCGCTGTATTAAGCTAGCCATGCTGTTTGCTTTTGCCAATATGAGCTTGTTTGCGTGGTGTTACCAGCCCTTAATTAGCTTGTTTAGTGACGACCCACAAGTTGCATTTTATGCCAAATGGTTGCTGGTTATTTGTATCGTGATGGAGCCGTTTAGGGCGATTAATATTGTAGCCGGAATGGGCTTAAAAGCGGTGGGCGATGGTAGGTTTGCCGCCACCGTTGGGGTTGCTTTTATTTGGGGCGTGGTGCCCATTATTTACCTTTGTTCTATCTCCTGGCAGCTTGGCATTATTGGCGCTTGGGCCTGTTTTGCTTTAGATGAAGTTATCCGTGGCATGATTAACCACTGGCGCTGGAAAACCTACCGTTGGCACAACATGGGCATAACCTAAGCAGCTGACTAAAATCAGCTCGAAAGATAAACAGCCCCTAGTGATGGATCACAAAGCGCGATACTTCTATTATCTTTTGGAGCGTAGTTTAGGCTACAACTAACACTTTACGTTGATCCTCGGTTTATTGCTGGTGGCCAGTAATAAATGGAATTGCCGCAGTATTTGCAGCGGCAGACAGGGTTGTTTTATTCCTTTAGCAGCGAGAACAGTAATGAAATTAGAGTCTTTAGCACTTCATCATGGTTATCAATCGGAAGCTACCACTAAAGCGGCCGCGGTGCCTATCTATCAAACTACGTCTTACACTTTTGATGATACTCAGCATGGTGCCGATCTGTTTGATTTAAAGGTTCCGGGTAATATCTATACCCGTATTATGAACCCAACGACTGACGTGCTAGAGCAGCGGGTTGCAGCTATGGAAGGAGGCATTGCTGGTCTTGCTTTGGCCTCTGGCATGGCAGCAATTACCTACGCGATTCAGTGTATCTGTGAAGTGGGCACTAATATCGTAAGCACTAGCCAGCTGTATGGCGGCACCTATAATTTGTTTGCGCATAGTTTCCCTAAACAAGGCATAGATGTGCGCATGGTATTGGCAGACGATTACGCTGGGTTTGAAGCAGCTATTGATGAAAATACTCGCGCAATTTTCTGTGAGTCTATTGGTAACCCAGCAGGCAACGTAGTGGACTTGGTTAAGTTAGCCGAAATTGCCCACAAACACGGTCTACCTTTAATGGTCGACAATACTGTTGCTACGCCGTTTTTATGTCGGCCGATTGAACTGGGTGCCGACATCGTTATTCACTCATTAACTAAATACATTGGCGGACATGGCACCTCTATTGGCGGCATTATTGTTGATTCTGGCAAGTTTGACTGGGTGGCGAATAAAGAGCGCTTTAAAATCTTAAACGAGCCAGATCCATCTTATCATGGTGTGGTATACACCGAAGCGCTAGGCCCTGCGGCCTACATTGGCCGCTGTCGCGTAGTACCACTGCGTAACACTGGCGCGGCTATTTCACCGATGAACGCCTTCCAAATTTTACAAGGTTTGGAAACGCTAGGTTTACGAATGGAGCGTCATTGTGAAAATGCCGAAAACTTAGCGGCTTACCTTAAGCAACATCCAAAGGTTGAATGGGTAAACTACGCTGCTCTGCCTACCAGCCCATATAATGAGCTGTGCGAAAAGATTGTTGGTGGTAAAGCCTCTGGCATTTTGAGCTTTGGCATTAAAGGTGGAAAAGAAGCTGGTGGCCGCTTTATTGATGCCCTGCAAATGATTCTGCGTTTGGTGAACATTGGTGACGCTAAATCGCTTGCTTGTCACCCAGCATCCACCACTCACCGCCAGTTAAATGATGAAGAGTTAGCAAAAGCAGGTGTAAGTGCCGATTTAATCCGTATTTCAGTAGGCATTGAAAACATCGGCGACATCATCAATGACGTTAGCCAAGCGCTTGATAAAGCCTAGTTCCTTGTAGATAGATAAAAGCCGACTTAATTGTCGGCTTTTTTATAGTGACCTGGTGTAGTTACTTGTCGATGCGGAAGTCATACACCTTACAGTTACTCCAAGATTCCACGCGTGCAGATACCTGTTTGTTATTCATGTAAGAAGCTAGGAATAGAGTTATAAGATTTTGGTCAGTTTTATCGATGTAGCAAAAGCCGCCATTAGCGTGCCCAGAAATATCTGGACCACACATTTCACAGCTGTTAACAATCTCGCCATTACTATTGGTGTGCTGAACTTTAAAGTTCAGGTACTCATTTCGATAATGGATGTTACTAATTTCACCTTCTTGAATTGCTTCAGATGCTTCAGCGAAAGGAACAATTGTAGCGCTGAGTAAAACGGCTTTTAAAAGTAGAGCTTTCATTTATTTTCTCTTTTTGTTTTGTGTTTCAAAGTCTTAGTTATTATTCATATAAATGAAAGTTTGATGCAACATTGACTAAAGGTTGATGGTTTCTTGCGTGAAGCTGTTATGAGATTTTTCTTTCATTATCTTCTAACTATTTGTTTTTATTTGCTTATCTTTAACTGATTAATAGCGCTTTGTACTTTTCTTGTTGTGGAGTGATGGATTATCAGTTTTGTGTTGTTGATTGAGTGGCGAAATATCGCTGTCTCTAATGGTTTTTCATCAATTTCAATTAGTTGAACTGGGCATAAGTTTATATTTTGAGGCTATTTATAATGAGTGAGTAGCTAAATAGCTTATTAAGGATAAGGTGATGAGGGTTGTTTTTTCAGTGTTTGTTGCGACGATATTAATGACTCTGCAAGCTTGTAGTTCTGTCGCAGAAACACCAAAGCCAAATTTAGATTTGGTCACAGTGTTTGGTCAGTCCGCTGATTATGATGACGCGCACCGTCTCCGAGTTGATGGCCGTTTTATTGTAAATGGTAAAGGTGAAAAAGTACGTTTAAAAGGCGTAGCCTTTGGCAACGAGGTATGGGCTAATACTCGTATTCCAAGCCAACATCACAACGAGCAAGACTATATTCGCCTTAAAGAAATGGGCTTTAATAGCATTCGTTTCTACTTAAATTATCAAACCTTTGAAAGTGACAGCGCGCCCTATAAATACCACCAGTCGGGTTGGGATTGGTTAGATAAAAATGTGCAATGGGCAGAAAAGCATGGCATTTATCTTGTGCTCAATATTCATGTTCCTCAAGGCGGTTTTCAATCTAATGGTGCGGGCGATGCCTTGTGGGATAAGCGTGAAAATCAGCTGCGACTAATTAGTCTGTGGCAAGCCATTGCCAAGCGTTACCAAGGCCACCCCAATGTAGCGGCCTTAGATTTACTTAACGAACCGGTCACTACTCGCAGTAAACAGCAGTGGGAAGATCTCGCTAACGAGTTAGTAACGGCGATTCGACAAGTTAACCAGCAACAAATGATTTTTGTAGAGCGTTTGTTGGCTGTGAAAAACCAATGGCAAATCGATGAGCAGCAAAACTTCTTTAAGTTAGCCGACCCCAACGTTGTCTACCAATATCACTTTTATGAACCAATGGCATTTAGCCACCAGCAAGCCTCATGGTTACGCCAATATCAAGTTCCGGCCTCTTACCCTGATCCCGATAGGCTGAAAGTGATTGGTTCACCCAGTTGGTATGGCGCCCAGTTTGATAACCCAACAATAAGTGCCGACAGCGACTGGCAATTTGTAGAAGGAAAAAAACTACAGCTCCAAGACCCTAAAGTTGATTTGATTTATCCAGCCCTCGTATCGGCAAATAATGCTGGTGATAGCTGGTTCAAGCAGGTGGTGATTAATGAATATGCACCAGATGGTAAGCAGCTTCTGCGTGAAGTGAAAATTGATTTAAGCCAACACGCAGATTGGTACTTGTGGTCGGCTAATCAGCGTGGTCGTTCGCAGCACCTTCGCCAGGGAGGTGAAGATATATTGCAGATTAGCGAGACAACTAGCGATGCCAATAATGGCAGCTCGCAACAATTTGTTGTGCCTAAAGTTGGTCATTTCTATCAAATCTCAGGTTGGGTGAAAACCCGTGGAACCGGTGCTGCTAGCCGTGTGCAGTTGCGTTTAGATTTTCAAAATGGGCTTAAAGATATTGTTGCTTGGGACAAACAACTCATTGAGAAAATGATTGAGCCCATGGAGCGATGGGGAGAGCAGCACCAAGTACCGCTTTATCTTGGTGAGTTTGGCTGTATTCGCGGTTGCTTTGAACAGCAACGTGGTGGCTTACAATGGGTGAGTGACGTGTTAGACGTTGTTGATCAGTACCAAACCCATTTTAATTTTCATAGTTACCATGAAGATGCCTTCGCTCTATATTACGGCTATGGCAGCTTGCCAACCGAGAGCAATGCCAATCAACCGTTAATTCAATTGTTTAAGCAGCGGTTGAATGAGCCTTAATTAAGCTAGGTCAATAAATAAACAGATTTGTCGGTGTTGTGACTTGATTTGAGAAGTAATCAACTACACTAAAAAGTAGATTGTCAGTTATTACTTTCTTTTGAGATTAAGGAAATAGCATGCGAACTGTTTGTTTGATCATGCTAACACTCTGTTGTGGTTATTTGAGTGCTGAGCCTAGTTTACGTATCTCTACGATTGAAACTATCGCTGCTTTTCCAGAGGTGCGCGATACGGTAAGCGCTGCCTATGCAGAACTTGGCTATCAGGTGGACATCGTGCCTATGCCAGCCAAACGCTCCTTACATCACGCCAGAGACAATCATGACATTGATGCCGAATTGGCCAGAACCCGCTATGCCAGCAGTTACTTACCTAATCATATTTTAATCCCGGTGCCAGTAGGCCATATCACCATTGCTGCCTTTGTAAAAAAAGATAAAGCGCTAGTGACCGATTGGCAAAGCTTGCAGCAGTATAGAGTAGCAGGGGTGCGGGGGCATTTGTTTCTAGAAGAAAAGATGCGTAAGCACAACAATACTCAGTTTTTTAATACCGCTCATCAAGCGCTAACTATGCTCGGCCGAGAGCGCGTTGATGTAGTGGTATTGCCTCTGTCACTTGGCGAATACGTTATTAAAAAGTATTGGCATAAACAAATCACTGTGGTGAGTCCTGTGCTCGACCAAGTACCGCTTTATCATTTCCTGCACAACAAACACCAAGACAAAGCGGAACATTTAGCCGAAGTCTTGCGAAAATTTACTACCGAGCCTTTGGCGCAGTACTAAAAATACCGCTAAAACAAGCACCGAACTATTTGATTAATCGTTTATTTTATTCTTATAAACGCTATCATTTGGGCAATGGCTAGGTACTTATTGCGCAGCTAGTCTCTGTTTTTATTAAGATGAACAAAATGTAATGTTGTGGCCACCTTGCGGTAAGGGCGGTTCTAGTAATCTGCTCATGTCGATTACACAACGAGGATTAGCCAAATGAAACTTCCAATTAAATTATCGAAAAAAATCTGTGTTGCTGCTGCGGTTGCATTAACGTCTACAACGGTGATGGCCGATGATGATGCGCTTTCAGCTTTAGCAATCAAAAAAGCGGGTTTTACCTTAGAGCAAGCAATCGAAAAAGTGCACAACACTTATCCAGGGCAAATTACCGAGCTAGAGTTAGATGATTACCGCGGCCAAGCTGTTTATGAGGTAGATGTAGTAAACCTTGCTCAAGAGCAAAAGCATAAACTCAAGCTAAGCTTGGCCGATGGCGAAATGCTTAAAAACGAAAGCAGCAAGCTAAGCATATTGGGTGTAAGCAAATTAGATGAAGACGAGCGTATCGCGCTTGAGCAGCTAGCAGAATCTGAGCTGTCCTTGCAACAAACTGTGGCCATGCTGAACAGCAAATACCAAGCGCAGGTTATTGAGTTTGAATTAGAGAATGAAAAAGGCATTACCTTTTACAAATTCAAACTACTGGGTGAGCAAGGAAAGCAGCGAGTGATTGTTGATGTGGCAAGTGGTGAAACCATTCCGGTTTTAAAACATTAAGCGCAGAAGTAGAGGCAGCCAATGTGTTGCCTCTTGGCATTTTTAAGGTAAGCAATGTGCGAATACTAATCGTAGAAGATGATCTCACTACTCAGCAGTTTTTGCAGCGTGCGCTTAGTGAGCAGGGCTATCAAGTAGATGCAGCCAGTGATGGGCAAGAAGGTTTATTTCTGGCCTTAGAGCAGGACTATCAGCTAATTGTTTTAGATCGCATGCTGCCTAAACTTGATGGTTTAACGGTGTTGTCTACTTTGCGTAATGCTAATAAGCACTTACCCGTGCTAATACTTAGTGCCTTAGACAGCGTAGATGAACGAGTCAAAGGCTTGCGAGAGGGCGGTGATGATTACTTAGTTAAGCCTTTTGCTTTAGCTGAGTTATTGGTGCGCATCGAGATTTTGCTGCAGCGTCAACGTGGTCAAACAGAGCCAAGTTTAAACAAGTTACAAGTAGCCGACTTGAGCATGGATCTATTAGCAAGGCGGGTATGGCGAGGTCAGCAAGAAATCCAGCTGCAGCCAAAAGAGTTTAAGTTATTGCGCTATTTAATGGAGCACGCTGGCCAGGTAGTTACCCGCACCTTGTTGTTTGAAGCGGTTTGGAATTACGATTTTGATCCACAAACCAATGTTATTGATGTGCATGTGGCACGTTTACGAAAAAAGGTAGAGCTGGATGGCCATAGCCCCTTACTTGAAACCGTACGTGGCGTGGGTTACCGCATGGTGGAAAAGTAAACGTCAAGCTGGCTATATGTGGCGGTTAACCCGCACTAGCTCAATTTGGCGATTAACTCGAATGTATACCGCACTGCTGATGTTAGTAGTGGGGATTTTGTTGTGGGTACTGTATCAGCTAAGCATTGGCCAGCTAAGTCGGAGTCAAGACCAGCAGCTTGGCCAGTTGATTCAACAACAAAGCTTGTTAGCTAAAGAGTTAAACTCGCAAGACTTTATCAGCCAATTTTTATTGCAGGCTGAGCAATCTCGCCAATTTGTATTGGCCTTTGATAATGGCCAAACAACCTATGGGCGCTTAGATGCTATTCCCAAACGCTTGGCTCAGTGCCCGGCATTAAAGCGTTTCCCCGTCTACAACTACAACAAAATTCGTCTTTATTCTGGCTGCGTGCAAACTCTAGAAGGTGGTCGACTGATGGTGGCCAGCGACGACGAAGCGCTGTTTGATTTACGTGAACACTTTATTCAAGCAAGCATTGTTGCACTAAGTTTGGCCTTGGTTCTAGGCATTGTGACGGGGTGGTTTTTCTCGGCGCAAGTATTGCGACGGGTAAACAGTATTAATCGTATTGTTCAACAAGTGGAAGCGGGTGAGTTAAGTGCTCGAGTAGCGTTGAGTCCGCGTAACGATGAGTTTGATCACATGGCAACACACATCAATAAAATGTTGGCGCAGGTCGAGCATTCATTTGATGCCATTGCCGGGGTAACCGATGCCATTGCGCATGATTTACGTACCCCTTTGGGCCGTTTGCGTTTGCGGCTAGAGCAAGCGTTACTCGATAGCGAACAGCAAGCAGTAAGTCCTGAACAATTAGGGAGTATGCTGCAGGAGCTGGATGGCATATTAGCGACGTTTAGCTCGATGCTGGAGCTTACCCGTTTAGAACACCAGCAACAATCTAGCTTTAGTGAAGTAGAGTTGGAGCAGATTGCTGAAGATGCCGTGGAGCTGATTCATCCCTTATGTGCCCAGCGCCAGCAAACTGTTTCGTTATATGTGGAGCAAGCGTGTTATTTAAAAGGCGATGCCACTCTGTTGTTTCGAGCGGTTTATAACTTACTCGAAAACGCCAGCAAATATGCCGGTGAGAAAGCGCAAATTCAATTAAGCGTTAAGGCTAATGGCTTTGCCGTGAGCGACAATGGCCGTGGTATTCCAGAGGCTGAATTAGACAAAGTATTTCAGCGTTTATATCGCTTAGAAAGTAGCCGCAATAGCCCAGGTTACGGTCTGGGTTTGCCACTAGTGAGAGCGATTGTTCGTTTGCATGGGGGCGAAATTAAACTGCAGAACCAACAGCCAGGCTTACATGTTGTTGTGAAGCTAACTTAAGCCGCTAGAAATAAAAAAAAGCCAGCTTTGCAAGCAAAGCTGGCTTTTAGGTCTTATCAATTCTTTCCAGATACCGCAGAGAAGGCCTATGTTACCGAGAGCAACTTATGAGTGTACTTTTACCTTTTTAAGCTTGTTAGCTTTTCGAGCAAAGTAGTTTACGTAATAAGTAAAATAAAACTGTTCCATAGTATTCCCACCATCCAATGTTAATCACTGATGTGTCAGGCAAACGGCCTAATCACACGCACAACCGGCTTAAACCAAGGTTGCAAGGTGCGAGCAAATTGCTCTACATCTAAAACTTAACACTGCACAAATTTGTTTACAGAGTAAGCAACTAGAACTGTGACAAATATTGATAAGTTGTTGTAATTGTGTATTTAAGATGTGAGCGCTTCGAGCTTATGAAAATTACTTTTTCTTTTGCTAATTAAGCTAATGATTTAAAGAATGTTTAGTTTTTAGGAGAAATGTCAGTTTATCAAAGTAGCTTTTCGACCTTGTTGAGAGAAGGAGTCGCTTTCGCTTTTTGCATATGGAGTAAGGTTAGCGCTAAGCTACTAAAGGTAATCGCCAGTATCCATAGATGAGCAAAGTGGCCTTGAATCTCGCTAAAGCTGGCGCCCATTTGATTGAGTTTTAACATCGCTAACACCATTGGTTTAGCAGGTACTAGATCGGCAATAATGTTAATTGCAGGTGGAATAGAGCTAAGCGGCCAGATAAAGCCACATACAAATACTGTTGGTAGCGAGGTCATTAAACCAACTATGGTGGCGTAGTCTCGCTTAGGTAGCATCGCCGCGATACATTGGGCTAAGCCTGCTGTAGCGATTAAAAAAGGCAATAGCAGTTGGCAGATATGGGCAATGTTCGCCCAGTGATGTACTCCGTAAAAATTTAATACCACACCAAAATAAAAACTGCTCATCAAACTATAGATCACGCTAAATAGTAAGCTGCGAACCAGCACTAATTGCCAGGGGCTGGCTCGCCTTAATAATGTTGATTGTGAGGTAGGGGCTGGCGCAGCATGTAGCCCAACTGCGATGAGTAGCGTTTGGTGCAAAATTACAATAAACACTGCAGGAATGACATAATCCAGATAGCCTTGGTGGGCATTAAAGGCTGCATTGGCATTTAGCTGAATGGGTGAATGTAACGTGCTGGCAAGTGCTAGCGGGATGCCATCGGCTACCATCTTGGCTACTTTTACTTGTGCCGCTAAGGTGCCAGAGGTACTGGCTAAGCCTTGTACTATGGTTCCATAAACCAAAAAGTAAGACGCATCCCCGGCATAGGATAAAGTGGGTGAGCGGCCCATTAATACATCTCGATAGAAATGCTCGGGAATCACCAATAATCCACCTACGTCGCGCTCCACCAACTGTTGCTGAGCTTCTTCAATGCTAGCAACTTGGCTGGTCACTTTTAGCAAAGGGCTGGCGTCTACCATACGAATTAACTGGCGACTTAGTTGGCTGCCATCAGCATTAATTACTGCAATCGGTTGTTGTAATGGCGTTTGGTTTAAGTAGGGCTGAGGATACAAAAAAGCGTACAGCAGTAAACCGCCAAATACCGTGAGTATAAGTGCCCGATTACTAACAATTCTGCGTAGCTCTATACGCAATAGCAAGCCTGTATTCATGTGTTTAGCTCCACGTTGTGTGGATTACTAAAGCGTATTTTTACCAGCCACGCAGCGCTGATAAAGGCGATGCCGAATAGTAATAAAGCCGATAAGTTAGGTAATGATTGTAAAGCGCTAGCGCCGTAGTTGGCTTGGGCTATTTGCACTTCAATATAATGGGTTATCGGAATAAGTTGTCGCCAAAATTGGGCGAACCAAGGCATGTCGCTGACCGGAAACGTTACCCCCATAAAAGCAAAGCTAGGAGCAGTAAGAGCGCCTGCAAAACTAAGCGCCCGTGCGACATCTTCAAACAGCAGCATAAGAATTAAGGCGATGGCTTGAGAGGCAACCACACACAACAGTAAGGCCAGTAGTAATACACTCCAAGAGCCTCGCATTGGCCAGTCAAAACCGTGGAACATTAAGGTGCACAGTAATATGCCTTGCAGCCACAACAAAGCGCCAAAAAAGCTAAGTTTTATGGTTAGCTTTTGCCAAGCTTGCTTGGCTAGCCAGCTTTTAAAACTATTGTTTTTTAGCTCCGAACCCAACGCCAAAATCATTACCGTCATAATCAAAATTTGCCAAAATGCAGGTAATGCTGCCGATACAATAAATTGGGCATAGTTGCTATTACCGTTATATAAGGCGCTGATTTGATTGCGAATAGGCACAGCACTGCCCAATGCTTGTAAAGTTTGGGTATTGCCGTGGCTTAGCGCTTTTGCCACAGCAACTTTGGCGCTAAAAGTACCGTGAGCTTGTTGCAAAGCAGAGTTAATTTGTTTGCCAATTACCATGAATTGGCTGTTGTAATAAGCCGCAACGCTAGGTGTTTGTGCCAGCTTGGTATGCTTTTCCATATCGGCTGGAATTATTACTAAAGCTGATACTTCCCCGGTGCGTAACATAGAACGGGCTTGTGGTTCTCCGTAAACACTGTGTACTTTTAGTGTTGGGCTAGCATCATAGTGATTAATTAGGCTACGCGATAACTGGCTATGATCGTGGTCAACTACGGCAATCGGTAGCTCACGGGTTAAACCTGAAGAAAATACCCACCAAACGGCTAAAAAAGCGAACAATGGCAGCCAGGTGAGCATGGCCATTAGCCAGCGATTGTCACGCAGTAAAAGCCACTGTTGTTGATACAGTTGTCTCAGGCTAAGCGGCGGTTCGCTAGTGGCATTCATCTTAAGGTTGCTCTAGCTCAACAATAGCGCTCATGCCTACACGTAATTGCTCTATCTGCTGCAAGGGTCGGGCTTCTACTTCAAAGGTACGTAAATCAAAGCCTGTACGGCTATCGGTGGCGCGCCATGTGGCAAAATCACCCATTACTGCCACATGGGCTACTTCAAACTTATAACTTTGATTATCCAGGGCCGGTAGCATGGCGCTAAACTGTTGGCCTTTTTGAAATTGGCTAAGTTGATCTTCACGAACGTGCAATACCAACCAAGCATCTTGCATATCAATAATAGATACCACCGGGAAGCCAGTAGGCGCTAACTCGCCACTTTGCAGCAGCAGTTGGCTTACCTCGCCAGAGTGCCAGCTTGTCACTAAGGTGTCGCTGGTGAAGGCTTCTACCTCTGCTACTACACCTGCTGCTGCGCGGGCTTGCTCTAAGGCTGCGCGCTTAGTTTCGTCACGGGCACCTTCTTTGGCTAATTGATACATCTGTGAGGCGGCATTTTCGGTATAACGCGCTGCTTGCCATTGGGTGTAAGCTTCGTCGCGTTTTTGCTCGGCAACCACGCCATCTTTGTACAGGTTATCAACCCGCTGGTAGGTTTTTTCTGCCAAGTTAGCGGCTGCTAAGGCTTTTTGCCATTGGTCTTTAGCCGCGGCTATTTCTTGTGCTCTAGCGCCGTTTTCAGCTTGCTCAGCCATGGCTGATGCTGCTTGTTGGCCAGCTTTGGCTTGCTCTAATTTAGCATCTAATTCAGGACTAGTGATGGAAAAAATTAGTTGCCCAGGCTCTACTTGGTCGCCTTTTCTCACTAATACTTGGTCGATCCGCCCAGCTACTTTGGATGAAATATTGTACTGCTGAGCTTCAATCTGGCCTTGCAGCGTATAGGGCTGCGGCTGGTAAGCCTGCAAAAATGAATAAGCAACCCAAACAATAATCGCCAGCAAGGGCACAATGGGTAACACCGCGGAACATTTACGCATAATAGACCCTAGTTAAATCGATAATATTGAGAAAAATTGGCCATTTCACCACTTAAGGCAGTGAGTTTAGCCAATGCAATTACATGGCTATAAGCGGCCGATTGACGCTGAGTTTTCACGCTTGCTTGGTACATCTCGGCATCCACAACGTCGAGAGATGTCGCTAAACCTTGGCTAAAGGCTTTTAGTCGAATACGTAAGTTTTCTTTTGCTAGCGCCAAGGTGGATTCTAGCCCTTGGTATTCTTCTAATGCTAACTCGGCTTCTCGATAGGTTTTTTCTACCAGCAAGCCCAGGTCGCGCTCTGCTTGGGTACGAATATAAGAAATCTGCAGCACGGTGCTATTGGCGGCATTTACTTTGCCGGAGCGACCAGAGTTATCAATAATTGGCACCGACACACCAACCCCCACCATCCAGTCGGGCGCGTATTTAGCGGCTAAGCTGTCGCCTTTGTAGATGTCATAGTTACCAAACATGTATACCTCTGGCATGTAACCGCCTTTGGCTATGGTCACCATCTTTTTAGCTTGTTCTGATTTACTGTCCAATATCGCTAAACCCGGATAACTGTTTAGGGTTTGCGACATATAGCTTTCTAGCTCAGGGATGTCTGCTTGAGTGAATAAGCTAGTAGTGGGTTGAATAGCCTGTTGGGCATGCAGCAATTCTTTTAAGGCTAACTGGGCAATTTCATAATTTCGCAGGGCTTTTCTGGTATCAACTTTGGCCTTATCGTAAGAGGCATCCGCTTGCAATCGTTCCACAAAAGCGATTTGTCCTTGCTGCTCTAGCTTTACCGCGTTACGTTGATGTTTCTTAAGCCCATCTTCCACCTCTTTATAAGTTTCTGCCACTTGTGCAGCCAGCACCACCCCAAAGTAAACTTTGGCGAGGTCTTCAAATTTAGCTTGCTGTTGCATGGCGAGAACTTTTCCAGCCTCAATATTTTGCTCACGCGCGATATCGATGGCGGCGCCGCGACGGCCACCAGTATATAACGGCCAAATTGCCCGAATGGAGCTGGTGGTAATGTCTTGCTCAGTGAAGTTAGTTACCGTTGGTAAGTTTAAAAGCGGCGCTAAAATTTGCCCTAGCGCGGGGTCTAAACCACTTAAATCGAGTGATGCCAAAGGCTCTAAGTCTTTTAAATCAAGTGAAACGGGTTTTTCTAAACGGGTGTAATTACCGGTTAAATCTACTTTGGGGAAGTAGAGATCTTTCGCCGCGTCGCGCAGCGCTTCGCTGCGGGCTACGTTTTCCTTGTTGGCCGCGAGGCTTTGGTTTTTCTCTAGCACATCTTGCCATGCTTGCTCGAAGCTAATGGCATTAGCATTTACTGGCAGCAATAGGCTAACTAGGCAGCCAAGGCTAGCTACGTTTAAACCCCAAAAGTGTCTTATCACTTTAACACAGTCCTTATGATATTAGAGTAAATACTCTACAGCATGCTAGGTGCATTATACAAGTGCTTTGCAGCGAGCATTTTTGCTATTTGTTAAGCCTAGGACAGATTACTGTAAGATGTTTTATTTCGTAGTAATTACTTGGCGAAACAAGCTGTTGAAGCTGGTTCCCGCCATTTTCCCAACGGTGCTATTCGCCAATTGTGCGGTGCTTTGCAAGTTGCATATAAAAGCTAGATGATTTTGCTGTTGTGGCCGATTAAGTACCTAGCTTAGCCCAGCGAACCCAAGGTGCCACGGTGGAAGTTCAAAGCATGATTGAAGATCTACAACCGGGGACTAAGCAGCTAACGGACTTAACTGAACAAACAGTGTAACAGGCCGAAACTAGTGAGCGTTTAATGGGTGGAATAGGCCAAGACCTTAATGTTATTTCGCAATCGGCGCTTGCAATCTGAGGTAATTAAACAAGTCAATGCTTCGTCAGTGCCAGCGGTTGAACAATTGAGTGAAGCATCTGCAGGGTTAGCGTCAACCTTAAAAGGCTATCGCACCAAAGGTGGTAGCAGGTTGGTAAATAGCTGAGTTGAGCAGTACTTAAAATAGCTTATTGATGATCAAGTGACTTATATCATAGTTTCTTTTATAACAATGGCTTAACTTTATTTTCAACTGGTGCTACGAGCACCAGTTTTGGATTGGTTTAGTAAAAGATATAAAAGGAACATAATGGAATACTTTATTGGGGCGTTAAAAAAATACGCAGATTTTTCAGGACGAGCTCGTAGAAAAGAGTACTGGATGTTCATCTTGTTCTACTTCATTTTTGGCATAGCAGCGAACATTATCGATGCCATTATTGGCTTGCCGTTGCTTTCGCTAGTTCTAACGCTAGGTTTATTAATTCCAAGTATTAGTATCGCCGCTAGGCGTTTACATGATACTGGTCGCAGCGGTTGGTGGCAGCTTATTGCGCTTATTCCGCTGATCGGTGCGATTATACTGTTGATTTTCTTGGCATCTGATAGCCACGAAGACAACAACTATGGCGCTAATCCTAAAGGCGCTGGTGCAGTAGCTTAGGTTAAAAACAAACAGTTGGGCTAGTAAATTGGCCCAACTTCTTCTAGTTGGGTGAGGTAAACCCGCGTATCAAACTCAAGCTGATGGTAATTAGGCAGCATATGCTGGCACAGTTGGTAAAAGGCTTTGTTATGTTGTTTTTCTTTTAGATGAGCGAGTTCGTGTACAACGATCATGTTTAAAAACGGCTCAGGTACGTTTTGAAACAAGCTGCTCACTCTTATTTCATTTTTACTCTTTAATTTACTTCCCTGAACTCTCGATACATAAGTATGTAAACCTAAAGCATGGTTTACCACGTGAATTTTCTTATCAAAAACAACCTTGCTCAGCGGTGCCGATTTACGCATATATTGGTTTTTTAGTAACAAACAATAGTCGCGCAGGGCTTTATCATTATATATGTCATGCCTTGTAGGGTACTTATTTAATAGAAACTCGGCTAAACGCTGCTGTTTAAGCAGATCTTCAATTTTGCTGGTGAGTGCCTCGGGGTAAGCGGCTAAATATTTAAGCGTTGTCATTGTATTTAAGGTTATGGCCAGATGCAGCAATGTAAGCTGAGAATAAAACAAGACATAGCCTTAGGCTATGTCTTGTTTGCTTAGTTCTTGTTTAATAGCGCCACGGCCACCACAACTAGGCCAATACCAGCAATTTGCAGAACACCAATACTGTCGCCAAGTATCCAAGCGGCCATTATTAAGGTAAAAACCGGGCCTGCGCTGCCACTAATCGCGGTGCGTTGTGCGCCGATACGATGGATAGCCTCACTAAATAAAAATGAGGGAATTACCGTAGAAAACAGCGCCATATAAGCCGCATACCAATAAACCTGATCGGGATAGTTGAGCAGTGCAGTAAAGTCCCCGTGCAAACTAAAGTGGATGAAAATAGCTATGCTGGCGGCAATCATTGCAATAAGAGTAAAGGCTTGGCTGCCGATCTTGGCAACAATGTTTTTGCTAAAGACCAAGTAAAAAGCAAAACTAAAGGCGCTAGCGATAACCAAGCTGGTTCCCCAGATAAGTTGTTGGGGATCAAGCTGTTGGCCGGTTTCACTCCACATCATTAACCCCACGCCTAACCAGCTAAGGGGCAGGGCAAGCACCACAATTAACTGCGGCTTTTGGCGGTAAACTAACCACGCGAGTAAAATGGTAAATCCAGGGTAGGCATACAATACCACGCGCTCAAGCGGAGCCGAGATGAATTGCAAGCCACTTAAATCTAAAAAGCTAGCTAGGTAATACCCTGCTATGCCAACCAGCGCAGCCGACAGAATGTTACCTTTCAGTTTTTGATGTTCTAAGCGGCCTAACCTCCACCAATACAATGCTAACAATAGGTAAATCGGTAAACTAAAGGCCATGCGCAGCGTCATTAGGCTGGCAGGGTCGATGCCAAATTGGTACGCCAGCTTGATCCAAATTCCCTTGAGAGAAAACAAAGCGGTGGCAACCAAGGCCAAACAGAGCCCTGTAGCTGCTTGAGAAAAGCGCGGAATGGAAGCGAAGATGTTGCTAGTTTTACTGATAGTCATGTCCTTGCGAGCCTTGTTTTAGGAGTTGGATAAGGCTACGAAGGGCAAATAAGGTCTGGCTGCACTTCGCAGCCAGTGAAAAATATCTACATTTCACCGCTGCTAGAAATAAGCAGCAGCCACAGTTTAACCAAGCAAATACTTGCACTGGGTGCGAGTAAGCGACTTAGCTGATTTGTGGTTAAAAATGCGGTCATATCATTTCCTTGATGATGAATTTTTAGCCTACGGTAATTGAGTTGAAGCCGCAAGCGATTAAGCAAAATAGACGACTGTTAAATTCTATCTGTGTGGCTGGTTTAGCCCAGAGGCAAACGCGCTACTAGGGCTGTAGTTGTTCATCAGCTATTGGTGCCCACCTTGATTCGCGTTTGTAGCTGTTTAAAAGCAACTTGCAACAGCAAGAAAGCCGCACACAGAAGCAATACGTAAATGCTCTGCTGACCTAAGGCAACTAACAGCAAGCAACAAAGCAGCACGCCTACTATGGCGATTACCTTAAAAAACCCACGCAATAAAATGGCGCCAGCTAGCATACTCAACAGATAAACCATGATGAAATTGCCATTGGCATAACGGATTAACTCGTCCAGTGGTAACTCAAATAGCCAGGCTGCAACACAGCTAAGCGCACAAACTAAAACAATGGTGCTAAGCGCATGTTGTGGAATTTTATTTTTGGATAAACGGGCTAACGGTTTTAGCCGCTGACCTTCATCGGCCATGCTCCAGAGCAAGCGCGAAAAGCCTTGTATATAGATATTGATGCTAGCGTAACAAGCTAAATAGCCCACAATGGCGGCTAGCCACTTGGCTTTTTGACCAAAGATAATGGCAACTAAATGAGGCAGTGATTGGGTATTGGCAAGCTGGTCTCCATAGCTGCCGTATTTAAGCACCACTACCGACGCCGCCCAGTACACGGCGCCTGCCAAAAACACACCCAATAATAAGGCAATGGGGAAATCTCGTTCTGGCCGACGAAACTCCTCGCCCATATGGGCAAAGGCTTCAATGCCTACAAAACACCAAAACATCACAGCTAATGCAGGGGCAATGCTAGGAATATCGATCTGTTCAGGAAGCTGATAATCGCCTGCTTGCACATCGCCATGCCACCACAGTGCCGCTACAAGTAATACAATCGCAATCGCAATTAAACCTTGAATATTGCCTGAGAGTTTTGCGCCTCCCATGCCTAATAGCCACATGCTTAGCAGCGTACCAAGTTGAATGATTAAGGCGGTATTTGGCGTGATAGAAAACATAGCCTGCCAAAATCCGGTTGCCATCATTAGCGCAGCGGGCAAGCCAACCGGTAGCACCGAAATGAATAAAAAGGCCGTAAGTTTTTCGGCTCGAGGCCCCAAGGCTTTGGCAACAAAGTGAGCGGCCCCGCCGGCGTGTGGATAACGCTTGCCTAATGCCGCAAAGGTAAAGGCAATTGGCAATACCAAGCTAATGAGTAATAGCCAGGCTAATAAAGAACTGTGTCCGGCAATGCTGGCGGCAATAGCAGGAACAACAAAGATGCCAGTGCCAAGTAAAGAGGTGGCAAGTAATGCGATACCTTGGCTGATGCCAAGTTGTTGATTTAAGCGGCTCATGAATGCTCACTGGATGAATAACAAAGCTAAAGCATAGCGCCAATCAACTCACTTGAAAGCTGTAAAAATAGCGGAAACTAACGCTAAATAGTCGGTGTTTGCCGTTAATTTAACGGTGAGGCCAACTTAGACTCTAGCTGCTCTAAAAACTCTGCGTAGCGGCCGCTTGTTTTGAGCTTTTGTAAACCTTGGTTAAATTGCTGCAAATAGTGCTGATTTTCCGAATGCTTTTTAGAGAGCATAAGCCGAAAGTGGCGTTGCTCTACAAGAGTTTCGGAATAGGTAATTTGCTGGATCTCTGCTTCGCTCAAATGATTGGTCATGTAGTGCAAGGCAACGGTCTTGGTTAGCGCTATTGCATCGATTCGTTGATACAACAAGCGTTCAAATAGGCTTTGGTAATCTCCCACTTTATCTAAGGTAATCAGTTTGCTGCGCGCTGCTATTTCTAAGGTGGGGTAAGCGGCGAATAATGTTCCGCCTATTGTAATGCCTTCTAAGTCTTCTATTTTTTGCCAATGCACTGGTTTCGACTTCAAGGAAAACAAAACTTCATTTCCACTTACGATGGGGTCGCTAAACCAAAAATGTCGTTCGCGCTGCTCAGTTTTAATCCAGGCTAAGCTGCCGTGCCATTTAAAGCTTGCTGCGCCATAGCCGCGTCGAGCATATTCATATGAGCGTTTCCATGGGTAGTAACCGTAATACGTTTTGATACCTTGTTGGGCAAAAGCTTCGCTAACAATTTGTGCGGCTATGCCGCCTTTTGCCAAGTCTATTGACAGATAAGGTGGCCATTCACCACTGGTTAAATTGATGTTTTTAACAGCAAATGCTGGGTGCGAAAATGCGCTTAGCAAACTCACCAGTAAACAAAATATACCGAAATAACATTTACTTAACTTTCTTATCATTATCTTTTTAGTTTATTAACTTTTGTCTTTTTCAAGTGTAGTCGAGGGCTAAATAACGGTGCTTAATTTTCAAACCAACTACCTATTTTGAGTAGCTTTGTAAAAATTATTTCCGCGATTTCACAAAATCAAGATTGCCGGAGTACGTGAATTTTAGCGTCACTTTATTACCCAAATGTAATTATATTACAGATTTTGATGGTTAAATATTCAATATACCTCTTTAGGGTAGTTTAAAGTTGTTATTGATCTACATCATTCTTTTATTTTTGTTACATCTTATTATCCGCGCATTAATCTTATTTTGTCGCTGGAAAATCTATGAGCAAGCTGAAGCTAGTAGTTGTTGGTAACGGTATGGTGGGGCACCGTTATTTAGAAGATTTGGTCGAGAAGGCTGATTTAAGCCAATTCGACGTAACAGTTTTCTGTGAAGAGCCTCGAGTTGCCTACGATCGTGTTCACTTGTCTTCATATTTTTCTCATCACACCGCTGAAGAGCTGTCTCTTGTTAAACATGGCTTCTACGAAAAACACGGCATTGAGGTATTGCTTGGCGAACGTGCTATCAATATCAACCGTGAGCAAAAAGTGGTGTATTCAAGCACTGGCCGTGAGATTGCCTACGACAAACTAGTAATGGCTACGGGTTCTTACCCATGGGTTCCACCGATTAAAGGTAGCGAAAATAAAGACTGCTTTGTTTACCGTACCATTGAAGATTTAAAAGCCATTGAAGCATCTGCTAAAAAGAGTAAGAGCGGTGCCGTTGTAGGTGGCGGTCTATTAGGTCTAGAAGCGGCGGGTGCTTTAAAAGCGCTAGGCGTAGAAACTCATGTTATTGAGTTTGCTCCAGTATTAATGGCCGAGCAGCTCGACCAGCAAGGTGGTTTATTACTGCGCAACAAAATTGAGCGCATGGGTGTGCAAGTGCACACCAGCAAAAACACCTTAGAGATCCAAGCGCAAGGTGAGCATGCTCGTAATACCATGCAATTTGCCGATGAAACCAAGCTAGAAGTTGATTTCATTGTGTTCTCTACCGGTATTCGTCCGCAAGATAAGCTAGCACGTCAATCTGAGCTAAGCATTGCACCTCGCGGCGGTATTGCGATTAACGATCAATGTTTAACTTCAGACGAAAACATCTACGCCATTGGTGAGTGTGCCTCTTGGAACGAGAGTTTCTTTGGTTTAGTGGCACCTGGTTACAAAATGGCGCAGGTAGCGGTAGATCACCTGTTAGGTAACAACGGTGCTTTTGAAGGCGCAGACATGAGTGCCAAGCTTAAGTTACTGGGAGTAAAGGTAGGCAGCATTGGTGATGCTAATGGTCGCACGCCAAACTGTAAGAGTTTTGTTTACCAAAACGATGAAGAGGGTGTGTATAAGCGCCTGATCGTTTCTGAAGACGGCAAAAAACTATTAGGTGCTGTGTTAGTGGGCGATACCGCTGATTACGGCAACTTACTCCAGCTTAAACTTAACGACATTGATTTACCTGAACATCCAGACACGCTTATCTTGCCTGCTCATGCGGGTTCAGAAAAACCTGCAATGGGCGCAGACTCTTTACCTGACTCAGCGGTTATTTGTTCATGCTTCGATGTTACCAAAGGTAAGATAGCTGCAGCAGTGGCCGATGGCCAAACGACGATGGCCGAAATTAAAGCCTCTACTAATGCAGGCACTGGCTGTGGTGGTTGTTTACCGCTAATTGGCCAAGTGCTAAATGCAGAGTTGGCTAAAGCCGGCGTAGAAGTTAATAACCACCTTTGTGAACATTTTGAATACTCACGCCAAGAGTTGTTCCACCTAGTTCGAATTGAAGGCCATAAAAGCTTTGAACAGGTATTAAACAAACACGGTAAAGGTTACGGCTGTGAAGTATGTAAACCAGCCGTTGGCTCTATTTTAGCTTCTTGCTGGGGCGACCACGTATTGGCGCCAGAGTTAGTAAGCCTGCAAGATACCAATGATAACTTCCTTGGCAACATGCAAAAAGACGGCACCTATTCGGTGATTCCACGCATGGCGGGTGGCGAAGTTACTCCTAAAGCACTTGGCGTATTGGCTGAAGTGGCTGAAGAATATGCCCTTTATACCAAGGTGACTGGTGCCCAGCGCATTGGTTTGTTTGGCGCGCAAAAAGATGACCTTCCAAATATTTGGCGCAAGTTAATTGCTGCTGGTTATGAAACCGGCCAAGCCTACGGTAAAGCCTTACGCATGGCTAAAACCTGTGTGGGTAGTACTTGGTGTCGTTTTGGTGTGCAAGACAGTGTTGGTTTGGGCGTAATGCTAGAAAACCGCTACAAAGGCATTCGTACTCCTCACAAAATGAAGTTTGGTGTATCGGGTTGTACCCGCGAATGTGCCGAAGCCCAAGGTAAAGATTTAGGCATTATCGCCACCGATGCGGGCTGGAATATGTACGTAGGCGGTAACGGTGGTATGAAACCACGCCACGGCGATTTACTGGCCGCAGACTTAGACCAAGAAACCCTGATTAAATACGTAGATCGTTTCATGATGTTCTACATTCGCACCGCCGACAAATTACAACGTACTTCGGTTTGGTTAGAGAACCTAGAAGGCGGTGTTGATTACCTGCGTGAAGTAGTTGTAAACGACAAGCTTGGCATTAACCAACAACTAGAAGCCGACGTGGCTAAATTGGTTGCGAGCTATAGCTGTGAGTGGAGCGACACTCTAAACGACGAAGCGCAACTTAAACGTTTTGCTCATTTCATTAATAGCGACCAACGTGATGAAAACGTAGTGTTTGTTAGCGAGCGCGAACAGCATCGCCCGGCTACTTTTGCCGAGAAACACCCACAGGCAAAAGGCGACATTCTACACGTTGAGTTGGAGGCATAATCATGAGTTTCGAAACCGTTTGTAAGTTAAACGATATTACCCCAGGTACCGGTATTTGCGCGCTAGTAAATGGCCAGCAAGTAGCCCTTTTTCGCCCACGTAACAATGAGCAAGTATTTGCCATTAATAACATGGACCCTTTTGCTAATTCGAACGTATTGTCGCGCGGATTGATTTGTGAGCATCAAGGTCAGCTTTGGGTAGCAAGCCCACTTAAAAAGCAACGTTTTAATCTTGAAACCGGCATCTGCCTAGAGAACCCAACGGTCTCGGTAGCGAGCTATAAGGTGCAGATTAAAGCCGACAGTGTTGCGGTGAGTGCATAACAGATTTTATTTTAGAAAATTAAGGAAGCATTATGTCTTACGTAAAACCCGCTGAATTCGTTCAAACCATGATCGATGCCGGTGAAAGCAAAGTATTTATGTCTACTCGCGATACCATTGTGCGCGGCATTATGGCTGGTGCAATTTTAGCGATTGCAGTAGCGGTAGCTATTACCGCAGCAGTGCAAACCGGTATGCCTATTGTGGGTGCTTTAGTATTCCCAGTTGGTTTTTGTATTTTGAACCTTATGGGTTTTGACTTACTAACTGGTGTATTTGCATTAGCGCCATTGTCGCTGTTTGAAAAACGCAAAGGTGTCACCGCTAAAGGGGTGCTTCGTAACTGGCTATTAGTGGGTTTAGGTAACCTTATTGGTGCGGTATCGGTAGCGTTTTTGGTTGCCTTAACCTTTACCATGAACTTTAGTGTTGAGCCTGGCGCAGTAGGCCAAGCCTTTGTTAAAGCTTCAACAGCCCGTACTTTAGGCTTTGCCGAGCATGGCTTAAACGGTTGGATTACGGTGTTTGTTAAAGGCATCTTGTGTAACTGGATGGTGTGTTTAGGTGTAGTTGGCGCAATGACCTCTAAAACCGTTGGCGGTAAAGTATTGGCGATGTGGTTCCCAATCTTCATCTTCTTTGGTTTGGTATTTGAACACGCCGTAGTAAACATGTACCTATTCCCATTAGGCATGATGTTAGGTGCTGAATTTACTATCACCGATTGGTTAGTATGGAACCAAATTCCAGTTACTCTTGGTAACTTGGTTGGTGGCTTATTGGTAACTGGCCTAAGCCTTTACGTTACTCACGGTAAAACCTTGCCACAACGTAACGCTGCTTAAGCACAATACACAGTAGTTTTACCTCAAAATGATAACCCCTTGCTGTTGCTAGGGGTTTTTTTGTATTTGAAGCTTATGAACTGATACTCTACGGTTTTGGCCCTAAGGCCCGCTACACTAAATATAATATTCGCTCTACCAAGTAATAAGGAAACAGACAATGCCCCACTCTTCATCTACCGCTATTAACGAGCTGGGTTTTGTTTCGCTGGTTGGTGCAGGACCTGGTGATCCAGACTTGCTTACCGTAAAGGCGGTGAAGCGCATCCGCACAGCCGATGTGATTGTATTTGACCGTTTGGTGTCGCAAGAGATCCTCGATTTAGCTTCGCCTACCGCAGAGATGGTGTACGTTGGCAAAAAACTTGATCATCACTTTGTACCGCAAGATGAAATTAACCAAATTTTGGTAGACCAAGCCAAGTTAGGCAAACACGTGGTTAGGTTAAAGGGCGGTGACCCGTTTATTTTTGGCCGAGGCGGTGAAGAGTTGCAATCATTAGCAGCCGAAAACTTAGCTTTTGAAGTGGTGCCTGGCATTACTGCCGCGGTGGGCTGTACTGCCTATGCGGGTATTCCACTTACCCATCGCGACCATGCGCAAAGTGTGCAATTTATTACCGGCCATTTAAAACAACATGGTGAAGATATTGATTGGCCTTCCTTAGCGCATTCTAATCACACCTTGGTGTTTTATATGGGCCTTAAGCAGTGTCCAACCATTCAGGCAAATCTGATTAAAAATGGCTTAGCCGATACCACCCCTTGTGCCATTATTGAGCGTGGCGCCACGCCGCAGCAACGCGTGTTAACCGGCAGTTTAGCTGAATTACCAACGTTGGCGCAGCAAGCCGAAAGCCCGTCTTTAATTGTTGTAGGCAGCGTTACAGAGCTGCACAAAGAGCTGGCGTGGTTCGCGCCAGAGTCGGTTTAGCTTAATCCGTGAAAAGCTTGGTCATGTTAAATAGGGTGATTAAAGGGAAGTTAGTGCTTGGATAAGTTTGATCAAAAAATTGTCGCTATGTTAGTGGCCAATGCGCGTACTCCGGTGAGTCAAATTGCTCGACAGGTAAACCTTTCGCGTTCGGCTACCGCCGAGCGCATCGCCAATTTAGAGAGCAGTGGGCAGATCAGTGGCTATCACGCTAGCTTGGGCACCCATAGCGAGCAAGCGCCGATTGCTGCGCATTTAGAGCTGCGCTACAAAGAGCACAATTGTGAAGCTTATGCCGAGATTATGCGCGGCATTCCGGAAATTAAACGCTGTCAGGCCATTTCAGGTGATGTAGATATGTTGCTGTACGTTGAAGTGGCCTCAATGGCTCGCCTAGAAGACATTCGTTTGCAGCTAGAGCAAATGGAAAAAATGGTGATGGTGCGTACGCACATGGTGTTAAGGGAAATGTTTAGTCGCTAAGGATGGCAATGCTACAAATAATAATTGGCTTTCAGTTAGACGAAGAGCGCCATTGGATCGCTCGGTTAGCTTGTGGCCATTATCAACATGTTCGTCACCAGCCGCCATGGCAAAACCGACCGTGGGTGCTTAATTACCAGGGGCGTTTTAGCATGCTTGGCAAAGAGCTCTCCTGTGTTAAATGCCTAGAAAGTGCCCCCCGCGATTGGAATTAATAAATAATTCAAGCCTGTAGATCTATTCCCACTCACTAACCGTTTTAAGAGTAATTGTTAAAACTGGCGTAGATAGATATGCAACTAGCCTCTAGCGTACATCGAAAATACCTCCTGTTACTTAGCCTACTGGCAGGTTTGTGGGGCTGTTCTAGTGCCGATGTTTCCAGTTATGCAGACAACCAACCCACTTTGGTTTTGGAAGATTTTTTTGATGGCCAACTTAGCGCGCATGGCATTGTTAAAAACCGTTCGGGAGAATTGATTCGTTATTTTAACGTAACCATCGACGCCAGCTGGGACGAGCAAGGGGTTGGCACTCTTGATGAGCATTTTGTTTTTGACGATGGCGAAAAGCAGCAACGCATTTGGACTTTGGTTAAGCAGGACGATGGTAGCTACCTTGCCAGTGCTAACGATGTTAGCCAACCCGCAAATATGCACCTGGCAGGCAATGCCTTGTTTATGGACTATGTGCTCACTTTGCAATATAAAGGCAAACCGCTAGATGTGGTGGTTGAAGACAAAATGTATTTGGTTAACTCAACCACCATTGTGAATGAGTCGGTGATGCGAAAATTTGGATTTAAAGTGGGCTCGGTAAGTTTGGTGATTCAAAAACAGTCTTAGCTTGCCTTCACACAAACGACAGCAAAAAAACGTTTCAGCTGTTAAAGCCCTGCAAACTGGGCTAGGTATGTAGTAAGCAATTTAAATTTTAAGAGAGAGCTCTATGAGCAACGTGTCTAAAACAAATGTTTCTAATTTGGCGCCACTGGCCAATAGTTTCCGGCTCGAACCGGCTTTGATTACCATTACCAATTTGCGCTTGCGAACGTATATTGGTTTTAACGAAGAAGAGCTTAGCAAGCAGCAAGACGTGGTGATAAATGCCGAAATTCGTTATCAAGCAAGCAAAGCCTGCGAAGCGGATAGCGAGGATTTAGCACTCAATTACAAAGTAATTACCAAAGCGATGATCGCCCACGTTGAGCAAGGCCACTTTCGCCTGTTGGAAAAACTGTGTGCCGACTTACTTACCCTAGCAATGGATGAACCGCGGGTGATTAACGCCAGCATAACCGTAGATAAACCGCATGCCTTACGATTTGCAGATTCGGTATCGGTGACTTTATCGGGCTCGCGTGATGCCGAGTAAGCTAGCTAACAGCAGTGCACCAGTGCTAATTACTGGCGGCACCCAGCGTTTAGGCTTAGCCATTGCCGAAGATTTGCTGCAGCAAGGTTACTCGGTGATTGTGACTTATCGTAGTGACAAACCTGCGGTACAAGCCTTACGAGATAAAGGTGCAGACTGCATAATTGCCGATTTTAGCGACGAGCAGGGTATTAGCCAGTTTATTGCCTATGTACTCGAGAACTACTCTGCCTTACGTGCTGTTATCCATAATGCTTCGCAGTGGTTAAACAATACCGCGCTAGATAATCAGCACCAATTAATGCAAGCCATGTGGAGTGTGCATGTTAGTGCGCCTTATCAGCTCAATATCGCCTTTGAAGAGCTGTTAAAAAATCATCAAGATCAACACGTTAGCGACATTATTCATATGACGGATTATGTCGCAGATAAAGGCAGCAGCAAGCATATTGCTTATGCGGCCAGTAAAGCGGGTTTGGCTAATTTAACCCATTCTTTTGCCGCTAAGCTTGCACCAGCGGTAAAAGTGAATAGTATTGCGCCCTCGTTGTTAATGTTTAACCAAGATGATCCTCCGGAGTATCGGACCAAGGCCTTGGCAAAATCATTAATGGCACTTGAGCCGGGCGCGAGTGAAGCAGTAGCAGCGGTTAACTACTTGCTGGCTAGCAAATATATAACCGGTCGCACCATCGGCTTAGACGGTGGTCGCCATCTGGTCTAGGGTTAATAGTGTTGTTAACTAAACCGTAGCGGGTGAACCAAGAAACTATCTAAAGGAAGTGATTATGAAAGTAGCGTTAGCTGAAAAACAATTTAGAAAAGACGCTTGCTTGTCACCAGAGGCAATTCAAGTACGCCAAGCGTTGATTGAGAAAGGGATAGAAACTCCCTTAGTGGACAATCAATTAAGCAATGAGCAGAAGTACAATAAGATAAAAGCCTCTTTGACTGATGTAGTGGCTACCTTGGGTTTAGATTTAAGTGATGATAGCTTGGCTGAAACCCCACACCGCATTGCAAAAATGTTTGTTGATGAGGTGTTCTCGGGTTTAGATTATTCGCGCTTCCCGAAAATCAGCATCATTGAAAATAAAATGGCTGTGGAAGAGATGGTGAAGGTGTCAGATATCGCCTTTACCAGCACCTGTGAGCACCATTTTGTTACCATCGATGGCTTGGCGAAAGTTGCTTACATTCCTAAAGACCACATTATTGGTTTGTCAAAAATTAACCGCATTGTGCGCTTCTTTGCGCAGCGTCCGCAGGTACAAGAGCGCTTAACTCAGCAAGTGCTGGTGGCCTTACAAAGTTTATTGGGAACCGAAGACGTAGCTATTAGCATCGAGGCAACCCATTTCTGCGTGAAAGCTCGCGGGGTGATGGACGCAAGCTCAAGCACCCAAACTTCGGCCTACGGCGGCAAGTTTAAAACCAGTAAATCGGCTAGAAGAGAGTTTTTAGCCTAGAAAAAAGCCGGTGATTACACCGGCTTTTTAGTTATTTGTTACCCGAATTAGCAGCTTTGGGTTTGCTAAAGCGGCGGCTGGTCTTATTGGTGCCACCCCCGGTGTGGCGGCGATTTTTTCCGACCGGTTTGTTACCACGTGCATTTTCGCTAGAGCGCTGACCATCTTTATGTTCGCTACGTGGACTTTTAGGCTTCTTCGGCTTTTTAGCTTTTAAGGGGCGAGTATCGCGGGTTACTGGTAACTGGGTGCTTGGTTCAAAACCGGCTACTTCTTTACGTTCTAATAACTGGCCAGTGAGTCGCTCAATGCCAATTAAATCTCCCACTTCATCAGCACATACCAAAGACACTGCCTGACCTGTTGAACCCGCTCGGCCAGTACGGCCAATGCGGTGCACGTAATCTTCGGCCACATTAGGTAAATCAAAGTTCACCACTTGTGGCAATTGATCGATATCTAAGCCACGTGCTGCAATATCGGTGGCAACTAATACTCGTACATCACCACTTTTAAATTCAGCCAGCGCCCGGGTACGTGCGCCTTGGCTTTTATTGCCGTGAATCGCAGCGGCTGAAATCTTGCGCTGTTCTAAATGTTTGGCTAGGCGGTTAGCGCCATGTTTAGTACGGCTAAATACCAATACTTGCTGCCAATCATTATCTTTAATCAGCTGAGTAAGCAGGCCAGACTTTTTACTTTTATCTACCGGTACAATCCACTGTTTTACGGTTTTGGCAGTTGCGTTTGGTGGTGTTACCGATACTTCAATGGGGTCTTTAACCAAGCTTTTGGCCAGTGTTCTAATTTCTTCTGAGAAGGTAGCCGAGAACATTAAGGTTTGGCGCTGTTTTGGCAGCAAGGCCAAAATCTTTCTAATGTCGTGAATAAAGCCCATGTCTAACATGCGGTCAGCTTCGTCAAATATAATCACTTCTAACTGCTGAAAACGAAAGGCGTTTTGCTGGTAAAGATCTAATAAACGGCCAGGGGTTGCTACCAGCACATCAGCGCCACGACGCAGCTTTTGCATTTGCGGATTAATCTTCACTCCACCAAATACTACCGTAGAGCTTAGGTCCATGTTCTTGCCGTAAGTACTCACGCTTTCGCCAACCTGCGCAGCTAGCTCACGTGTTGGGGTAAGCACAAGGGCGCGAACTTGATTGGCGCGTACTTTGGGTCCTTTACTTAACAACTCGAGCAATGGCAAGGTAAAACCTGCTGTTTTACCGGTGCCTGTTTGCGCGGCGGCCATGATGTCTTTGCCTTCTAAAATCACAGGAATGGCTTTGGCTTGAATGGGAGAGGGCGTGTCGTAACCTTGTGCGGCTACGGCGTCTAATAAAGGTTTAGATAAACCCAGGGAGTCAAAGCTCATAGTTGGTCTCTTGTGATAGTAAGTATGGCCGCTAAGTGGCGGGCGTGCAGCTTACAGTAAGTTAGGGTTAAGCGCCAATATTGAGCTAGCAAAAGCGGGCTGCTGAAATCGTGCTAGTCTGAAGGCAATAAAGGGTATTAACGGTATTTTGTTAGGGAGTCACTTAATGAGTATAGCCGAGCGTTTGTTAGAGCTAGGAATTAGTTTACCTAAACCAACAGGCCCAGCTGCCAGTTATAGTAATTGTGTACAAACAGGCAATTTACTTTATGTCTCGGGCAAGGGGCCGGTTGCCGGTTTACAAGAGCCGCCAAAGGGTAAAATTGGCAGAGAGTTTACTCACCAGCAAGGGGCGCAGTTTGCCCGTTTGGCTGGCTTAGATATTTTAGCGGTAGTGCAGCAACATCTAGGTTCATTAGATAGAGTAAGCCAAGTAGTGAAGTTACAGGGTTTCATCAATGCCACCGAGCAATTTGAGCAACACCCAGCTGTGCTAGATGGCTGCTCTAAATTGATGGTGGAAGTATTTGGTGACAAGGGTTTACATGCTCGCTCAGTATTTGGTGCTACGTCGCTGCGCGCCAATTTGCCGTTGGTGATTGATTCTATTTTTGAGGTGAGTGAATAATGGCTTACGATTTGGAATTGGCTGAGCAAATTCGCCAAGCGCTAGCCAGCCAAGTTGAGTTTAGTGAGCGTAAGATGTTTGGTGGCTTGTGCTTTATGGTGGCTGGCCACATGTGTTGTGGCATTGTTGATAAGCAATTAATGGCGCGGGTTGGACCAAATCAATATCAAGACTGCTTACGCTTAGAATTTGCTTCGGAAATGACCTTTACAGGAAAACCAATGAAAGGAATGATCTACGTTTCGCCAGAAGGTTTGCTTGAGGCTAAGCAACGTGAGCAGTGGTTGCAATATTGCCTTAATTTTGTGCACAGCTTGCCGCCAAAGTAATCTTATTCCACGCAATTTAGTTACAAGAGATGATATGCAGCAATTTCCAATTAAAGCTAAAGATGGTCAAGATTTTCTGCTCAGGCTGCTCAATCAGCAAGATGCAGCGGCATTAGGGGCGTTTTTTGTCGCTCTAAGTGAAGCCACTCGCAGTCGCTTTGGGCCTCATCCTTTAAGCAGTGAGTATGCTCAGCATTTGTGTGAAGCGCTTGCCGATGACAGCGCGCAGCGTTGGGTGATTGCCGATGGTGCCGCAGTTGTCGGTTATTTCATCTTTGAGCGGAAAATTTTAGAGCCGGAATACCAGCGCTATTATGTGCAGGGAGTTAGCTTACAAGCAGAACTTGATGTGATACTTGCTCCCTGCATTGCCGATGACTATCAAAACGCTGGGCTTGCCATGGCGGCGATGCAACCATTGATGGCTGAGTTTAAGCGGCAAGGGGCTCGTAGCTTAGTATTGATGGGGGGAACACAGCAGAGTAATCATCGCGCGCGACATTTTTATCAACGTTGCGGCTTTGTTGAATATGGCGGTTTTCAAACCGATGTGTATAACATTGATATGCGCCTTAGCTTGTAATTAGCAGCCACTTGGGCATAGTAGCGGCATTATTGTTTTAAGAGAGAATGCCATGAAAATTTGGGTTGATGCCGACGCCTGTCCAGTGGTGATTAAAGAGATTTTGTTCCGTGCCGCCGAACGAACCCAAATACCGCTTACGTTAGTGGCCAATCAATATATAAAAACACCACCTTCTAAGGTGATTAGTAGTCTGCAAGTTAGTGCGGGTTTTGATGTGGCCGATAATGAGATTGTGGCGCGGGTCGCTGCTGGTGACTTAGTGATTACCTCGGATATTCCTCTAGCCGATGAAGTGATTACCAAGCAGGCTCAAGCCTTAAGTCCGCGAGGTGAACTCTATACAAAAAGTAACATTAAGTCGCGACTAAACATGCGTGACTTTATGGACACAATGCGCTCTAGCGGCGTGCATACCGGTGGCCCTGCTGCACTTAGCCAAGCCGATCGCAAAGCTTTTGCTAGCCATTTAGATTCTATTCTCGCCAAACACCAGTCAGCTAAATAAGCCTGCTAATCGAGAAAATAAAAAGCTTAAGCAAAGGCTTAAGCTTTTGAGTCGTGTAGCTAGGGCCTGTTGATCTTTGCTGATGGTTTTTACAGCAATTTCTTAGCCATTTAGGCAAGGCAGTGAGTGTGAAGTTAAGTGGGCTTAATAATCACTCGCTAACGCTGAATAAATGGCTAAGAAATGCTGCCCCGAAGGGTTCGGATAAGCGAACTTTACTCTTCGTTGAACACTTTTCACTTAGCCCACTAGGTTTCAAAGTGCTCGCCGCGATTAAAGCCCGCTTATCTTGAATAAAATTTCAACACCAAAGATCAACAGGCCCTAATAACTTAATACTTAAAGCGGTTTACTTGAGTCACCATCTGATGGCCCACTTCTAATAAATCTTCGGTGGCTTGTTGTAATTGTTTGCTGTCTTCACTAAGAGATTGCGCACCAAGGCTCAAGGATTCCATATCAGCGGTAACCGCACTGGTAACATTAGATTGCTCTTCACTGGCGCTAGCTATCATGGTGATCATGTCATTTACCGAGTTCATTTCTTGGTTAATTTGCACTAACGATTCGCCAGTGCCTTCGGCAGATGAGATGGTTTGACTGACCATTTCTTTACCGGCTTGGGTAGCTTGGTAAGAGGTTTCTGCCTGGCTTTGTAAATCCCCAATAATCGACTCAATCTCAGAGGTCGATTCGTGAGTTTTACTGGCGAGAGCACGTACTTCGTCGGCAACTACCGCAAACCCTCTGCCAGACTCACCCGCACGGGCCGCTTCAATGGCGGCATTTAAGGCCAGTAAGTTAGTTTGCTCGGCAATGCCTTTAATCACATCTAATACGCTGCCAATGTTGTCACTTACTTGCTTGAGGCTGGTGACTTCATCGGCGGTGCGATCAAGGTTTTTCACTAGCTCGCTTACCTGTGCAATGTTGTCATCAATGGCTTTATGGCCATCCATGGATAATTGGTAAGCCTGCTGGGTGCGAGAAGCGGTGTTTTCGGCATTGCCTGCAATTTCTTTGGTGGCGATGCCTAGTTGCTGCAAGTTGGTTAATGAGGTAGATGTTAGCTCTGTTTGCTCAAAGGTATTGGCGGTGTTTTTGTCGTTAATTACCCGCACGCTCTCAGATACTAGTTCTAGTTGGGTTGCAGCCTCTGCCATATCTTGAACAATACTTTGTACGGTTTCGATAAAGCTATTGAAGTTGTGGCCAAGTTGGCCAATTTCATCTTCGCTGGTTACGGGAATGCGCGCGGTTAAATCGCCATCACCTTGAGCAATGCCTGCCAGTACCTTATTCACATTGGCTAGCGGTGCAATAATCACTTTACGAAGCGCTAGAATCAGCAACACAATAATTAGCGCCGTCATGAAAATAATAGTAAGGATGTCTTCGCTTAACTCATTGCTTAGGGCGCTGTTAATGGCCTGTTTGGTGACGCCAATTTCGATGGTGCCAAGCGGCTTACCATCCCAATCTAAATCAATGCTAATGGTTTCATCTGGGCTAAAGCCAGAGTCGTGATTTTCGGCCATTAGCTTGCCACGCTGATCACTTACCTTGATGCCTGCAATCATCGGCTCATCGATAAAGGCATCAATGGTGGCTTTAATGACATCGAAGTCATACACAAACACCGGTTCTTTAAGAATAATGCTCATCTGTTTAGTGAGGGCTAACTTGTCGTTTTGGTATTGCTGGTTTAACGATGCGCTGCTAAGCCAATATAATGCGCTGATTACAATGACCCCAGACACGAGAATAACAACAACGAGTAGCGAGGCGAGTTTTGCGGTAATCGTTTTCATAAATTATTGTCCAGCCAGTGGGTCAAACCAAATCTTCTGCGGAATGGCATTTACTTTGTCAGTAAGGTAGGGGTTTTCTAAATCAAAAATGGTACGTTTTTCTAGTTTGCCTAGCTCTAAGGCATTCTTTACATCTGGATCATTAAGAAACATTTTTTGATAACTGCCATCTTCAAACATCTGATAAAGAATATCGTTGAGGTGTTTGGCTAAGCTTTGATTGTCTTTTTTCACAAAAAAGAAAAACGGCATTTTGTAGCGCAACATGACATAGCTATCTACTGTTAGGTTATATTTGGCTTCGCGTTTAACTTCGCTCCAAGGTTCAAAAATACCCCGTGGGAAGTAGTCACAACGGTCAGCTTCCAACATGGCAAAAATGTTGCCATAACCCAAGCTCTTAGCCACTTTAATACCGTTAGCTTCAAGAATGGCTGTATCGGCCCACAATTTACCTTGGCAGGGAATATATTGGCGCATTTGCGCAAAGCTGGTCACTTGTTTAAAGGTTTCACTTTTCTCTTGTTCAACAATACCTAAGCGCATACCTAAGGTGCCGCGGTATAGCGGAAAATACACCGCACTTTGTTGTTGCTCGCGGTCGGCCGAAGTGGCTGTCCAAAAAAGGTCAAGTACTCCATCATTTAAATCGGCAACGGTTTTAGCAAAGGAAATTTCGCCAGCATCGCCATAGGGGTAACCTACAGAGTCATAAATATCGCTGCGTTTAACGATTTCTTTGGCCAGCACAAAGGGCAAGGTATTACCGTTTGGCGAGCCGGGAATGTTTAAGGTTTTAGCAGAACATATTGATGATAAAAATATCATCAAAAAGAGAGTCTTGTGCATATAGCCTCCATGCTTTTGTATAGCTTAGATAGGGCAGCATTTGAGGTATACGATAAGATTGCAAAGCGTGACTCAGATCAAATTTATAATTCCTTGATGATTAATTGCTGGGCAATGTAGTGAGAATTAAACATTGCTTGTTACCTTAGTAAGTAAGCGTAGGTTTTGATTATTGTTTTGAGGTAAAAATGGGCAAGAAATTTAGTGCGATGATTCCCCCGCATATTGAGTTTATCGCACAGCAAAAGATGTTTTTTGTGGCTACGGCAGCGGCCGAAGGTAAGGTGAACCTATCACCCAAAGGTATGGACTCGTTTCGGGTGCTTAACCAGCAGCAAATTGTTTGGCTCAATTTAACCGGTAGTGGTAACGAAACAGCCGCTCACTTAAAACAAAACTCGCGTATGACCATTATGTTTTGTGCCTTTGAAGGCAAGCCTGTGATTCTACGATTATATGGTCAAGCTAAAGCGCTACACCGTGGTGATGCTGAGTGGCAGCAATATATTGAGTTGTTTCCAGAGCAAGCAGGAGCACGGCAGCTTTACTTGTTAGACATTGATATGGTGCAAAGCTCGTGTGGCATGTCGGTACCCTTTTATGACTTTGTGGCACAGCGTGACGATTTGGCCAACTGGGCAAGCAAACAAGGAGAGCAGGGCATTAAGCAGTATTGGGCGAAGAAAAATCAACATAGCTTAGATGGTGTTGCTACCGACATCTTGAGCCTTTCGGGTTTTGCTGCTGATACTGAAAATTAGTTTGAGCTATAACTATTTTAGGTTTATTTGTTTAGATCTTTATGTGGTGCATTAATATCTAATAAAGGTGATGCGTCGATGGATTGGGCGTCCATCATTGATGCAATATGCTGCAAAGATGACAAGATTTGCGTTTTTTCCCAGTCTTGCAAGCTTTCAAAGCGCTGAATAAATTCTTCATGTAGCAGTGGCGGTACTGTTGTGAGAATACCTATACCTTGCTCGGTGAGCCGCGGGTTAACAATACGTCGATCGCTTGCGCTGCGAATTCGCTCAATTAATTGGCGCTCTTCTAAACGATTCAAGATAGTTGTAACCGTAGCCTGGCTTAGTGATACCTCATCAGAGAGGTGCTTCACTGTTACGGTTCCTAAATCTTCTATTGCTCTTAAAACCATAACTTGCGGAATGGTTAATCCACAGGCTTTCACAATCCGTTTAGATTGTAGATCGGTCGCGCGAATAATTTTTCGCAAAGAAATGAGAACGTCTTGCCAGTAAGCAGGTTTTTGCATAAGTGGTAGCGGGCCAAATTGGTTTTTTCGGGAGTATATCCCATACTTAAGGCGCAGGGTATACACAGCAGTTAATTTGAACTCTAATTATTTGAAGTGTATGATCCTAGGCGCTAAGAAAGCACACAAAGGGAAGGATAGGGATATGAAGCTAAGATACGCAGCACTGCTTTTGGTGAGCGGTTTTGCTCAAGCAGAAGACAGCTGTGGCAGTGTAACCATTGCCGACATGAACTGGAGTTCTGCAACAGTTATTGCCAATGTAGATAAATTTATTTTAGAACATGGCTACGGCTGTGACGCTGAGTTGGTGCCAGGGGATACCATGCCAACTACCGTCTCTATGATGGAAAAAGGCGAACCAGACATTGCCCCCGAGTTATGGACTAACTCTGCTAAAGAAACGCTAGAACGTGGTGTTGCTGAAAAGCGCTTACGTTTTGCAGGTAAATCATTATCTGACGGCGGCGAAGAAGGCTTTTGGGTTCCTCAATACTTAGTTGACCAATACCCAGAAATCGCCACTATCGAAGGTGTTAAAAAACACGCTAAATTATTTGTTCACCCAGAAAGCAAAGAGCTTTCTGGCTTCTATGGCTGTCCAGCTGGCTGGAACTGCCAAATCTCTGCCAACAACCTCTTTAACGCTTTAGAACTTGAAAAATCAGGTTTTGAATTGATTGATCCAGGCTCAGGCGCGGGCTTATCTGGCTCAATTGCAAAAGCCTACGCTCGTGAGCAAGGTTGGTTTGGTTACTACTGGGCACCTACCGCAGTGCTAGGTAAATACAAAATGGTTAAAGTGGATACTGGTAATGGTATCGACGAGCAAGAATTCTTGACTTGTACTACTCAAGAAGACTGTGAAAACCCTAAAGTAACTATGTACCCACCTTCAGCTGTACATTCGGTTACTACTGAAGATTTTGCTAGCAAAGCACCTGCTGCTTATGAATACATCACTAAGCGTTCGTTTACTAATGCGCAAATGAACGAGTTATTGGCATGGATGGAAGATAACCAAGCCGATGGTGATGCCGCTATGTATCACTACCTAAGTGAGAATCCAGAAAGTTGGAAGGCTTGGGTGCCAGAAGATGTTGCCGCTAAGGTAAGTAAAGCCCTAGCCAGTATGTAGTTTAAGTACAAAAAGGCCAACCTTAGGTTGGCCTTTCGCGTTTTTATATAGAGGTAGTTTGTTATGGCGGATTCGTCATGGTTGGAACGTTTTCCACAAATGAGTCGAGCCGATCTCACCGTTATTCGTAAGTCTTTAGATGGTGCTTATCGTAATTTTTCCCGCGAGTATGGCGAGGCCATCGAATCGTTTTTTGATCCCCTGCTGCAGTTTTTAGTTTGGTTTGAAAAATTGCTAATCACCACGCCTTGGTGGTTGGTACTTATTGTTTGTGCCGGATTAGTGTATTTAGCCAGTCGCTCTTGGAAGTTGGTAATTGGTTCAGTGGTATCGCTGTTGTTGGTGGGCTACTTTGGCATGTGGGAAGACATGATGCGAACTATGAGCATTATTACGGTCTGTACCATGCTGGCAATCGCCTTGGGCATACCCATCGGTATTATTATGGCTCGCTCCAATCGTGCCCAAGCCATTATCACGCCTATGCTCGATGTGATGCAGACGCTGCCTGCCTTTGTGTACTTAATTCCAGTAGTGATGCTGTTAGGTATTGGCAAAATACCGGGTGTGATTGCGGTGGTTATTTACGGCATTCCCCCAGTTATTCGCTTAACCAATCTGGGTATTCGTTTAGTGGATAAAGAAGTACTAGAAGCCGCCACTGCTTATGGCGCTAGCACCTGGCAACGTTTATTTGGGGTGCAAATGCCTCTCGCAATGCCAACTATTATGGCCGGGATTAACCAAACTATTATGATGGCCTTATCAATGGTAGTTATTGCCTCAATGATTGGGGTAAAAGGCTTAGGCCAGCCAGTATTAAAATCTATTACTAACCAATATTTCACCTTGGGTTTACTTAACGGTTTAGCCATTGTTGCTTTAGCGATTATCTTTGACCGTGTGTCGCAAGCCTACGCTAAGCGCACCCAAGCTCACCTTCAAGGACTAAAGCATGACTGAGCCGCTCGTTAAAATTCAGGGCTTGTACAAGCTATTTGGTGAGAATCCTAAACAGGTAATGCCGCGGGTTAAAGCCGGAGAAAGCAAAGACAAAATCTTAGCTGATACCGGCCACACGCTAGGCCTAAAAGATATTAACCTTGAGATTCAACAGGGTGAGATTTACGTCATTATGGGCTTATCGGGTTCGGGTAAATCTACCCTTATTCGTCACTTCAATCGCTTAATCGACCCTACTGAAGGGGTGATTAGCATTGAAGGCACCGACGTGATGAAGTTGAGCTCTAAAGAGTTACAAGATTTTCGTCGTCATAAAATGTCGATGGTATTTCAACGCTTTGGTTTAATGCCACATCGCACCGTGATTGAAAACGTAGCCTATGGCTTAACTGTACAAGGTGTAGCTAAAGAGCAACGCTTAGCTAAAGCTCAAGAGTGGTTAGATACTGTAGGTTTAAATGGTTACGAGCAGCAATATCCGGCGCAACTTTCTGGCGGACAACAGCAGCGGGTTGGTTTAGCTCGCGCTTTGTGTACCGATGCAGAGATACTGTTGATGGACGAAGCCTTTTCAGCTCTTGATCCGCTGATCCGCAGTGAAATGCAAGATCAGCTCATCGAGCTACAAGAAACCTTGCACAAAACCATTATCTTTATTACTCATGATTTAGATGAAGCACTACGTTTGGGCGACAAAATTGCCATCCTTAAAGACGGTGAAGTGGTTCAGCAAGGCACGCCAGACGACATTTTGCTGCACCCAGCAACAGATTACGTTGAAGCTTTTGTTAAAGACGTGAACAGAGCTCGCGCCTTAACGGTAGAAACCGTGATGCAGCCACCTGCTCGTCGGATTACGGCCGATACCATCAGTGAAGCCTTACAGCAGATGAAGAAAATCAAGGGGGATTATGCCTACCACGTAACCGAAGAAGGTTATCAAGGCATTGTTACTCAAGATGCTTTAGAAGAAGCTTCAATCAACAAAGATAATGAGCAGTTTGAATCTTGTGAGTATCAAGATGTGCCTACGGTTTCACCTGATGCGATCATTGAAAGTGTACTTACCGAGAGCTTAGAAACCGAGTTCTCGTTACCGGTGGTAGATGAAGATGGCAACCTTAAGGGTGAGTTAACCCGTAGCTCTGTGGCCGAGGTGTTTGCAGACCCTGACACTGAAGAAGAAACTGCCAGCGCAGCCTCGAAATAATATTGTCAAACAGCCTTGTTAGAGTCCTTCTAACAAGGCTTTGATTTTTCTACAGTATAAAGCTTAATACTAGGAGATGGTTTTGAGTTTTACGATTCATCCCATTGATGCCTCTCATAACCAAGCAGTTAAACAGCTGATTCAGCGTGGCGGCCGTGAATTTGGCGCTATTGGTGATGGCTTTGGACCTTCTGATTCAGAAGTAGAAGCAATGAGCCTGAACTACTGTGAGCCTCAACGGGGTTATTGGGTGGCATTGCAGCAAAACCAAGTTGTAGGCTGTGGAGGTATTGCAGAATTAGACGATGCTTCAAAAACCTGTGAGCTACGTAAGCTATTTGTTAATCCACAATGCCGAGGCCAAGGTATTGGTAAGGCCCTAGCCAAGCATTGTTTACAAGAAGCAAAACAACGTGGTTATCAGCAGTGCTACTTAGATACTTTAAGCACCATGGAGTCGGCTATTGCCTTGTACCAGTCTTTAGGTTTTAACCATTTGTCAGAGCCTTTTGTTAATAGCATTCACAGCGGTTGTGATGTGTGGATGATGAAAACACTGTAAATATTTTATCGAGAGAAGCAATGCGTATTCAGTTATTCGAGCCTCAAGATGATTTAGCCAAACTTGCCGACGTAATGTTGTTGCTTCGCCCCAGCTTTAGTAAGGAGCAGTTGATTGAGCAAATCAGCTTACAGCTGCAGCAGGGCTATCAATTGGCTTATTTAACCATGGATGAGCAAGTGGCTGCGGTGGCTGGTTTTGTTATCGGCTGGAAGCTGTCTTGGGGAAAGCATTTGTATTTAGATGATCTAGTCACGATAGAAAACGCACGCTCTAAAGGAGTTGGTTTGCAGTTGCTACAGTGGTTGGAAAATTACGCTAAACAACAGGGTTGCGAGCAGTTTCATTTAGGCTCTGGTGTGCAGCGCTTTGGTGCGCACCGCTTTTACTTACGTAATGGTTTTGATATTAAGAGCCATCATTTTACTAAGCAATTAGGGTAGGCTGAGTGAAAGAATCAGTGTAGTCAGAGCGATATAAAGAGCAGCCATTGGCTGCTCTTTTTTATCTAGCGCATAGCCAAATCAAAATGGCCAGTAGTACATAAGTGCTGCATGCGATCATAAGTGGCGGTAAAGCCTTTAAGCGATATTGCCTTTCTATCTAGTTTTAAGTTTCCAGTGGTAATAGCTTGCTCACTAAATAACAAGTATCTGCCTTGTTTTAGTTGTTCAACTTGCTCCATCGAACTCAAGCTATAGTTAACTTGGCTAAGAGTAGTTTTAAGTGCTTGGTTATCAACAGATACATGTTGGCTTGGGCCATTTAGTAGGTTGTGTTTAACCGAAACGCTACCATCATTGGCGCAGCTTAGTTTTAAAACTGCATAGCCATCGACGATACCAACTAACCCACGGATTCCCGCTGGGCGCTTACCTTTACTAGTGGTATAGCTTTGATAGTTTATTTGGGCATTGGCATTGATAAACTCCGCAGGAGTGGTTTCTACCAAATGGCTATTAAATGCCCATGATTGAAAAGACAGCGTGCTAAGCAATCCAATCATTGTTGCTAATGTTCTCACGAAAGTTCCTTGATAAATATCTTTATAATTCGTTTAATTATTAGCCTGTTTTTCCGTTTTGATTGAAATATACAGAAGCTAAAAAGTGCATTCAAGTTTGTATGACAAATTCGTGAGCTTTTTAATTAAACTGTGTTAGCGCTAACGTTTTGAGGCGATTTTTTGCTCTGAGCAGAGTGTTTCTACTCGTTGGTAAGTTTCTGAAAAACCGGCAAGTGAAATGGTAGATGCTGGAATGCTAAGGTTGCCGATGTTAATACTTGCGTGAGTAAGCTGAAAGCTCTTTTGATTGTTTAAGGCATTAGTTTGTTTAGGGCTAAATACCTGATTAAAAGGTGGAAAAGCTTGTTGGTTGTTTAGTCGAGCGTTGTTATTGCTAACTAGGTTATGGTGTACTTGAACGCTGCCATCTGCCGCACAGTTGATCTTTAAGATTGCGTAGTTCTCAACATGTCCAACTAAGCCTTCAATACGTACCCTAAATGGCCCTTTGCTGGTGTTTTGATATAAATAGTTAACTTGGGCGTTCTCGTTGATTCGCTCATTAGGCAAAGGGTGAAGTTTGTAACTATTGAACGCTAGGCTGGGGTTTGAGCTTATTATAAGTATAAGCATTAGTGTGAGTCGCATGTCTAGTCCCTGAAATTCTGGAGTAATTCTCCAACTTATTGATTAACTTCCGTTAAAGCGTTTGCTTAAATGGGGTTTCATAATATTAAAGCCAAGAATTGTGACAGTTAAGATAATTAGGTCAATCCAATATGTAAAAAGGTAATTGTGTTGAAAAACCGTTGCTTATTTAGGCTGTAAGTTTGACTGGCGTTGAGCAATTGTTGAGCAGAAGTAAGGATATTTAGCTTATGACAGAATGTATTAGGGATGCTCGAGAGGGTGACAGTCAGCAGATTTGCCAAATCTATAATTATTACGTTGAGACTAGTGGTGCTACGTTTGAAGAGCAGCTAGTGAGTCAAGGAGTTATGGCGGAGCGTATCGCCAGTATTCAGAAACAACTGCCTTGGTTGGTATTTGAAGAAGCTGGTGAAATTCTCGGGTACGCCTATGTGAGCCCTTGGAAGCCGAGGAGTGCTTATCGTTTCTCAGTAGAAAGTTCAATCTACACTGCCAATAGTGCAGCAGGCAAAGGCATTGGTAAGAGATTGTATCAAGCCTTGTTAGAGCGATTATCCGACTATCCTATAAGCACGGTAATTGCAGGTATAGCGTTACCAAATCCAGCGAGCATTAAACTGCATGAGTATTTGGGCTTTCATAAAGTGGCAGAGTTTGAACGAGTAGGTTTTAAGTTTGGCAACTGGATAGATGTGGGCTATTGGCAGCAACAGATAAAAACTGAAGAGCAGATTAATCAGTGCTTGAATAAGGACTAGTTATGTCGAAAATAGAGTTTTCTAGTGAACAGAAAACGGCGTTGGTAAACAAAATTCAAGGCTATTGCGAGCAGCAATTGGACGTTGAGATAGGCCAATTTGATGCAGAGTTTTTGTTGGATTTTTTCTCTGAAGAAATAGGGGCCTTTTACTACAATCAGGGCCTACAAGATGCTCAAGCAGTAGTACAAAATCGTATCGATAGTATTGCCGACGAGCTCTATGAAATAGAGAAACCCACTAAGTGGTAACAGGAGTAACTGTTAGCGATGAAAACTATTGGCATTGTTGGTGGAATGAGTTGGGAATCAAGCCTTAGCTATTACCAGCAGTTAAATTTAGCCATTAAGCAGGCAAAGGGTGGATTGCATTCGGCGAAGATTAACTTAGTGAGCGTAGATTTTGCTGAAATAGAGGCTCTACAGCATCAAGGTGACTGGGCTACCTTAGCCAATAAAATGGTGGACGCCGGGTTATCGGTGCAAGCTTCGGGTGCTGACTTTCTATTAATTGCCACTAATACCATGCATAAAGTTGCGGCAGAAGTGGAGCAAGCGCTGCAGATCCCCTTATTACATATCGCCGATGCCACTGCTAATAAATTGCTAGAGGATGGTGTTAAGAAAGTGGGGTTATTAGGTACCCGCTTCACTATGGAGCAAGATTTTTATAAAGGGCGACTAGAGCAGCGCGGCTTAGAAGCCTTGGTTCCACAAGAAAAGGGAATTGAGACAGTTCATCAGATTATTTATCAAGAGCTGTGCTTAGGTAAAATCAGTGCTGACTCTCGAGAACGGTATTTGGCAGAAATTGCTGAGCTAGCAGCGCGAGGTGCCGAGGCGGTGATCTTGGGGTGTACAGAGATTGGCTTATTAGTACAACAAAGCCATTGTGACTTGCCTTTATACGATACCACGGCCATTCATGTTGCAGCCGCTGCGGCAGAGTCTTTAGTTAATTAAGCTAGAGGCTGAAAAACAAAAAACGGTCCGTAGGGACCGTTTTTTAAGCTTAAAGCTAGTGTCTAATTAATCTGAAGACTAATTGGAGACTTATGCCTTAAAAGCCAGATTAAGCAACTTTTACGTTAGCAGCTTGAGGACCTTTTGGACCTTCTTCTACTTCAAAAGTAACTTCTTGGCCTTCAGCTAAAGTTTTGTAACCTTCGCTTTGAATAGCACGGAAGTGTACGAATACATCTTTACCGTCTGGACGCTCGATGAAACCAAAACCTTTTTGCTCGTCGAACCATTTTACGCGACCTGTAGCCATGAGTAATCTCCAAAAATAATAAATAAAATTTATCCAAAAATAGATAAATCTAGGGTGCCGAAAGATGCAGAAATTACTTACGAACAAACAGGGTGAAATTGCGAAAAATCAACGTATTTGTATGGGGCATAAATATCCGCTGTAACCTTTACCAGCGAGCGAAGTGTAACGTATATTGGGGTAATGTAAAGGTGTATTCGTGATCTTTCGTCAACTGTTCAGATCAGTTGGGTGACTTCTCTTGAGCCAAGCATACCCGCGGGCTTGCTAACTATTAGACTTTAGTTTAATCAACAAGGACTGTTATGAACTTAAAAATGCATCAGGTAGATAGCTTTACCCGTGATCTTTTTGGCGGCAATCCTGCTGCGGTTATTGTCTTAGAAGCTTGGTTAGAAGATAGCGTAATGCAGGCAATTGCTATTGAGAATAACCTTTCTGAAACAGCCTTCTTAGTAGCCGACGAACCTGGCTCCTACCTTATTCGTTGGTTTTCACCAATTTGCGAAATTGACTTCTGTGGCCACGCTACTTTGGCAGCAGCCCATGTTTTGTTTAATCAACAACCCACGTTGCAAGAACTCCACTTTACTACCTTGCAAGTGGGTGAACTAAAAGCGCGCCGTGGTGATAATGATTTAATTGCAATGGACTTCCCGAGTTGCCCACCACACATGGAATTTGAAACGCCATCGGCTCTGCTTGATGGTGTATCTGTTAAACCCAGTGAAGTATGGCGAAATCAGCAAGCCTATTTCCTGGTCTACCTACAGCAGGCCCAAGTAGAGGCCCTTGAGGTTGACTTAGAGCTACTCAAAACCTTAGCGCCTTATGATGTTGTAGTGACAGCCCCCGGTGAAGAACATGATTTTGTTTCACGTTATTTTTGGCCCGCCAATGGCGGTGCTGAAGATCCGGTCACTGGTTCAATTCATGCGGGTTTAACACCGTTTTGGACAAAGCGCTTGGGTAAAGATGAGCTACTGGCCTACCAAGCTTCTAAGCGTGGTGGGGTATTACACTGTCAGCAGTTTGGCGATCGAGTCACTATTGCGGGTCATGCCAAAACCTATTTTGAAGGCACTGTGTTTTTATAATTTATTCAAATAAATAGCCAAGGAAAGCGTAATGAATCAGCACGAAAAATTAAACTATGTTGAGTTTCCCAGCAGTGATTTAGCAGCGACCAAACAGTTTTTTAGCCAAGCCTTTGCGTGGCAATTTGAAGACTTTGGCGAGCAATATACGGCCTTTTCTGGTCAAGGTTTAGATGGCGGTTTTTTTCACGCTCCTTTAGCTTCTAGTACTGAAAATGGTGCTGCTTTACTGGTTTTTTATAGTGAACAGCTTGAGCAAACCTTGGCTAAAGTGGAAGCGGCAGGAGGGAGAATAGTAAAAGACATTTTTGGTTTCCCAGGTGGTCGACGTTTTCATTTTTGCGAGCCTAGTGGTAATGAGTTTGCGGTATGGTCAGACAGTGAATAAAGCATCCCCTGTAACAACTTGGTTGGCTACCGTAGTGGCCTTAATTGCATTTGCAGGCAACTCGGTGCTATGTCGCTTAGCACTAGGCGAGCCGCAAATTGATGCTGCTAGTTTTACCGCAGTGCGTTTATTAGCGGGCGCCGTTACCCTAGCAATATTGCTTAGCCTTAAGCCATCTTCTGGCAAGGTTCAAAGTAAAGGCAGTTGGTGGTCTGGTTTAATGTTGTTTAGCTATGCGGCTTGCTTCTCCTTTGCTTACCTTTACTTAGACACCGGTATCGGTGCATTAATATTGTTTGCTGCGGTGCAGCTAAGCATGGTGGGCATATCGATAGTTAAAGGTGCACGCTTACGTTTGGGTGAGCTGGCTGGCATTGCTTTGGCGTTTAGTGGTTTGATTATTTTGTTAGCACCCAGTGAGCAAGCGTCGGTATCGGTGCTAGGTTTTATACTCATGGTGGTGGCAGGCTGCGCCTGGGGTATCTATACCTTGAATGGTCGCGGTTCGTTAAGCCCTAGTAGAGATACCTGTTTTAATTTTTGGCGTAGTTTACCTTTTTTAGTGGTATTGCTGCCTTGGTTGGTGACCCAATCAGCCTTAAGTACTTATGGCTTGCTACTGGCACTTAGCTCTGGTGCGCTAGCATCGGGACTCGGTTATTGGATTTGGTACATTGCTTTGGGTGGATTGTCGGCGAGCCAAGCTGCTGTGTTGCAGTTATTGGTGCCACTTATTGCCGCTTTGGGCGGCTGGGCTTTTGCCAGTGAGCCGCTTGGATTTAGCTTTATGCTCTCGGCAGGTTTAGTATTAGGGGGTATTTTACTCACAATCTACAGTCGCCAACGTGGACTAAAAGCCGCTGTGCAAGGAGGCTAATATGGCGCAACATTATCAACTCATTGTCGGGCGAGACTCTACTTGGTCATTGCGGGCTTACCTTTGTATGCAGTTGGCAGAGCTTGAGTTTAGCTGCAATGCCATCGCACTTGGTGAAGCGGGTTATCAGCAGCAACTTGCTAAGTTGTCACCCAGTAAACTCGTACCGGTATTGCATGTCGATGATTTGGTCATTCATGACTCTTTGGCCATTAGTGAGTACCTAAATGAACAAGCCTTAGGCGAGCTTTACCCTGTTCAAGCCGATTTGCGTGCTCAAGCTCGTAGCTATTTGGCGGAGCTACATGCCGGCTTTACGGCAATTCGCCAAGGCTTACCTTTTCAGTTTGAAAAACAAGCCCGGCCAGTCAGCTTATCTGCTGAGATTAATACTGAAATAGCACGTTTGAGCGAGATTTGGCAGCAGTTCGATGGCTGCTTTGCCTTTAATAAAGCCGGCGCTATAGATGCTTTTTATGCGGTAATGGCTTTACGCCTAGCCAACTATGGCATCGAGTTAGAAGGGGCCGCGGGGCGTTACCAGCAGCACCTTATTTCTTGGCCGCTATTTCAGCGAGCGATAAACACAGCGAAGCAGTGGTAATGGATAAGCCCTTAAAGCCAGAATTACAGGCCGCCATTGCAAGCTATCCTGCAGCGGTGCAGCAACAAGTATTAAGGCTAAGGGCCGAGATACTGGAAGTTGCTGCAGGTTCTGAAGGGGTGGGGGAGCTGCTAGAAACCTTAAAGTGGGGAGAACTGTCCTTTGTGACCGAACAAAGTAAATCGGGCAGTACTTTACGGGTTGCATGGAACGCCAAGCAGGCCGAGTATTTGGGTTTATATGTAAACTGTAAAACTAGCTTGGTGAACAGCTACCAAACCTTGTTTCCGGGATTGTTTGTTTATCAAAAGCAGCGCGCTTTGCTGCTCCCTTTAGACTCCGAATGGCCTTTGGCAGAGTTGCGGATCTGTATTGCTATGGCTCTGCGCTATCATTTAGATAAACGAAAACGCTAATTACTCACCGTTAAACAGGAGACGTCGTTGCAGTTTTATTCATGGATGAATATTCGGAAAGCTAGCCACTATTGGCTTGCTGGTAGCTTGTTGTTGTCCGCAAGCTATAGCCAAGCCGCATTGGTAGAAGGACACTTAGAAGATGAGATATTGCCGGTATTGCAGCGTAACTTGGCAGGCACCTTTGCCGCCGATGCGGTGATTCACGACCGTGAAACGGTAACCATTGGTTTTGTTAACTTTGACCCTTCTGGCTTTATTCCCATTGATGATGACAACTTGGGTGGTGATGACGCTAACCGGCTGAAAAATGAGCTGAAAACCATCACTTTACCCTTAACGCTGGCTTTACCTTGGCATGGAAGAGCATGGGAAAGTTACGCAACCGGGCGTTTGGGTTATACCCAACGTTTTCACGACATTACCTTGTACGAAGAGTTAGACCCCACTCGTGACCATGAAAAACTAAAAGTTTACTCTGGCTTCTTAGCTGGCGGGGCGCATTGGGATGGCCTTGAGAATTGGCGATTTACTGCCGAGTTAGGAGGCAGTATTCGACGCTTAGAGCAAGAGTACATTTACAACAATTCGATTAGTCAGATTTTTCAGCCGTTATTCGATGGGGTGTTAACTAACTTTTCGCTGAACGCTTGGATGTTACAGCCCAGTCTAGCCCTGCAGTATCAAAAGCGTTGGACCAAACACAAACTTAAGTACCGTTCGCGCTTTGCTTATATGTACGGTGAAAGCTTTGGCGCTGATGTGCCCTCGCACCAAGTAGACATTGCGGCCAGTTCTTGGCGAAATACGCTGTATTACTCTCATCCTATTGGGCGAATGTTGGATATTTCTTTTGCCGGGCAGCTTTCTGCTTCGCGTGTAGATCTAGGGGGGAATACTAACGAGGCCTTTCAAACACCGCATTATTACGAGTTTGGCTTTGATTTGCTAATGGGAACAGGCGCTTACGGCGAAGGTTGGTTAGATAATGTGAGTATAGGTTTGCTGTTTAATTATGGCAGTGTGCTGAAAGGCGGCAGCCTAGTATTTAATTACAATACTTATTAGGGGCTGTTGATCTTTGGTGTTGAAATTTTGTTCGAGATAAGCGGGCTTTAATCGCGGCGAGCACTTAGAAGCCTAGTGGGCTAAGCAAGAAGTGCTTAACAAAGAGTAAAGTTCGCTTATCCGAACCCTTCGGGCAGCATTTATTTGCCATTTATTCAGCGTTAGCGAGTGATTATTAAGTCCACTTAACTGCACACTCACTGCCTTGCATAAATGGCTAATAAATTGCTGCAAAAACCATCAGCAAAGATCAACAGACCCCAAACAACTCGCCAGGAAAAACTGGCGAGTTGTTGGCAACTATTAGCAAGGCAGGTGACGAACTCTAAAAGAGCGTCCTTTCATTTTACCGTCTTCCAGTTTTTTGCGTGCACGTTTCAGTGCCTCTCGCTCTACAGCCACATAGGCGCGGTTATCAAACAAGTTAATTTTGCCTACTTGTGCGCCTGCAATGCCATTTTCACCGGTGAGTGCGCCAAGAATATCTCCGGCGCGTACTTTTTGCTTTTTACCGCCATCAATTTGCAAGGTAGCCATAAGCGGAGCGGCTGGCTTTTTGTTAAGCAAAGCCATTGATGGAAGCTCTTCATCGTTAATGCTGCGGCCAAGGTAGTCTTCTAGTAAGGCCACTTTATAGTGCTCTTTATCGCTAAAGAAAGAACAGGCAATACCTTTGCTGCCGGCACGTCCGGTTCGGCCAATGCGGTGCACATGCACTTCGGTATCGCGCGCTAAGTGGTAGTTGAATACTGCATCTAAAGAGTCAATATCTAAGCCACGAGCTGCTACGTCGGTAGCCACTAAAATTGCCGCACTGTTATTGGCAAATTGCACTAAGGTTTGGTCTCGTTCGCGCTGCTCTAAATCGCCATGCAGGGCTAAAGCGCTAAAACCGAGTAAGCTAAGTTCATCGGCCACTTCTTGAGCTTCGCGCTTGGTATTGCAAAACACAACGCTGGATTTAGGGCGATGTTGTAATAGCAATAAACGCAAAGCTAGCATGCGCTGTTCATTATCATCTACTTTAAAAAAGTGTTGGCTAATAGAGCTATTGTCGTGGGTGCTGGCCACTTCTACTCGCACTGGCTGGTGCATAATATTGTTGGCGATACTTTCGATTTGCTCGGGGAAGGTGGCACTAAATAACAAGGTTTGGCGCTGTTTGGGAGCCAGCTCAATAATCGCATCAATGGCCGATTGAAAGCCCATTTCCAGCATTCTATCGGCTTCATCTAAGATTAAATTTTTCACGTTATCTAAACGTAATGTGCCTTTGCGTAAATGCTCTTCAATGCGCCCTGGCGTGCCCACTACAATGTGCGCGCCGTGCTCTAAAGAACCGATTTGCGGGCCAAAAGGCATGCCGCCACATAAGGTAAGCACTTTAATGTTGTGAATGCTGCGCGCCAGTTTGCGAATTTCTTTGGCCACTTGGTCAGCCAGTTCGCGAGTTGGGCACAATACTAGGGTTTGAATGCGAAAGCGTTTTACCTCTAAGGCATTTAGCAGGCCTAGGCCAAAGGCAGCGGTTTTGCCCGAGCCGGTTTTACCTTGGGCAATCACATCTTTACCGTCCAAAATCAGCGGTAGGCTTTGCGCTTGAATCGGCGTCATTGAGCTATAACCCAGAGTCTCTAAGTTTTTAAGTAGATCGGGGTGTAGGGCAAGAGTGGAAAAATCTGTTTGGCTCACAATGGCGTCCTCTTCGAGGGAAAAATAAAAGTGTTACCGCTGCTGCTTTAGCATTGGGGGCGCGATAATAGCCGAAAACGCGAACAATTGGGTAAAAAATAGCAAGTTTTTCACGCTAAGGGGACTTTTTGTCAGAAGTGTTGGTGACGCTCAGGAAGAGTAAGCGGCGAAAACTGCTAAAAACCGAGTGGATTGAGCTGCTATTGGAGCAGCGGTTGTTCGATGGCTTGGTATAAACTGGCGGAGTTGATCAAGGCATGAGCGGTAAGGCTAGGCACACCATACACCAGTGTTTCTACATCATAGTCTTGGTTTATTTTGTCCAACAGAATGGCAAAATCGCCATCGCCAGATAGCAATACAACCATGTCTACCTCGCGTGCAGCCTCTAGCACGTCAATAGTAATGCCTACATCCCAATCACCTTTAGCTGAGCCATCACTGCGCTGGATAAAGGGTTTTAGTTTTACATCAAAACCAATGTGTTTTAACGCATCTTGAAACTTAAGTTGTTGATTGTCGCCGCGATCAATGGCGTAAGCGTAGGCTGCTACAATGCTGCCCTGCTCTTGCAATTGTTGCCATAACCTACGGTAGTTAAATTGTTTAGCGTAGGCCTCTCGGCAGGTGTAGTAGATGTTTTGTACATCGGCGAATACGGCAATTTTTTTCACTAGGCGCTCTCTTAGCGGTTGGCTATGAAATGGCTGGCGGCTATTTGATGTTGTAAGCATTATTACATGCTCCTATTAAAAAGCCCCGCTCTTGCTGATGTGAATAAGCAAAAACGGGGGCTAGCTTAAATTATGCTCACTACAGCGAGCGCAAAAACTTCAGCAATTGCCCTTGCTCTGCTGGTGTGGCCGTTTCAAAAGCTTCTCGTGCTGCGCTGGCTTCACCATTGTGCGCGCGCACTGCTGCGTCTAATCCTTTGGCGCGACCATCGTGCATAAATAGCACCGTGCTCTCGTCGGCTGGGCGAGATTCACGCTGAGCGACCGCATGTGCAGCATTTTTCTGGCCATTTACGATCATATCCATGCTAAATGCGGCAACATCAGCGGTGCGGCCTAAACCCCACAGTGGCGCGGTTCTAAACAAGCCATCACCAAGGTCGTGTGTGAGTAAGTCTGAATATGGACGAATCACATCACCTTTCGCTGTTATCTGTGTTTCGGTATGACAGCTGCTACATTGCATAGCGTTGTTGAACAACTCTTCACCGGCCAATACATCGGCATCAAACAACAAGCTCTTGTCCCGCTGTGGCACCCCAACAAATCGGCTGTAGTTGGTTAAGCGCTCCACCATGATGGCGTCTGGATTACTCACGCCAAAGTCGGTTGCTAGGGCAAAACGCACAGAGTCTTCAATCGTGGCGCGATTACCTTCCCAGCCAAAACCTGCTTTACCGGCAAAGTTAACTTGCTCTAACAAGCCCAAACCAATGAGTGGCGGCGCAATACGTGGCCCAACATTGGGCACATCAAAGATCACCTGGCTACGGCCATCGTTAATATGGCAGCTTTCACAGGTGTTAAAGCCTGGATTAACATCGTCGCCAATGTTTACGCGTAAGTCTTCGTGTTGTTCAACAAAGTCTCGAACGACTTTTAACGATGAAGTGTGCTCGTGCTGCATAAATGCGGCTGCGCGTTCAAACTCGTTGGCACCAAAGGCATCGATACTGGCCTCGCCACCGAGTAAGGCGCGTGGATCGCTCGATTCTTTTGCCCAACCATGGCCTTTCACGTAGTAAAGCATTTGCGTGTAAAGGTTAAAATCAGCGCTATCTTTTGGAATAACGCGTAGTTCCCAGTCAATGTTTTGCCCATAAGACAGGCCTTGACCAAGGTTACAGATGGCGATGTTGCCACTGGCATCGCTTGGTACACATTGATTGCTTAGAGAATGGCGAGGGCTACCGCCGCCGGCACGTTCTTCGCTACCTTCAATGCCCGACCAGGTAATATCAATGGTTGAGTCGAGGGTTGAGTAAGACTCGTAAGTTAAATCCACTTGGAACAACAAGTCTTTACCGGGTTCGTCTTGTAACAAACTAATAGTGAAACGTGGAACATTTTTAAAATGGCCAGCGCTTTGGTTGACGGGATCGATACGCTCGTTGAATACGTTATGGTCGTTAAAAAATCCCTGTGGGTGTTGGAAGCGTAACCAGCCGGCAAAATCTTCTGATTCACCGGTGTAAGCACCATTCACGCAGCCTTTGTTTAAGCCATATAAGGCACTGTCGTGGTAAGCAAGCGCATCACCTAACTCATTTTCTAGTGGTGTGACTAGGCGCTCAAAAGACACGTAGTAAACGCTGTTGCCAGTGAGCCAATCACTAGGTACGGTCATGGCTGCGCTGTCACCGTTACGCGTAGCTTCAACACTGCCAAGCAGTTTTAATCGGCCTTCGCTATTGTTGCGGAAGAATACCGTACGGGCATTGTTTCCCCATACTTTGCTGGCGAGTTCAGAGCCTGCTTGGAAGATAACTTGGTTATTCTGGGTATAGATATGGTAACCATAGATAGGGATAGAGCCTCCGCTGTACATATCTGCGCAGGCTGGCACTACCGATTTCTGCCAAGTATTGTCGGCGAAACTTGCGCTAGGCAAATCTGCCACCCACCATACGCTATTAATGCCGTGGCCGGAGGTATCGCCTGGATTGTTGTCTCCAGAGAAGTAGTAAAGCGGTTCATTGTTTAAGGTGAGTTGTAAACTGCCATCTTGACGGGCACTAACACCTAATCCGCTTACGCCACTTGGGGCTTTAATCTCGCTGGCTGAGTTCACGATAAATGGAGGCCAGGTGGTGGCGCAGTTACCGTTACATTGGCTGGCACCTGTATTATCAACATCAAAGGTGTAAAGCGTTAGCCCTGGCTGGCTGGCATCGCTTCCTGCACTTAGGTAATTACCTAGTACCGGGTCATTAACTAGAGTTACCGTGTCGTTGATAAAGGCTTCAACGTTTACACTCAAACTTGCTTCTACTCCAGTAAAGCTGTGGTCAGCGTTGGCTAATTTTGCTACTGCAGTATGAGTGCCTACTGCGAGGTCACTAATGGTAATGGCTGCACTTGAATACTGAGGCCCTAAGTCTTCGCCATCAATAACTAAGTGGAAGTGCTGCTCGCCTTCGGCAATTGGCCAGTTGGCAAGGCTTGGCGTAATAATCCAGTCTTCGCCTTGCTTAATCGTTGCTGGGCCAGTTAAATTAATGCTTGGCTGGCTACCTGCTTGTACTTCTATTGTTGCAGAATCTTCTGCAGTGGCACCATCATTGTCGCTAGCTTCTACACGAATTAGATAGTTGCCAGCAATCACTTTGCTAATAGTTGTTGTATATGGGCTGCTATTGATTTCTGCAATTAAGCTTTCTGTTGCGTTGGGTGCTGTAGCGTAAAACCTTAGGCTTGTTATGCTGCCGTCGCTGTCTTCTGCTGTCGCGTTTAAAGCAAGTGTTTCACCAGCAAGTACGGTACTTGGGCTAGTGCTTAAACTGACGCTTGGCGCTTGGTTGCTTGGTGGGGTATTGCCAGCTAGAAACACTGCGCCTTTTCGCTCAACAATAAATTGGCTTAGGCTATTGTCTTGAACTTTGAATTCTAGATCGTAGCTTTGGCCGAGTGCACCAGAGACATCGCGATAGTAGATGCCGTTGTCTAAGTTTGCTGAGCGGCAATCGCCATTAATACATAGGTAGTTCCAGTCAGCCGTCCAGCCCTGATCAACATGGTAAACCCGCATGGTATTGTCATTGATATAGCTAATGCCAAATTCTTCTGTAGGTTCTTCTGGCTGCTCGCTAGCGCTCACTGTAAAGCTTGTACTATCGCTTGCTGTGGCCGCTTGGTTATCGCTGGCAACAACACGCAATTGATAAGTGCCAGCACTAAGATTGGTAATGTTTGTTTGGTAAGGTGCAGCGTTATGACTGGCCAGCAACTGTTCATTTTCACCAGGAGCCGTTAGGAAAAAGCTGACCGAATTTATCGAACCATCACTGTCGTTAGCTGTTGCGGTGATAGTGGTATCATCACCTTCGTTTAGCGAACCGTTAGGAGCGGATACAGACACAGTAGGTGGCTGATTGCTAGGCGGGGTTTCGCCACCACTTGTGCCTTGTTCAAATACTGCTGTATCGCTCACGATGTACTGACTCAGTACAGCATCTTGTACTTTAAATTCGATGTCGTAGCTTTGGCCTAAAGTAGCACTTACCTCGCGGTAGTATTCGCCATTTTCTAGTGTAGCTGGGCGACAGTCACCGTTAATACATAAGTAGTTCCAAGCCGCAGTCCAGCCTTCATCAAGGTGGTAAACACGTATGGTGGTGTCGTTTACATAGCTAATGCCAAAGGCTGGTTTTGGCCCTACTACAGGTGCATCTTTAATTACTACGTTAACCACTTCACTTAAAGTGGTTTCGCCAGTGGTATCTGTGGCTAGTGCTTGAATGCTGCTTACATCGTTACCATCAACTTGGCTGGCAAGAGTAAAAACATAGGGGGCGGTAGTTGCTACCAAGTTTGCTTGGCTTTGACCATTTACCAGCAAGCTAACTGAGGCTATGCCATCACTGTCGCTAGCGCTCACAGTTACTTCTGTCGATTGGCCACGCACAATTTCGATATTGCCGCTGGCTTGAATTGCCACTTGGGTATTGGCACTAATCACTTCAAGATTAACACTGTGGTTACTGCTAGAGCCTGCTGCGTCTACGGCTGTAATCGTTAGATTATTGCTGCCGGCTTGTAAGTCGCTAGCGGCGATAGTCCAGTTGTAAACTGAATTGCCAAGATTTTGGCTTGGGTAGGCAATACCGTTAATGTTTAGGTCAACTAGGCTTACTCCCTCTGGGCTATCAACAATGGTGCAACTGTAGTTGAGATCTTGTCCTTGGTTAATTGGGCTGCTTGGCTGTGCAGAACAATTTGAGAACACCGGGCCATTGTTTTGCTCCCCTGCCAAGATAAAACCATTTTCTGAACTGACTAAATCAATAAAGTGCTGCTTAATTTCAGGATTTTGTTGCACACGAGAGTCAGTGTATTTAAAGAAGTTAGCGCCCGCTTGGTCGGCAGCGCTTTCCCATTGCGGTTGAGCGGTCCAGTCTGCGTTGATGTAATGCCATGCTTTATTGACTGTACGCATGATTTCGGCATTTTTTTCAGTAAACCAATCGAGGTTATTAACGATAGTTACCGGGTTAGCACTGCCTTGAGCAACTTGCTGACTCGAATTGAAGGGAAGTTTGTAGTCGTACTGCACACCTAGATCGCCATGTGGAGTAACTTCGGCAATAAACAGCGGTAAGCCTTCAATTTCGGCAATCTCGGCTTCTTCGTTAATATCACTGTTAAATTGCGATACCCCCACCCAATCTACATATTGTTTACCGGGCCAATACCCCTGTTCGGTATTGGCCAGAGCCTGATTACTCGGACGTCCAGTTCCGTGGTAGGCGTCTGATTGCCAAACATGAGCAACGTTAGTTACTCCCTGCGCGTCTAAAAAGCTGCGTACGTGTTTAAAAATGCCGCGGAAATGTTCGAAGCTTAAACCATGGGCATCGCCATTAAATTCGTAACAGGTTCGCAGAAAGAAACCGGTTTCATTGTGAAGTTTGAAAAAATCAGCTAACTCAATTAACAGGTCGTCATAAGCGCCGTCGTTATATAAGCTGGGAGCTTGCGCGTTTCCAGGACAAAACATGCCAAGTGCTACTACTTCAGGTTGATAGTTTTCAATCACCCATTGCGCGTTTTGTACTCCTGATCCCCATTGGTTTCGGCGCTCATTATCGGCACAGCCTTGGGCTTGATTGGAGTTGTAGTTGTCGAGGTTTTTTAAGCCATCTAAACCTTTAAAACAGTAGTTGGTGACGTCTTCGGTCGCCCCGCGGGTGAGGGTGGTGTACATGGTAAAACCATGTGGACGAGGTAATGAAGGGTCGGCCATGTATTGCTCGATAGAGACTTGGTCCTGACCTAAAATAAATAAGCGTTTACCATCAACAGGTATGCTTGGCTTTCCTGCAGCGTAAGCATTGCTGACTATTAAACTTGCTCCAGCAATGAGTGCGCAGCGTAGCAGGCTGAGTTGCGGTTTTTGTATGTCCATATATCTCTCGCATTTAGTTTGATTAGCTGTGCTAACTCGTAGTTAGCCGCTAAAAAAGGGTTCTAAATCTGATTTTTTGTTTTATTTCAGTTGTTTAAATCTAAAGCCTGAATGTTTCTCTCACTTTAATTTTCCAGCGGCGGCTACAAAATCACCACCTAAGGTTAAGTGTCTGTGAGCTTGATCGGTGTAATTGTTAATGGCTTGTGAGCAGGATCTTACAAATGGCGCTTTTCTAAATGAATAAACATTACCTGATGTGATAAAACATTTGTAACCGGTTTCATGGATCGGTTGAATCTATAAAATGTATGGGGGATTTTGAGGAGCAGATCTGGCATAAGCATAGTGATGGCTTAAACGAGGAAAGCCGTCACTATGCTTAGAATATCGAGCTTACTTTTTCTCTATTGCGAACCCATCGACTCGAACTTCAAGTTCTTTGTCTAAGCTAAGTTCTTGGCTAGTGTCGACTTCTAATAAGCTAAATATCTCCACTTGGGTATTGTTACCAGTATTGAAATCTACCGCGACCTGTCTGAAACACTTTTTATTATCACCTTGAGGCGCAAGTGCTAGGTCTTTTACGTGCGCTTTAGCATCTGCTAACACGGTGCCTGCCAGTGGTGCATTGGGGATCACTTCGCGAACACCAAAGTGTAATTGAGTAGGAGAGTTAGCGCCTTTTTTGTCGCAGTAATACAGTGAGAAGCTCATATCGGTATTGGCAGGTAAACCACTAACAATTTGGCTTAAGCCCGGTTTAGAGTTGAAGTCATGGTTTGATACGTCGCGCTTAAAGCGAAAACGAGAAGAACCCTCGTCACCAAAGGCACTATCTTTAGAGCTACCAACATCACCTAAGCCGCCACTTGAGTCTTCATGAGACAACCAAACCGAGCTTTTACCTTTATCTGCACGGTATTCGGTAAGCTGCGGATCTTGAACATAGGCCTGAGCCGAAAATGCTAAACAAGCAGTAAACATGGTGGCACTTAAAGCTAATTTTTTTTGTATGCGCATAGGTAGTCCCTTTAGTTACTAATAACGTCTCTCCAGATTAATTGTATTATTATATAATTTAACTGTAGTGTGCTGTGAGCATTCTCGCGTTTTTGAACACCTTTTAGACATGTTAAAAGACCTGAGTATGGCTACATTCTGAAAGAGGCTTTAGTGGGTAGTTTTTTCGTAAACTATTAAAAGGTAATGGCTTTTATCTGCAGATAGCCAACGAAGCTAGGGGCTCAACCTTTGGCTGAAAAGAGATAAGATACGGGCGCAGCTGAATGAAAAAAGGCCGATTGCTCGGCCTCGTTGTTTTGAACTAACAGGCAACAGCGTGGTTAGGCATTATCTGCCACTCGTGCATCTTGCACCTTCGTCATCAAGTCTTGGGCTTTCTTCATTACTGCGCCAGCTTCTTTGGTGCGGCGTTTTTTCAGCAAGTAATCAGAGAAGCGAAGGTATTTGTTGGCCATTGTTTGACGAGTTTCAACTAAGTGAGAAAAATCGTCGGGCAAGTCTTTTGCCATGCTGTCTACTTCTTTGGCCATTTTATCTAGGGTTTTCACCCGAGTAAGGCCATTGATACGCTCTTGTAATTGACTAAAGTGGTTTTGGTAAAACACTTCAGCGGCTTGATAGGGAAACTCTGCTTCTTGCTCATCGGCGATAGCTTGTTTGTAACTAGCCATAGCAGCAATGGCAGTTTTTAGCTCAAGTGCTCGAGCAATACGCTCTTGCTGTTGTTCGCTGTTGGCGAAGAAGGTTTCACCTGTTTCAATCATTTGCGCTAACGCAACCACATCAAGCTGGTCGGCCGCTTTATCAAATAACTGAGTAAATACCTGTTCAGATTTTTCGTTAGGTGCAAACTGGTAGTCAGTTCTCACTTGCAGCAAATCTTGGTAAATCGTGTAAACGTCATCGCCATCTTCACTATGTTGATAACGACCTTGCTCTAAATGTAAGTCGAGTCGCTGAACCAATGCTTCAACCGTGCCCATCCACCCTTGGTTCACGTCTTCGGCAATTAAGGCCAAGCTGTATGAATCTGGGTAAATGCGGTTTACTTCCTGCAGCAAAGATTGGATAGCGTAATAATCTGGGTAAGCGTTTTGGCGATTATTAAGTAAGTCGTCGATTTGTTTCTCGTAAAAATCGATCACCAAACGTTGCTTGTCTCTTAGCAAGGCTTGTTTGGGTACATGTTGTTTTGCCGGAATGGTATTTAGCATAGGCAAAAACTGCTGCGGACTTAAGCTCACTAAGTCTTGATTGGCTGAGTTCTCCCGCTGTAGTCGGCTTAATTCTTGTTGGCTATGCTTTAGCTGACCATCCATTTGCTGGAAACCATAACTGAGCGCACCGGCAACACCAACAATGGCAATCACACTTAAGCTGGGCTTTAAAAAGCTTTGGGTAAGGCTTTTTTCGATTTGGTCTAAATCGGTTACTCGTTGTTTTAGATTGAAGTTGAGACCGCGCTTCAACTTACCCCAACGTAACAAAGGCGCATGCTTTGGCTTACTAGGAGTAATGTTTTCTTTAGCCGCTTGGTTAGCTGTTTTACGATTGAAGGGGTGTTTACTCGACAATAACTCGTAGGCAATACAGCTAAACGCAAATACGTCATCTGCAATGCTTGGTGCGGCGCCATCTAACAACTCTGGCGAGGCATAAGTTGGTGTAAATCCGCTAACTGGTGAAGTTTCTTCAGGTTTGTCGGCAGCGTATTGATCGGCATTTAGGTTGAGTGCGCGAGATACACCAAAGTCAAAAATCTTAATGGTGCCATCTCGAGATAACATGATGTTACCCGGTTTTAAATCGGCGTGTACTACACCATTTTGGTGGGCATAACGAAGCGCCGAGGTTAACTGAGTGAGTAGCGCCAAGCTGCTTTTAAAGGTAAGGCCATTGGGGCGATGACTTTTAATGACTTCATCAAGTGTTTGCCCATCTAACCATTCCATAACTAGGTAGTAATCTTCTTGATCTACCCCGAAGTCATGTACTCGGATGATATTTGGGTGGCTTAAGCGCTGAGTCTTGCGTGCTTCTCGGATAAGAATTCGAGCAGCATCTGGTTGGTCATGAAATTCTTTCTGCAGCAATTTGATGGCTACATAAGGTTGGCTGTCACCAGCTGCTTCTAGCAACAAGTCTTTTGCTCGGTAAACATCGCACATACCACCATGACCCACTAGGTCTTCGATTTGGTAGCGCTTTTTAATCACCCGATTTATCACTTGCTCTTTGTTGGAGCGTGCATTGGTTTTTTTGCTTGTTGCTGTTTCGGTGTTGTTTACAACGGTTTTATCTGATGCCGTTGAGCTTGCAGTTTTATTTTCAGCCTTGGTGTTTGGCGAAGCAGCTTGATCTTTGTTTGCATCATCCATGAGTACTACCCTAATTCGCTAGCCATATACATTACTTTAATAATGCATGACAAATATATTAATTAAATTTTACCGTTTATTTAGAATTCTTTAGATCTTGTTATTTATATTACTTTTAAATTACTTGTAGCCATACAAGAACAATATTCATGTTATTTAAAATGACCATTGCGTTTGTTTGTTTTTTGTTCACTGTAAAGAAATCCGACACTCAATACAGCTAAAACAAAGGCTTGGATGCTAACAATAAAAATATCAAAACACAAAGAAAGCCAGAAAAATTTTATTGTTAAAATTATTATAATCTCTATTGATTGGATTATTTATTAAGTGTAATAATAGCGGCTCTTTTTCTAGTGATATCTAAATCACTAGTATTTTTGAGGGAATGGGTTCTTCTCAAAATAAAAAGACTTCTAAGGGACGGAAGATTATGAATTTGAGTTTATCTGTGATTAGTTATCACAGATTTACCTCTGGTGTGGAAGAGAAGAAGACGCTCTCTACTACGTCAGGGGAGTCAGTTATTACCATTGGTAGGGCAAGCCAATGCTCTTGGTGTTTGCTCGATCCAGAAAGAGTTATCTCTAGTCGTCACGCGCGTATTGAGTCAAACAATGGGCAGTTTTGGCTATACGATACGTCTACCAATGGCGTGTTTGTTAACCGCTCGGTAGAGGCCTTAGCAAAAGACCAGCCTTATCAGCTTAACGACGGTGATACCTTAGCAATTGGCGACTACGAAATAGAAGTAGCGATATCCGCTCAAGCTATTGCTCAGCAAGCGCCAAGCTCTGTTCAGGTAGCCACAGCTGCTCCTACTGTTCAAGCTCCCGCTGCAATGCCAGCAACTAATCTTGAAGAAGATTTTGGTGTATTGGCTGAACCAGAGCCTATTGCAAACAGCAGCAGTAGTTTAGACGCTAAGCTTAATGCCAATCTTGATGACGCTTTTGCATTGCCGCAATCGATGAATGATGAGCAGTCCAGCATTCCGGAAGATTGGAATGCTTTGTTTGCCAGTCCCGCTCCACAAGAACCCGTTGCCGTTAGCGCTCCGCCGCAACCCGCTGCCGTGCCAAGTGCTGCTGTTCCTGAAGTTAAGCAGCCTGCGGTAGCAGAGCCAGTTGCTGCAGTAGCAAATACAATGGCCAATGATCCACTCGCTTTTGCCGCTGCTACTACAAAGCAAGCTACTCCGGCAGCGCCTGCAGCTGCCGTTAAACCACAGTATTCTAGCGCAGATGAGCAAGCTCATCTGGCCGCATTTTTGGAAGGAATGGGAATATCTCCCGAGCTAGTTTCTCAGGATAACCCTGTACGTTGGTGGCATCAGTTGGGCGTGATAACTCGCGACTCCCTTGATGGCATCATGAATACCTTACACAATCGCGCAGCCTTTAAAGAGAACAGTCGCATCAATCAAACGACTTTCAGAAGGAATGAAAACAACCCGCTTAAGTTTTCTACTAATGCCGAAGATGCCATTCATAACTTATTACAACGCAAAACGGCTGGATTTTTACCGCCAGAACGAGCCGTTAAAGAAGCGTTTATCGATTTAGAGCGCCATGAATATGCGCTGTTATCTGGGGTTGAAGGTGCAGTAGCAGGTGTTATGCAGCTGCTCGACCCTAAATCGATAGAATCCAAAGATCAGAACGCCAAAGGGATTGCCAAGATGTATTCGGCAATTGAAAAGCATAAAAGCTGGAACCGTTACTGTTCGATCTACAGTGATTTGGAAAATGAGTTTAGCCAAAACAGCAATGCCTTCTACATGGAAGATTTTGCCAAGGCTTATGAATCAACCTTAAAAAGCATAGAGCAAAAGGGACAACGATGAGCAAAGTAGGGAAATTAGTACTTAGTGTGCTACTGAGTATGTCAATGTTGGGCTGTACTGTAGCCAACTACGTAGTCGAACCATATTCAAAGCTACAGTTTCATGTAGCCAACAATGTTAACCCCGATATCACCGGCCGAGCTTCGCCAGTAGTGGTTAAAGTATTTGAGCTGTCTTCACGCACCTTGTTTGATAGCCAAGATTTCTTCGCCTTGTACGATGACGCTTCCCAAGTGCTTGGCCCTGATCTAATCAATCGCACCGAGTTTGAGTTTGAACCCGGTAGCCAATTTGAATACAAGCTTTCTTTATCGCCTGGTGTTCGTTATGCCGGCGTGCTTGTCGCCTATCGAGACATTGACACCGCCAGCTGGCGTGAAGTGGTCACTGTCGACCCTACTAATTACAAAACCTTTGATGTTCACGTAGGTGAGCTCGCTGTATTTGTTGGCAATCCATAAGCAGTATTTCGGGATTAAACATGAGTGACTTTTGTCGTGTCGCGTGGAGCGAGGGGATGTTTTTGCGTCCTCAACACTTTCAGCAGCAAGAACGCAGTTTGAATTTTCAGTTGCAGCAGAATTTGTTGCAGCAATCCAGCTACTACTGGGGAGTAACAGAGCTAAGTGTAGACCGCTCCCTACTAAGTAACGGTAAATTCGGCTTAAGTAGTATTAGCGCGTGTTTGCAAGATGGTGCGGCAATGGTTAGCCCCACTCGTGATCCTTTGCCTGAAGCGTTGTCGCTGGACAGCAGTATTCGAGATCAGTTGGTGTATTTGGCTTTGCCTACCGAAAAGTCCAATGGACTGAATGTATCGGCACAAGGTCGTAGTGTGACTCGCTACCGTTTTGTTGATCATGAAGTGGTAGACACCAACATTGGTAATGATGCGGTGGAAGTGTTGCAACTAGCCCAGGCTGGCTTTGAGCTTAAGTTAGAAAGTGACAACTTATCGGGCTACGACACCTTAGCTATCGCTAAGATCATTGAAGTTTCGGAAGAGGGGCAAGTTAGCCTCGACGAGAAATTTATTCCCGCAAGTTTAAATGCACAAGCTAACTCGGTGCTTAAGCAACAATTGGCCGAAGTGCATGGCATGTTACGCCAACGTGCTGAAGCCTTAGCTGCACGTATTGGCGCAGGCCAGGGCAGTGCCAGCTCAATTGCAGATTTTTTAATGTTGCAGTTATTAAACCGATATGACGCATTGATTGCTCATATCTTGGCAACTAACGGCTTACACCCAGAACGGTTGTTCCAGGAGTTAGCAGGTTTGGCCGGCGAGCTAGCCACTTTTTCTAGCAAAGATAAACGCGCTCCACAACTTCCAGGTTATCAACACGATGAACTCACCCGAGTATTTGGCGATGTGATGGTGGTGCTTAACCAGTTCATGAGCATGGTACTAGAGCAAACGGCAGTACAAATTGCACTGGACGAAACCAACTACGGTATCCGAATCGCCCAAGTTCAAGATAAAGGTTTATTAGAACGCGCCGAATTCGTGTTAGCGGTAAACGCCAACATCAGCCCGGATGAATTGCGCAAGCGCTTCCCTGCTCAAGTGAAAATCGGACCGGTTGAACACATTCGAGATTTGGTGAATAACCAATTGCCAGGTATTTCTGCCATTGGCTTACCGGTAGCGCCGCGACAAATTCCATATCACGCCGGCTTTCACTATTTCAAATTGGATAAAAGCAACGATTACTGGTCACGGCTTAGTGCCAGTGGTGGCGTAGCCATCCATCTGTCGGGTAACTATCCCGAGCTTGAAATGCAAATTTGGGCAATTAGCCAGTAATTAATGTTCCAAGGATGAAATAAGATGTCAGAAGCGACAGTAATGAAGCCTCGACCTGGGAGTCGCGGTGGCAATAAGCCAGTAAGCGACTTGGGCAAAATTGCAGCTTCAGCAGCAGAGGCTGAATGCACCGTAGTGATTACGCCTTCTAAAAACAAAGAGCGTGGTGTGCAATTGCCAAAGTTTGGCGATAACCCGCTGATTGATGAAGCTAGTGCACTTTTGTCGATGGTGGGACAGATTCGTTGCACCGTAAAACACGGTGACATCGCTTCATTGCGTCAGGTTTGTATCGATAAAATTCGTGACTACGAAGCCAACTTACGTCACCAGCAGGTGAGTGCCGAAATTATCGAAGCTTCTCGTTACTGCGTATGTTGTTTTATTGATGAAACAGTATTAAACACCAACTGGGGCGGCCAGTCGGTATGGGCCAGCGATAGCCTGTTGTCTACGTTTCATTCGCAAACGTGGGGCGGTGAACACTTCTTTACCTTGTTAGATGAAAACCTCGCTGCACCACACGCTAAACCTCAGTTGCTTGAGCTGCAATACTTGTGCTTGTCACTCGGTTTTGTTGGCAAAATGCGCGTAGAAGAACGCGGCCAAGACAAGCTTGAAGAATATCGCCAGCAGGCTTTTGAGCGTTTACAAGCTATTCATGGCGAAGCCGATATTGAACTTTCTCCCAAAAGCCAAGCCAGTGTCAGCATCGGCAGTGAAGCTAATGGCGGATTACCTATCTGGGTGATTGCCGCAATATTTGGTGTATTGCTGTTGTCTATCTATATGGCCTGTAGCTATTTCATTAACAGCTACTCTGACCAAGTGTTTAATCAAATTAATACCTTAGCCCGCTGGGAAAGCACCACCACCAATACTGCTGAAGTTGATGAACAACAGGTATTGATGTTGCAACAGCGCTTGCAAACTGAAGTAGACCGCCAGTTGCTTGAAATTGTACCGCTGAGTGACCGGATTCGAATCACCATCAACTCAAGTGAGCTATTTAGCCCTGGCAGCGCCGAAGTGAAGTCTTCGGTAGTTCCTGTTCTGCAAAAATTGTCGCGGGCGCTTGAGTCAACCACTGGCCGAGTGCTGATTACCGGCCACACCGATAACCAACCTATTTTCACTAGTCGCTACCCTTCAAATTGGCACTTATCTTTGGCTCGCGCCACTGCCGTAGCCAACAGTATGTCGATAGGCACCTTGCTACAAGGGCGCTTATGGCCAGAAGGGCGAGGTGATTCAGATCCTCGAGCGAGTAACAACACCGAATCTGAGCGTGCGTTGAACCGTCGAGTAGAGATTGATTTGCTTTATTAAGCAAACTTAAAGGATTGAGAAATGTTTAACAGTTTGTTTTTTCAACGCTTAGTACAAATGCTTAAATCTAAATGGGCAATCACCTTGCTGGGTTTTTTGGCGCTGGCCTTTTTGATCTGGTTTGGCGGACCATTGATTGCGATTGCAGGTGCCGAGCCTTTAGGTAGCGCCAGTGCTCGATGGTTCACCATCATTACGCTGGCATTAATCTGCATTATCTATCAGTTTTGGCAGCACGTTCGTAGCACTAAGCAAAATCAAGAAGCGGTACAATCGTTACTAGATGGTCAAGATGAGCATGGCGATGACGAAGAAAGCCGTCGTGAGGTAGAAACCTTACGCGAGCGCGTGGTTACCGCTTTAGACGTACTTAAAAATTCAAGTTTGGCTAAGGGCCAAGGGGTATATCAGCTTCCTTGGTACATTATGATCGGCCCTCCTGGCACTGGCAAAACTACCGCGCTGCAAAACTCAGGTTTAGAGTTTCCACTAAAAGACAAGCTAGGTGATGACCCATTAGCTGGTGTTGGTGGTACCCGCCATTGTGATTGGTGGTTTACTAACAAAGCGGTACTTATTGATACTGCTGGCCGTTATACCACCCAAGACAGCAACAGCGCTAAAGACTCTCGAGCTTGGTTAGGTTTTTTAGGTCTACTTAAAAAATACCGTACTAAACGTCCGATTAACGGCGCAATTGTTACCGTTAGCTTGGCTAGCCTAATTCAACAAACTCGTACCGAGCGCAACTTACATGCGCGTGCGATTAAGCAACGTATTCAGGAGCTTAAGAACCAATTAGGTATGCAGTTCCCGGTTTATGTGGTGCTTACTAAAGCTGACTTGATTGCCGGCTTTAGTGAATTTTTCGCCGACTTAAACGCTAACGAACGTGAGCAAATTTGGGGAATTACTTTCCCGCTTACTGCTGAGAATGCTGACACTGGCGTAGTGGGTTTATTTAATCGTGAGTTCCACGGTCTTTTGAAACGCATTCAAACTCGCTTAAACGTTCGTTTACAGCAAGAACGCGATATTGATAAGCGTACATTAATGTACGAATTCCCTAAGCAAATGCATCTATTGCAATCGAGCATTGATGATTTCTTAAAAGAAATATTCTCGCCAAATGCCTTTGAAGAAGCGCCAATGTTGCGCGGTTTGTATATTGCGAGTGCTACCCAAGAGGGTAAACCGATTGATCGGGTTATGGCCGAAACCTCAAACGGTTTAGGTTTAGGGCAAGTTCCCCTAAAACAGCAAGGTGGAGAAACTAAGGGTTACTTCATTAAGCGTTTGCTTGAAGACGTAATTTTCCCAGAAAAGTTTGTTGGTTCGGTGAATCGTCACCACCAAAAACATTCAATGTGGACACGACGCATTGTTGCTGGCGGCTGTGTGGTTAGCTTACTTACCTGTAGTTTGCTTTGGTACAACAGTTACAGTTGGAACAAACAATTGGTTGATACCAGCGAAGCAGCTGTGGATCAGTATAAGGCCATTGTTAAACCTGGTTTGTCTACCGATACCGACGTAATTACCTTGGTTCAGGCCCTGAACGCTTTACGCGATTTACCGGCTGGCTTTAGCCAGCAATTGGTGAATGAAGATGTTCATCGCATGGGGCTTTATCAGGGTGAAAAAATTGGCCAACCGGCACAAATGGCCTATCAGCGAGCATTACAAGGTTTCTTTGCGACCTACTTAACTGAGTCGCTTACTCACGAGCTGGCAGAGAACGAAGAATACCTCGAGTACCTCTACGAAACGCTTAAAACCTATTTGATGATTTACGATGCCGAGCACCGTGAAATTGAACAAATATATAGCTGGTTTGAGATTTTTTACGAGCGCCGTTTACCGGGTGAAATTAACCAAGGCCTTCGCCAAGACTTAATGGCCCATACTCGAAACCTGTTTGCTGAAGGAATTAACCTTGTCCCGGTTAATGACAACGCGATTGCTCAGGCGCGTAGCGTGTTAACCCGTATGCCTTTGGCCGAACGTGCCTATCAACGTTTACGTATAGAGTTTTTGTCTAGCCACGTAGCCGACTTTAGATTGAGTGATGTGTTTGGTCGCCAAGGCCGCCAAGTATTCATCCGCAATAGCGGTGAGCCGTTACATGAAGGCATTCCTGGCCTTTATACCTACAGCGGCTTCCACGGTTTGTTCCGCATTGAAAATAACCGCATTGTAAAACGCTTGATGGAAGACAGCTGGGTATATGGCGACAGCTTATCGATAGATGAAGCAACCCGTGATGAAGTGGTTAAAGCGGTGAGTGAGCGTTACTTCCGAGATTACGTTTTTGAGTGGGAGCAATTGCTGGCCGACGTGCAACTTCGCCCTTACGCTTCAGCTAAAGATGGCGCAGTGCTAGCTAAGAACTTAACTGGCTCTGAGCGACCTCTGCAAAGCTTTATTCTGGCTGTGCAGAAAGAGTTACGTCTTACCGAAGTGGCAATGAGTGACAACACTAAAATGGCCGGTGAAGTGGCTGGCAATGTTGCTGATGTTGCTTTGAAGAATCAAAAAGCACGGATTAACCGCTTCTTACCAAACGATATGTCCAAGGCAAAATTGGCCTTGCCCGGCGCTGAAGTAGAAGCAGAATTTGAAGACTTCTTGAACATTAGCGAAGCCGATCTAGAAGGCATGCATGTCTCTTTATTGCAACTGCGTGATTATCTAGAAGTATTGTCTGAGTCAAACAACAAACGGGCTTACACCAGTTTGATGGATGACAACAGCCAAGCTGCGGTTACTAGTGCGTTACGTCGCTCTCGCAAAGATTTACCGGCGCCGTTTTCAACCATGCTAGGCGAGCTGTCTAGCCAAACCTCTTCGTTGGCTAAACGTGGTGCTCAGGTACATGTTAATGCGATTTGGAAAGACAGTGTTTACAAAGAATACCGCGCCGCGATTCGTGGAAAGTATCCCTTTGATAGCAAAGCGGCTGATGAAGTTCGCCTAAAAGACTTTGGTCGCTTCTTTGGTTATGGCGGCACAATGGATACCTTCTTTGAGCGTTACTTGAAGTCTTCCGTTGATACCAGCAAACGTAACTGGAAGTTAGAGCGTTCGGTAGGCATCGACCCAGGCTCACTAAAAGTGTTCCAACAAGCTCGCCGTATTCGCGACGTATTTTTTGAGCCTGGCTCGCAAACGCCACGGGTGGAGTTTGGCCTTAAGCCGCTTTACTTAGATGGCCACATTAATAACTTCCGGGTTGAGTTGGGCGAACAAGAATTGGTGTATCGCCATGGTCCGCAGCGTACCTCTCACTTTATTTGGCCAACCGACTCTAGCCGCAGCACCCGTTTAGCCTTTGTGCCGCCTAAATCAGGTCACTCTATTTCAGAGACTTACCCAGGGCATTGGGGCTTGTTCCGCATGCTTGATGGTTTAGCTAAGCAGCGCCCTGACTCACGTAAAGATAACGTATTGGATATTGAGTTTAAGGGGAACAAAGTGCAGTTGGAGTTGATTCCAACAACCGCTATGCACCCATTCTGGTCTAAAGACTTAGCGAGGTTCTCATGTCCAGTAACGCTGTAAACGGCTTTGGTTACTTTGGCAAAGTGCCAGCACGTGGTGACTTTATTCAAAGTCATTTACCGAGTGATTTTGTTGCCAGCTGGAGTGAATGGTTGCAGGCCGTTATTGCGGTAAGCCGTGAGCAGCAAGGCGAGCGTTGGTTAGATTGTTACCTAACCAGTCCTATTTGGCACTTTGCTCTCTCCGCTGGGGTATGTGGTGAGTCTGCTATTGCGGGCACCTTAATGCCGAGTGTTGACCAAGTAGGCCGACACTTTTATTTCACTATGGCCAAACCGATTAACCAAGTACCGGTTGATGTATGGCAGCAACGTGAGTGGAGCGAGCTAAGCGAAGAAAAAGTATTAAAGCTGCTGGATGATGATACCGACGTGGTTCGCTGGGCAGAAAGCGTGGCAGAACTGGATTGGTTAGATGGCATCAAAGCCGCTAACCCATTGCTTAACCATGCTAAGCAGAGCGAGCAATTAGTGTTGCAAAGTGAGCAGGCGATTAGCGCTGAACATTTACTGCATCAGCAATTACGTAAGCGTTTAGATCGTTACTGCATCTGGTGGACTAATGGCTCTGAGCTAGTTCCTGAGTGCAGTTTGGTGAGCGAAAGTTTGCCATTAGTGAGCCAATTTTCAGCCATGTTAGATGGTCAATGGGAGCAATGGGGATGGTAGCTAGTCCAACTCTGATGGATGGATTTTTTGTTAGTTTTGCGCAAACCCATCCTGGCAAGGTTCGCCCTTACAACGAAGATGCAGTGCTTGATTTACGTGAAGAAGGCGTATGGGTAGTCGCCGACGGCATGGGTGGACATGCAGCGGGTGATGTTGCTAGCCAAATGGTGATTGATAGTGTGAAGCAGTGTGTTGAGCAAACCCCAGCAGCCAGCTTAAGCATCGATTGTTTACGCAAGGCCTTGTTGCAAGCTAACCAGCAAATCATCAATTTTTCTCAGCAACACCTCGATGGAAAAACCGCTGGCAGTACCGCTGTTTTACTGCATGTGCGCGATGGTTTTTATCATTGCTTGTGGGTGGGTGATAGCCGTATCTACTTGATGCGCCAAAATCATTTACAGCGTAAAACCCGCGATCATAGCCAAGTAATGGACATGGTGGAGCAGGGTTTAATCCCTGAGTCTGAAGCGGAAGATCATCCTCTTTCAAATGTTATTACTCGCGCCATTGGCGTAAGTGATGAACTCACCGTTGACCAAAATTCTGGTCAGCTATTGCCTGGCGACCAGTTTTTACTGTGCTCAGACGGTTTAACTAAAGAGCTTAACGACACCGATTTAGCCATGTGCATGCAAGCAAATAGCGTCTCTGATATTGGCTTGGCTTTAATGCATTCAGCACTGGTAAAAGGCGCTAGCGATAACGTGAGCTGTGTACTGGTTAAGGTGAGCCAAAGCGATGCTGATAGCGAAGAAGAGCATTGTGATGACACCGTGCCGGTGTTTTTTAATCGTCGTAATTCGGTGAGAGGCTAAGCGAATGTTTCAAGAATTGTCTGATATTGATTTTGAAAAACTTGCACAGCCTGTGTCAGAAGACTTACCAACCGGCGAAGACCCGCGTTTAGACGCATCGCCATTATCTACGTATTTTACCCTCAAAGATGTGCGTAATACGGCTCGCGCCGCGGAACGTAATGCTTTGGTGGATAACGAACCCTTACTTAGCTTTGCTAATGAGTGGGACCCGATTATCAATCAAGTACCTGAAGTACTGGTTGAAAGCTGTAAAGACTTAGAGTTAGCGGCTTGGTTAATCGAAGGTTTAGTTCGCCGCAAAGGCTTTAAAGGCTTACGCCAAGGCTTTGATATTGCGCGCACCTTAATTGAAAACCATTGGGAACATTTATATCCAAGCCCAGACGAAGATGGCTTAGTGACACGTGTTGCTCCTTTAGTTGGTCTAAACGGCTACGACGGCGAAGGCACCCTGTTGATGCCAATTGCCTGCGTGCCACTCACTGACCTTATCGAAGAGCAGCCGTATTCGCTGTGGGAGTTTGAGCAAGCCAGTGAAGTTGAGCGTTTAGAAGAAACTAAGCGCAACCAGCGCCATGCTTCTGGCGCAGTAAAGCTTGAAGACATCACCCTTACAGTAAAAGCCACCAGTACCGCGTTTTTCACAGAATTACTGCAAGACATTGAAGCGGCTTCTCAAGCCTATTTGCAGTTATCTGCAGCAATGGATGAAGCGGTGGGTGAGCCACAACCTAGTTCGCACATAGTTAAGCGTTTAACCGATTGCATGGAGGCAGTGCGTTACTTGGCTGCCGACAAACTTAGCGCGGTTGAGCTTGAAACGGTAACTGAAGAAACACTAACAGAATCTGATGAACAGTCCGGTGAGGCAGTGCCAGAAGGACCCAGTAATCAACTAAGAAATCGCGCAGACGCGATCCAACAACTCGGCAAAATTGCTGAGTTCTTTAAGCAAACCGAGCCTCACTCGCCAATGGCTTATGCCATTGAACAAGTGGTTCGTTGGAGTGGAATGAGCTTGCCAGATCTATTGCAAGAACTGATTTCTGACAACGATGCTCGGACCGGTTATTTCCGATTGACTGGTATTTCATCGGAATCACAGGACTAACGTGGTGCTTAGCGCTCTGCGTGTTAATCAAGAACAAGGAGATTGATATGGACAGTATCCACGGCAAGTTGTCTCGGGTACGCAAGCCACGAGTTCACATCACTTATGATGTAGAAACTGAAGGGGCTGCAGTTAAAAAGGAACTACCTTTTGTAGTGGGCGTAATGGGCGATTTTGCGGGCGACAACACCGCAGCCTTAAAGCCACTAAAAGACCGTCGTTTTATCCAAATTGACCGTGATAACTTCGATGACGTACTTAAGCGTATGAATCCTAAACTGGAATTTAAAGTTGATAACAAGCTGGCTGATGACGATTCACAAATGTCAGTAGCGCTTGAGTTCAGCTCAATGAAAGATTTTGATCCGGCTGCGGTAGTTAACCAAGTTGAGCCATTACGTAAGTTAATGGACACCCGTAATAAACTGCGTGACTTAATGACTAAGGTTGACCGCTCAGAAGATCTGGAAAACATCTTAGAAGAAGTGCTTAACAATACTGATTCTCTGCAGAAGCTAAAAGGTGAGCTTGAAAAAGAGCCTAGTGCGGAGGGGTCAGAATGAGCGTAGAAAGCCAAACTACTCTAGATCCAAGTGTTGAAGAAGCACAAGGTTCAATTTTAGAACAAGCGATTGGTGCCACTAAGCAAACAGATAGTTCTCGTTCAGAAGAATTATTACGTACGCTTACTGATGAAGCGTTAAAGGGAACAGTGAGTTGGAACAAAAACTTAACTGTAACTTTTAGAGAAGCCATTGCCGGTATTGATGAGCTAATTTCTAAGCAGCTTGCTGAAGTGATGCACCACGAAAGCTTTCAAAAGCTAGAAGGCTCTTGGCGTGGTCTTAACTACTTGGTGATGAACTCTGAAACCAGCCAAACACTTAAGATCCGTGTGCTTAGCATGAGCAAAAAAGAGCTGCACAAAGATTTAAGTAAAGCGGTTGAGTTTGACCAAAGTCAGATCTTCAAGAAAGTGTACGAATCTGAATTTGGCACGCCAGGCGGCGAACCTTATGGTGCCTTGGTGGGCGATTACGAATTTACCAATCACCCAGAAGATATTGAGTCGTTAAGCTTAATGTCGAACGTTGCTGCCGCTGGTTTTGCGCCGTTCTTATCAGCTTCTTCGCCAGCCTTGTTTGGTTTTGATAACTGGACAGAACTTAGCAAGCCTCGTGATTTAGAAAAAGTATTTGAGTCTCTTGAATACACTAAATGGCGTTCATTCCGCGAAAGCGATGATTCACGCTTTGTAACCTTAGCGATGCCTCGTGTATTAGCGCGTTTACCTTACGGTGAAGCAACTACACCCATTGAAGAGTTCAACTACGAAGAATTCGAAGTTGATCAGCAAACCGGTATGGCACAAACCACCGAGCACGACGAGTACTGTTGGATGAATGCTTCTTACGTACTGGGTGTACGTATGACTGAAGCCTTCGCTAAATATGGTTTCTGTACGGCTATTCGTGGTGCAGAGGGTGGCGGTAAGGTTGAAAACTTACCTTCTCACCTATTTGTATCTGACGACGGTGACCCAGATCTTAAGTGTCCTACCGAAATTGGTATTACCGACCGTCGCGAAGCAGAGCTTAGCAAGTTAGGTTTCTTACCGCTTTGTCACTACAAAAATACTGATTACGCGGTGTTCTTTGGTTCGCAGACTTGTCAAAAACCGAAGAAATACGATAACCCAGACGCAACAGCAAATGCGGCTATCTCATCTCGCCTACCTTACATGATGGCCACCTCTCGTTTTGCCCATTACCTAAAAGTAATGGCGCGCGACAAAATTGGTAGCTTTATGGAAGCCGAAGACGTTGAAAACTGGCTTAACCGCTGGATTCTTAATTACGTGAATGCTTCTGAGGGCGGCGGTCAAGAAATCCGAGCTAAATACCCATTGGCTGACGCCAAAGTTCAAGTAAAAGAGATTCCGGGCGCGCCTGGTTCGTACAACGCAGTTGCGTGGTTACGTCCTTGGTTGCAAATGGAAGAACTGACTACTTCACTGCGCTTAGTCGCAAAAATCCCTGAAATCGGCGGATAACTAGATTGCGGGCCGCAAGGCCCGCCTTATTACTATGACCATGAGCCAAACTTTACCACCACTGAGTTTTGTGGATAGCCAAAGCCTGCATCAAGTTGAGTTAGATACTCAACATGTTGATGTGGATTGGTGTGCCCAGAGCCAAGTGGTGGATAAGTTTTTAGCGGCAGAAGATGCCTATTTAGCACTGCGAATTTGGTTAGAACGAGACAATCAACAGTATGACTCGGCCTGGACGGCGGAAACCTTAAGGCCGATTTTGCTGCGTGCCATTCGCGACATTGATGAGCGTTTAAATGACCAAGTGAACGCGATTATTCACCATCAACGGTTTCAGGACTTAGAAGCCAGTTGGCGCGGGGTGAAATACCTTACAGAGCATTCAGGTACTCAAGACCACAGCCTGGTTGCCAAGGTTAAGTTAATTAGCCTTAACTGGCGCGAGCTTTGCCGCGATGTATCTCGTGCCATCGAGTTTGATCAGAGTGAACTGTTCAAGCTTATTTATACCAATGAGTTCAACATGCCGGGCGGTGAACCCTTTGGCATGATTGTGGGTGACTACCAAATCTCGCACAAAGCCAAACGTGGCATGCCTACTAACGACATTGATGCGCTGCGGGCAATTAGCCATGCAGCAGCCGCCGCGTTTGCGCCTTTTGTTACTGGCGCTGCGCCATCAATGTTTGGTGTCGATTTCTTCAGTGAGCTGGCATCAGTTCGAGATATTAGTGCACAGTTTTCGCAAGCTGAATACATCAATTGGCGCAAGCTGCGTAGCCAAGAAGACTCCCGCTTTTTAGGTATTACCGCGCCCAATATTTTAATGCGTGAGCCCTATCAGCAAGATGGCCGTCGCCAAGAAGGCTTTATGTTTGTTGAGCAAGTTAATGATGCCGAAGGTGACTACCTATGGGGTAACGCCGCATATGGTGTCGCAGCCGTGGCTCTGCGCGCTTTTAAAGAATCTGGCTGGTTTAGCCAAATTCGTGGCTTGCAGCCAGGCCAATACAAGCACGGTTTGGTATTCGATTTACCCAGTTCTCGCTTTAAGTTTTCGCGCCATATGCGCTCGGCTAAGCCCTCGGTGAATTTGCAAGTTGGCGACCGTTTAGAGAAGCAATTGTCTGACAGCGGATTTATTCCGGTGTCTACAGTTCCGCATACAGAGCACTTAGTTTTGTATAGCAATGCCTCCGTCAACTTACCGAAAAACTACGACAGTTTATCGGTAGCGGTAAATGCGCGCTTATCGTCGATGTTGCAATACGTATTGTGTGTTTCTCGCTTTGCTCACTACTTAAAAGTGATGGGGCGAGATCGAGTCGGTTCATTTGATAACGCTAACTTGATTGAGCGTGACCTGCAAAGTTGGTTGCATGCGTACACCACCGCCTCTGATGAAGCCTCCGACGAAATTCGAGCGCGTTACCCGCTAAACGAAGCCAAGATTCAAGTTAAAGAACAAGCCGGTAAGCCCGGCCATTATTACTCCATTATCCATTTGCGTCCGCACTTTCAGCTCGACCAAATGATCTCCAGTATTCGCCTGATAACTGAGTTATCTCCAAGCTATAACCAAGCAGGATAAACAGATGCAACAACAAATAAAGCAGTTGATTCAACAAGGACAATTAAGTGAAGCAATCGCGCAAACCATTGCTCACCTAAAAGTGATGCCTAAGGACTTAGATACACGCAGCAGTTTTATTGAATTGTTATGTATTGATGGCCAGCTAGAGCGTGCTGATCAGCAGTTGGACTTGTTGGTTAAGCAGCATCCGCAGTGTGTTCCAGGTGCCTTAAACATGCGCCAACTAGTGCATGCCGCGCAATCGCGGGTAGATTTTGCTGCTGGTGGCGATACCGCAAGTTTGGTGACGGGCGCGTCGCAAACTTTAGCGCCTTTGGTGGAAGTGCGCTTGGCACAGTTAAGTGATAACAAAAGCGAGTTTGAACAAGCTGCTCAGCAACTAGAAAGCTTACGCCAATCAGCTGAAGTAGAGATTAACGGTAAAAACTGTAACGAGCTGCGTGATTTAGATGACAGCTTAGCGGGTTACCTAGAAGTATTTGGCTCTAATGGTTTGTATTACTTTGTGCCGTTCTCTGACATCACTTGGTTAAAGCTACTGCCCGAAACCACCTTGTTTGAGCACATTTGGCGCCGCGCCGAGTTAGACATTAAAGATGGCCCTTCCGGCGAAGTGTTCTTACCAATGACCTATGTAAACAGCCAAAGCGATGCAGAAAAGCTAGGTAGAGAAACCGATTGGCAAGCCATTTTAGGCTCTGAGTTTTACCAAGGTCGAGGGCAAAAAATGTGGTTAGTAAATGATGACGCATTAGCTGTTTCTCAGTTGGAGTCGTTCTCTGTAGAAACAGCCACCGAGGCTGCTGAGTAATGAGCACTGTTCAACCCGCTTTGCAGCTTTCACTACTCGACAGGTTAAGTAATAACTTGGATGAGAATGCTGCAAGCAGTGATATCTATTCAAGCTACGGGCGACAAGCTTATCGGCGCAGTATTCGCCGCGATCTAGAGGCTTTGCTTAACGCCAAGTTGCATTGGCATACCTGGCCTGAATGGTACAGCGAGTTGGACAAATCACTATTTAGTTATGGTTTGCCAGACTTCTCATCTATGCCTCTGAGCAGCCAAGATGGCCGCGAGATGTTGTGTCAAATTGTTGAGCAAACCATTCGCAAATTTGAACCTCGTTTTATTGATTTATCGGTGACAACCGTAAGTGAAGAGCAACCGCTTGATCGGGTATTGCGCTTGCGTATTCATGCTCTTTGTCATGCCGATCCTGAGCCAGAGGAAATGACCTTTGACTCTGAAGTTGAACCGGTATGCCTTGGCATAAAAATAGTTGAGTAGAGCATGAGTGACGAGCTGTTAAAGTACTACAACCGCGAACTAGCTTACTTACGCCACATGGGGGCTGAGTTTGCCGAGCGCTATCCCAAGGTGGCTGGCCGTTTGCGCATGAGCGAAGAAAGTGTGGAAGACCCACATGTTTCTCGATTACTCGAAGGAGTGTCGTTACTTACGGCACAGGTAAGACAAAAGCTTGATGACAGTTTTCCAGAGCTAACCGAAGCTCTGTTAGGGCAATTATATCCCGATTACCACGCGCCAATTCCGTCGATGTCGGTAATCAAAATGAGCACGCAAAATGTTACTGACTATAGCTTGATGATCCCCAAAGGCACCGAGTTAGAAACTCAAGTGCCGGGTTACAAAAGTTGTCGTTTTAATACTTGCTACGATACCGAAATGTGGCCAGTAGAAGTTACTCAAGCGAGCTTTGAAGGTGCGCCGTTTAAAGCGCCACGCCCTAACTTTCAAAAGAATGCTGCAGCGGTAATAAAACTGCGTTTAAGCTGTGAATTTGATGATGTGGCCTTTAGTGATGTGGGCGTGCAAAAAATGCGTTTCTACATTCACGGACAACCGCAGCTTAGCTACAAGCTTTATCAACTTATTTTCCAATCTAGTGTGGGATTGGCGTTTGCCTCTCCGGGCAGTTTACAAGCTAATCACTACTTGCAGGCCCGTCATATTAGTGCGGTGGGTTTTGCTGATGATGAAAGAGTGGTGCCTTATGATCAGCGAACTTTTAATGGCTATCGCTTGCTGGTTGAGCACTTTCTTTGCCCTGAAAAGTTCATGTTTTTTGAGCTACAAGATTTAGATCCTAGTTGGTTTGGTGACCAGCATGAGGTGGATTTATACATTTATCTTGATAGCGATTCAGACATACTGGCGAAGCAACTTACCGCCGATAATATTTTGCTGGGTTGTGTGCCAGTGATAAACCTATTTGAAGATGAGCTGGAGCCTTTACGTTTAGACCCCGCTCGTTTCGAACACCGCTTAGTGCCTCGTTATCGAGATGCAGATATCTCCGAAGTAGTGCGAGTAACCGAAGTAGAAGCCTTCGATCAACACGACAACAGTGTTGATGTAACGCCGTTTTACGGTAGCCAGTTACCGCATTACCCTCAAGCGGGGAATTTGTTCTGGACGCTACGCCGTGAATTAAATAAATGGGCTGGTGGACACGACGAACCCGGTGTTGAAAGCTACTTAGCAGTGGTTGATGGTGACGCTAAAGCCTTAGATATCGAGCAACATGAACAATGGTTGGTATCAGCTAAAGCATTATGCAGTAACCGAAATTTGCCAGCGCGCTTGCCTTTTGGTGGTGGACAGCCATCGATAGTGGTGCCGAGCCGTGCCGATTCGCTTAAGAATGTCCGTTGCTTATTGCCCTTTAGCGAGCCTATTCGCCCCGCTATGTTTGATGCTTCCCGTTGGCAGTTGGCTAGTCATCTAACCCTTAATCACTTTGCCCAGCCTAATGCGGTTAAGTTACTGCAAGAGCTATTACAGCTTTACGATTTTAAGCAATCACCACAAACCAAAGTATTGATTGAAGCTATCGCTAAGGTAAACATCGAGCGGGCGACAGCTCGGGTTGTGCAAAATGGCCGAGTGGGATTTTGCCACGGTTCAGACATTATTTTGGAGTTTGTTAATCAAGAACTCTCCGGTATTAACTTGTTCTTCTTTGGCAACGTATTGGCGCACTTTTTCGCTCAGTACACCACCATAAACAGCTTCACCCGTTTATCGATTAAACACTTGGGTGCCAGCAATGTATTACACCGTTGGCCGGCGATGGCTGGTGACAAGGAGCTGATATGAAGCTGTTTGACACCTTAAACAGTGGCAGCGAGCAAGACTTCCACCACAGCGTGGTTGCTATTCAAGCTGGCCGAGGTGCACAGCACAACGGTGTGGGTTCTGATACTTTACCCAAGAATGAGGCCTTACGTTTTAAAGTGCCGCAAAACTTGGGTTTTCCGGGCAAAGCTTTGGAGCGGGTAGAAGCGCCTGTTTCTGAAAATCAGCCTTATTCGGTGTTTGTTAACTTCTTTGGTTTAACTGGTCCAAGTGGTGTGATGCCCCGTCACTACAGTGAATGGGTAATGGATCGTTGCAAGCAGAAAGACGAATCGATGCGAGACTTTCTGGATATTTTCCATCATCGCCTGATCTCTTTATATCACCGCGCTTGGGAGAAATATCAGTTCCCACTGCAGTATCAGCGTCAGCAGCAAACCAACAAGAAAGACCCTATTTCTAGTGCCTTGCACTCTTTATCTGGTACTTCAAATCATACCCAACAATACCTAGGTGGTTTGTTTGCTCAGTCTATTCGTAGTGCGCAAGGTTTAAAGCAAATTGTAGAGCTTATTTCAGGCTGCAAGGTTGTGATTAATGAGCATTTAGGACAATGGCTATCGCTAAGTGATGAAGAGCAAACCAGCTTAGCGAGCCGGGTTAATCCAGAAGGACAACATGCGCAACTAGGACGCAGTGCCACCATTGGCAGCAAGGTCTGGGATGTAGGTTCTGCATTAGAAATTGAAATTCATGCAGCCAATGCACAAGGGGCTCAGCAACTTTTGCCGGGCAGTAAAACACTTTCATTATTACAAGAAACCGTCGCCGAATACTTGCCCGCGCACGTGCGTCCTCGTTGGAGCCTAATGGCCCGTTATCGAGATATGCCTAGTTCGCGTTTAGGTAAAACCGGTTTGGGCTTAGGCCAAGGTAGCGCGCTAACCATTAACAGTAAGCGAATGGACGAACAAACCAAAATCCCCATCGCGTAGTAGATTTTGTTTAAAGGATTATAGGAAATACAGATGTCGACAATGACTTTAAAATCAATGGTTGAGAAGCTATCGCCCACAGCCAAGCAGAGCCTAGAAGCGGCCGCTGCGCTGTCTAATAGCCGCAGTCATTTTAGTGTAGAGATCCAGCATTGGTTATTAGCGATGTGCGAAGGCCAAACCGAAGACCTTATGCTGGTGGCCGAGCATTTTGCGGTAGATATTGATGCATTAACTGCCGATCTAAATCGCAATCTAGAGAGAGCTAAAACCGGTAATCAGCAAACTCCTGGTTTATCGCCGCAAATTGTCAGCTTATTGAGCGCCGCGTGGATGGCCGCCACCATTGAATACAACGCAGATAATATCGCGCCTATCCACATTATTCATGCCTTGTTAAACGACGATACCCTTAGCTTTAGCACCATGCATTTCTTGAAGCAGTTAGAAAACATCGACCCGGCTCAGCTGGCGCATGTATGGCCGACGCTTAATCAAAATGCCGAAGCTGCAACAGCAAGCCAAGTTAAAGGCTCGGGCAAAACACCAAGTTTAGATCAGTTTACTATCGACCTTACCGAGCAGGCACGCTCTGGCAAGCTTGACCCAATACTTGGTCGCGACGAAGAAATTCGCCAGATGATCGACATTTTAACCCGTCGCCGCCAAAACAATCCGATACTTACTGGCGAAGCCGGTGTAGGTAAAACGGCAGTAGTAGAGGGTTTAGCGCAGCGTATTGCTGATAACGATGTGCCAGAATCACTGCAAAACGTAAAGATTCATGTTTTAGATTTAGCCTTGCTACAAGCTGGTGCGGGCATGAAAGGTGAGTTCGAAAATCGTCTTAAGTCGGTAATCAGTGAAGTGAAGAGCTCAGCTACACCTATTATCGTGTTTATCGACGAAGCGCATACCTTAATTGGTAGCGGCGGCCAAGCTGGCCAAAATGATGCCGCCAACCTGCTTAAGCCCGCGCTGGCGCGCGGTGAACTGCGCACTATTGCGGCGACTACTTGGGCCGAATACAAAAAATACTTTGAGAAAGATGCAGCGTTAACGCGTCGTTTCCAAGTGGTTAAAGTAGAAGAGCCAAGCGAAGAAAAAGCCATTGTGATGTTACGCGGCTTACTACCTGTGATGGAAAAGCACCATCGCGTATCAATTAGCGACCAAGCATTGCAAGCCGCAGTGCGTTTATCTAACCGCTACATTAATGCTCGCCAGTTACCCGACAAAGCCGTAGCTTTGCTTGATACCGCCTGTGCCCGCGTGGCGATGAGCCAAGCTGCTACCCCTAGCCAAGTAGAGCGTTTACAACGTAAACAACAACAGTTGGTTGCGCAAATCGAGCAACTAGAACGCGAGCAGTTAACGGGTTCTGAACACCAAGAATTGTTGCAGCAGCTCAATGCAGAATTAGCAGATACTCAAAGTTCCTTTGAGCAAGCAGAAGCTACTTGGCGAGACGAGCAAGGTATGGTGCTTCAAGCTAAGCAACATGCCGATAGTATTCTCAATACTGAGGAAGAAACCGAAGAAAATGCCCGCGAGCAGCTGGTAGAAATTAAAGCGAGCTTGGCAGAAGTTGCCCAACCAATGGTGTTTTTAGAAGTAGACGAAGTACTAGTCGCTGAAGTTATTGCCGATTGGACTGGTATACCACTGGGCCGCATGCAATCAGACGAAGTGGAAACCATCTTAAGTTTGCCACAAAAAATGGGCGAGCGAATTGTTGGTCAAGACCACGCACTAGAACTCATTAGTAAAGTGGTGCAAACAGCGCGTGCTCAGCTAAGTGATGAGCGCAAGCCAAACGGTGTGTTTTTGCTAACCGGGCCAAGTGGTACTGGTAAAACAGAAACAGCGTTAACCCTAGCCGAGCAAGTATACGGCAGCGAAGATAACTTAACGGTTATCAATATGTCGGAGTTTAAAGAGGAACATAAAGTTTCTCTGTTGGTGGGTTCACCTCCTGGCTATGTAGGTTATGGTGAAGGCGGTGTTCTAACTGAAGCCGTGCGCCGTAAGCCATACAGCGTAGTACTACTAGACGAAATGGAAAAAGCCCATCCGGGCGTGCAAGATATTTTTTACCAAGTGTTCGATAAAGGCACCATCAAAGATGGCGAAGGTCGAGACATCGACTTTAAAAATACCATCATCATCATGACTTCTAACGTGGGTACCGAAACCACCACTGGTTTATTTGAAGATGAAGAAACAGCTCCTGATATTGAAGGGCTAAAACACGCTCTAAGTGATGATTTGCTCGCGGTATTTAAGCCGGCCTTTATTGGTCGCCTAAATCTCATCCCATTTGTGCCACTTAACCGCGACACGCTAAATCAAATTGTGCGTTTACAGCTAGGTAGAGTTGAGCAGCGATTTGCTCGAAATTACCAAGCAGAATTAAGTTTTTCTGAAGCGGTCATCGAACACCTAAACAGCCAGTCTCAAAATGCTGATGTTGGCGCAAGGGCAATTCAAAATAATATTCAAAATGAATTGTTGCCTGTGATCTCTAATAAGGTATTAGAAGCCATATCTCAACGCCTTAATATAGAGAAAATTAGCGTAGATTTAGTTGAAGATACTTATTGTGTCGAAATGTTGTAATTAGTGTTTTCACTATTGATCAAAATATTTATAATGTACCACTTAATTGGGTTGTGATTGTTATTCAGTTTTTGATGTTTTTGACATTTATTAAATTGTTTTACGGTTTCGACTAATAAAATTGCGCGTGTTAAAACGCTGCATTAAAACATACCCATTAGGGTTATTTTTACTTAATTAGCTAAAGGAAATTAGCATGCAAGCGAATACTTATTTGAAGTACGGCGATATCAAGGGTGAAGCGACAGCTGAACAGTACAAAGACTTAATTACTCTTTTGTCTGTAGATTGGTCAGTAGCACGTGAAATCTCTTCTCACACTGGTACTGCTCAAGATCGTGAAGCGAGTGCAACGCGTTTATGTGATATCAACATCACTAAAATGCAAGATAAAGCTTCTCCAGATCTTTTCAAAGAAGCCACTATTGGTAAGGGTAAGCCAGCGGTTTTCCACATTACTAAGCAAGGTGAGAAAATCGAAGAAATCATGAAAATTGAACTGACTGATGCAATGATTTCTAGCTACTCAGTATCAATTCAAGATGACCGCCCAGTTGAAAACATCACTATTTCTTACACAGAAATGATGATGACTGTTACACCTACCGATGACCAAAACAATGTTCAAGCTCCGCTTGTTTACGGTTACAGCGGTGTTAAAGGCCAACAAATGTAATTGGCTTTCTGCGGGGTAGTTAATCTATCCCGCTTATTTTTTTAACTAGCGTGAACATGAAGCATATGGAAAAGGCAAGTCAAAGTAAGAATATCATTCAAATAGAAACGCCATTGGGTAAGGATGTATTACATCTTACTCAGTTTGATATTCAGGAAGGTATATCTTCACCTTTCTCTATTAATGTTTCTTGTTATACAAATGGACAGATAATATCTGAGTCCGACGTTATTGGAAAACCGGTTACCATTAATTTAGATTATCTAAAAGGTAAAGCCAGTGTTACCCGTTTTTTTAATGGCGTTGTTGCCAGTATTACTTCTCTAGGTAGTCGTGTTCCTAGTGAAGCAGAAGGCGAAAAATACCAAGATTACCAACTACAGATCGTGTCGAATTTACACTTTCTTAAGCAGCGTAGTAATTGCCGAATTTTTCAAAGCTTAACCGCTGACGAAATCGTAAAAAAGATTTTTGCTGAACACGGCGTGCAAGTAAAAAGTGAACTTAAGGGCAGTTACCCAACTTTGGGTTACAAAGTTCAATATAACGAAAGTGATTTTGCCTTTGTGCATCGTTTGCTTGAAGAAGCAGGCATCTTTTACATTATTGAACACAGCAAGGCCAAGCACAGTGTTGTATTGGCTGATGCTTTGAGTGCCTACCGCGAAGCAGAAGAAAGTAAAGTAGCCTTTACCACCGGCTCATTATCAGAGTCTCACGTGTTCTCTTGGAGTGGTAACCTAAACATCACTCCGGGAATTGCCAGTAAAGGCGGTTACGACTTTATAAAACCAAGCGCAAAACCAAAGGGTGAACAGCAAAATACGGCGTTAACCAAACAACAGCAAAATGGCGAAGTGTTTGAGTATTATGCCGGTTCCGAATTTAACCCTGCTTTGCAAAATGCTGCCAACGTAGCTTTAGAAGCAATGCAGCGAGATGCCTTAGTGTGCCGAGGTGGCAGTACTTGCGCTACTTTTAGCGCTGGTCAGTACTTTGGTTTTAAATCACATGAAGATCCCGCTCAGGTAGGGAAAAGCTACTTAATTACTCAACTTAGTTTAAGTGTTGCCATTACCAGCCAAACTGGCGCAGCTAAAAACAGCGGCCAAGTGCTACACAATCAGTTCTCTTGCATCCCGGCTGACGTATTGTTCAGACCATCCCAAACCACGGCTCGGCCGGTGATTCATGGCGCCCAAACAGCCTTGGTGACGGGTGATCCGGGTGAAGAGATCCATGTAGATAAATATGGCCGTATTAAGGTGCTGTTCCACTGGGATCGCGAAGGCAAAAGTGACAGCAACAGCTCGTGTTGGATTCGGGTTTCGCAAAACTGGGCAGGCAGCCGTTACGGCGCATTCTTCTTGCCAAGGGTGGGCCAGGAAGTACTGGTTAGCTTTTTAGAAGGTGACCCTGACCAACCGGTGATTACAGGTGCACTATACAACGGCGACCAAATGCCGCCTTATGGCTTACCGAGTAAAAAATCGCAGTCTGGAATAAAGACTCGCTCAACCAAAGGCGGTGGCGAGAGTAACTTTAACGAAATTCGTTTTGATGACGATGCCGGTAAAGAGCTGCTTTACATGCAGGCAGAGAAAGATCTGCAAACCGAAATTAAACAAAACCAAACTGAAAAAATTGGTAAAGATCTCAGCATTGACGTTGCCGAAAACCAGTCTGAGAAAGTAGGTAAGAACCTAGTAATAGATGTAGGCAAAAATATCGATTTAGTGGCTGGCAGCAAAATCACCATTAAAGCGGGCGGCGCTTCTATCACCCTTTCAAGTGGCGGCAATATTGATATCAAAGGTACCTCGGTATCGATTAACGGCACCTCTATCGCGCTTAAAGCGCCAGCTATTTCACTGAACTAAGGGACATAATGGGTAAGCCAGTAGCAATGCTTGGGTCATTTCATGTATGTCCTAAAGTGCAAAACAAAGTACCTCATGTTGGTGGCCCGGTGGTTGGCGGTAACGGTACGGTAACTGCTGGCGGAATGCCGGTTGCTTGCGTGGGCGATAAGTTGGTGTGCATTGGACCGCCAGATACGATTAAGTCGGGTTCCTCTTCGGTTACGGTTGGTGGTAAAGCAGTAGCGCGATTAGGCGATTCAACCGCCCATGGCGGCAAAATTGTAGTAGGTAACCCTACGGTGTTAATAGGCTAGGCATGAACTTGCAGCTAGATATTGAGGCTCTGCAGCTTGGTGAATACAGCGATTCAAACGCTATTTTTGGTTTAAGCGATGATGAGATTGCTGCAACCGTAAGCATTAAGGGCGAGCAGGCCCTGCGTCACTACAGCTTTAATGAAGCAGATCGAGCCAAACTAGCCAAGCTAAAAGTCGATGCTGATGCGGTGTTTGTATTGCTGCCAGAAGCGCCTTTAGAACAAGCAAAAAGCCAAGTTTATCAAGATACCTTGGCATTGGTGCCTCAGTTAGCGCAAAGCAAAAAAGTGTATTTGTTTCCCTATGGTCGCTGCGCCATGCAATTAGCGCTGCGCCAAGCGCTTAAGTTATTTAATCAGCAGTTGGCGGGCTCAATTCAAGTGCTGGCTTATCATCAAGATGAGCGTTTAGCTGCAACGCAAGCTCTTGAGCAAACCGCTAGCATTGCTAGTGAGTGTTTCATCGCTGCTCGGTTACAGCCAGCTAAGCGTGGTTTTGCTGTGCCTTGGGCCAGCTATGAGGTGCAAACCTCAGATAAAAGCATAGCTGCAACAGTGGCGGCGTTAATCCAACGTTATCGTGGCCAGTGCGGACAAGAGCTAACTCAATGCTATATGCCAAGTGCCTTAAGCAGTGAGTTAATGGATGGCTGGTTAGCGGCTTTTCAATGTTTTGAGAGTAGCGTTGGTTCGCGCAGCCAAGTGATATTTGCTGATGCCAGAGTCGGGGACTTAGCGGCCTGTACTGGCTTGTTTAATTTGTGTCATTTATTTACTCACTATCAGCAGCAAAAACATGCTGGTTTGAGTTTTCAATTGGATATTTCTGATCAGACCTACCGCAGTGCAATGATGCTCGCGTGGGTCGCCTAGTGGTGTAAAACAGCAGTATGGATGGAACCCAAAAAGAAGTAGTCACTGGAATTGACGGCTTTGCTTATGACTTTTTTACTGGCAAACGTAATGTGGGCAACAAGCCTGCCTTTAGTGATGCCGAAAAAGCAGCGGCATTTTTAGCTAACTTTGCAGGTGCTGCTGATAGCAATGGCAAAGGTTTACGCCGTTTATACCGTTTGGTCACTACTACGCCGGCTGGCGATCCGCATCAGAAATTAATTACCGCGTTAACGAATGGTGAGGTGTGGTTTCAGCGCCAAGCTGAAAAAGCTATTCCTCAACATTCTCCAGCTTCGAGGCCCTCTTGGAGTTCATCCGTCCCAAATGAACCCAAAGCTCCAGGAGGGCGCTCGAAGACCCAACAGCAAGGTAAAAACCAAAATAGCAGTGATGACGTCACTCAAGCTGTTGACCATCCCGATACTCAAACTTGCGGTGATCCCATTGTAATGAGCAGCGGTGAAGAAGTGCTGCAATTAGACGATGTGTGCTTGCAAGGTCATCGTGAATTAGTTTGGCAGCGCACTTATCGCTCAAGTCTTTCGCATCAAGATGTGGGTTTAGGTTTAGGCTGGCGAAGTAATTTTCATTACAGTTTGGAACAGTTACAGGGTGAGCAAGCGGGTTGGTTGTTTACCGATGCACTAGGGCATCAGCAGCATTTTCCTTATGTGGTCGTCGGCGCTAAAAGTAGCCAGGTTAAGTCGGGCATGGTGTTGCAACATCAGCTTGAAAACATTGTTATTAGCAGTGCCAATGGCAAAACTTTGCAGTTTTCTAAGCAGCAAGAACAGTGGCTGCTTACCAAAATCAGTGATGGTGTCGATACGCATTATCGACTTAGTTATTCTGTTGCTCCTCGCTTAACCCATGTTGAAATCAACCATAGCCAACAACTGTTCCTACGCTATGACCTAGAAGGTCGGCTGGTTGAATTACTCAGCTCTAAAGCCGAAACAGCGCAAAGCTATGCAAGTTATACCTATGATGAACAGGGGCATTTAAGCACTGCGGCCAACCGTTTGGGTCAGCAAGAACAGTATCGTTATCAGCAAGGTTTATTGATTCAACGAACCCGCGCTTCGGGGTTTTCTCACTACTTTTCTTGGGATGGCTGTGAGCAAAATGCGCGTTGTATAGAGCAATGGGGCGATAACGAGCATTATCACTATCGATTTGAGTATGAGCTAGAGCAAGGCCTTAGCCGCAGCTTTGATAGTTACGGAAACTGTTGGACTTACTGGCATAACGCACAAGGTCAAATCCTTAAAAAAGTTTCGCCCGACGGCGCTTGTTGGTTATTTGAATACGATGAACTACAGCGCAAAATTAGTGAAACAGACCCAAATGGCGCGACTACTCGTTACCATTACAATGCGCAGGGCCAGTTAGACGCTGAGCTAGCGCCAAATCAAAATCTTACTCGTTATAGCTATAATCGCTTGGGTTTTGTTACACAGGTTGACTATGCCGACGGCTCATCGCTTAAGCGTGAGTACAACAGCCTTGGTTTGTTAACCACAGAAACCGATGTACAAGGTGTGGTGACCGAATACCGCTACGATGCGCAAAGCCGTTTGGTGAGTAAAATTGCCAGTAACCAGCCTAATCAACAATTTTGGTGGAATGAGCAAGGCTTGTTGAGCGCCAAACAAGTAGGTGAAGCGTTAATTCGCTATAGCTATAACGCTATTGGTGAGTGCAATGGTGAAGTAGATGGAAAAGGCTGGGTTGGCCAATACAAACGCGATGAACGTGGCAACATTATTGAGGTCTTGTCTTATCATCAGGATTCGCCAGAGCAATGTCAGCGTAGGGCCTATCGCTATGATGAAGCAGGGCGAGTGACTAAAGTGACCGACTCGCTAGGGCGTAGTACAAGCTACGAATATCAAGGCTTGTCGCAGCCAGCTAAACAGATTAACCCCGACGGTTCATGGTTGGCTTTTTGTTACGATAAAGAACGTAATCTTACCGCCATTTCACGCAGCGACGAGCAGGTTTATCAACTGGAATACGACAGTTGCGAACGTGTTAGCAAAACCATTGGTTTTGATGGCCGCGAGCAGCATTACCAATACAACCTAGCGGGTCAGCTTACTCAAGTTGCAGAAAATAGTGAGCGGCTGATTCAGCTAAAACGCAATTCTCTAGGTCAGGTAACCGAGCAGCGCAGCACCGCTAATGGCATTACCCTGATTAACGATTTTACCTATGACTTACAAGGTAAGTTGAGCCAAGCCAACAATGCTGCGCGCAAACTACGTTTTAGCTACTTCGCTAATGGCCAGTTGCAAGAAAACTGGCAAGACAATTGGCAATCTATTTATCAATTGAACTCACAAGGATTGCGCAGCCATACTCAACTTCCCGACGGCAATGCCTTAACTTATCGCTACGATGAACAAGGGCGTTTATCTGCGATATGGTTTAACCAGCAGCCTGTGATAAGTCGCAGCTTTAACGCTGTTGGTGAAGAAGTAAGCCGCGAGCTAAGCAAGCGCCACCAATTGCATCATCACTATGATGCACAAGGCCGCTTGTTAAGCCAGCAATGGCAGTTAGAACAACCTGAACAAGCGCCAAGCATTATTGAGCGTCATTACCGTTTTGATGCGGGCGATCAACTTTTAGGCGTGAGTGACAGCGAGCTGGGCGACAATAACTACAGTTATGATGCGCTTAGCCAACTCACCAAGGCTACTAGTCACAATGCTAATAACCAGCAATTTGAGCTGGATAGTTTTGCCAACCCCAAACAAGCCGACATGTTGGGTGACAAACTGCTGGGTGATGAGCAGTGTAGCTACCGTTATGATCGCTACGGTAACCAAGTACTCGCCAGCCAAAGTAAGGTGCGTCAGCAACGCGTATTTAACGGCTTAAACCAATTAGTTAGGCTTAGCCAAGGCCGCGACAACACCGTTTATCACTACGATGCCCTAGGCCGTCGCAGCTGCAAAATTACCGCCCAAGGGCAAACCGATTACCTATGGGAAGGTAATCAACTAATTGGTGAACATAGCCAAGGCCAATTTACCTGGTATGTCTACGAGCCCGATAGCCACCGCCCTTTAGTAATGATTAAACAGGGTCAGGTTTATCATTACCACCTCGACCATATTGGTACGCCTGTTCGCTTAAGCGACGAGCAAGGCAATATAGTATGGCAAGCCCATTACCAAGCCTATGGTTCGATAGAACAACTAAGCGTTAAGCAAATAGACAACCCGCTGCGCTTTCAAGGTCAATACTTCGATGAAGAGAGCGGCCTGCACTATAACTTTCACCGCTACTACTGCCCGCATCAGGGCAGGTACATACAACAAGACCCAATTGAATTACTCGGTGGCTTAAACCTTTATCAATACACCCCAAGTCCAACTAACTGGGTAGACCCCTTAGGGTTATGTAAAGAAGATGGTAACCCATTAATGAATGCAGCCTATTTCATTGGTGGTATCACAAAGTTTTGGGGAGAGAGCACTCAAGCCGCAATAGAGGCAATAGTCGCGAACCCTGTTGAGGTGGCTTATGATGCCGCTTATACCATTGTTGATACAGCATATTATCCTATTGATTATGTGACCCGCCCATTTGGTTTTACAACCGGTGCAGTGGATAGAACAATACATCGTGTTAATACAGGCATTGATGGAATAGAACAGTTTGCTGATACTGTGTCTGTGAATTGGGAGCAGGGTGATTGGGAAGGGCTTGGTGCCAGTACCGCTGCCGTTGGGATGGTTTTAAACCCTAAGTCACTAGTTAAAACTGCACCTGGTCCTTCGAGGGTAAATCGGAATATTAGTTCAGAATTTACTGGAAAGTATAAAGGTAAGTCAGTTGTCTTGAAAAATATTGAAGTTCGAAAAATCCACTATACCCGTCGAAGTAGAGAATCATTGGCTGAGTTGAGGAAAAAATTTGACTCTTCTGTTAGAAAGAACTTCTTAAAGTCGATAGGCAATGATGCTGAGAAAGTTAACCTTATGAAAGCAGCAGGCTTAAGCGATGCTCAAATTGCAAAAGTTGCACAAGGAGGCGTTCCAAAGGGGTACAACGTACACCATAAGATACCTATTGACGACGGTGGAGATAATGACTTCTCAAATCTAGTATTAATTAGAAATAACTCTGAGCACTATACTATAACTAATGCTCAGAAGGATTTAACGAGCGATATTCCATATGGTAGTACAGCAATAGTTGAGTTTCCGATTCCCCCCGGTTTTCTTTACCCGATGAACGTAAAATAGTTGGATTTATTGATATGCAACAGTTATTAGAAAAAATTAGAAGCATAGCTTCGGAATGGGGGGAGGTGTTGGAGCCACCTGCTACCGATATCGAAGTCATTGAGTTGGTAGGAACAGTTAGAAGTTTATTTTCTATAGAGTTACCAAAAGAATTCTTAAGTTTTTTGAAATTGGTAAACGGCTTAGAATTTAACGGACTTATTATTTATGGTACCAAAAATTCTGAAACAGACTTAAATGGCTCATCTCTAGATATAGTTGAGATGAATGAAGTTTTTCGAGAATCTTTAAGAAGTGATGAATTAGATGTGATAATTGTCGGTGAGGATAGCTCAGGGATTCTAGTTTACGAAAGTAGTTCTGATAAATTTCAGTTTAGAGATCGAATTGGTATAGACCGAGTTGATTCTTTTTCTTCTTTTGAAGATATGCTGAACATAGAAATTGAAAAAGTTATTTAATAAGGGTTTGTTCATTTTTTTGAGTCTTAAAAAATAAATGGGGCAAAGTCATTTTAAGCTCTTCTTTGCGCACTGGTAGCGTTAGCATTGTAGTTAGCAAAAGGTCATCATAAAAATTTATAAATATAGCTTTGTACAAGGAATCACAATGGCTAAGTTACAAATCACCCAATCTGTAGGCTTGGGTGGGGTTAATAAACCTAATGACATAAAAGCAGTGCAAGCTGCACTAAACAAGCTGATAGGGCTCATTCCACCAACTAAGAAGTTAGTGGAAGACGGCAAGTTAGGGTCGAAACCAGAAAATTCTAAAACCGTTGCTGCAATTAAGGCCTTTCAAAAGAAAGTCGTGGGCATGGTGCGCCCCGATGGAAGAATTGATGCCAATGGCGGCAGTCACCGAAAGATTAATGAAAAACTAACAGCAACCTCATTTACCAAGTCTACCCAGCAGCTTAGCGCTAAAGGAGTGACACTACTTCAAGGGATAGAACAGCTCAGATTAAAACCATATGATGATCAGAACGGGCTAGATATATCAGCTTGGGTTGAGGGTGCAACTATTGGATATGGGCACTTGATTAGTCTTGCTGAATGGCCAAAGTATCAGAATGGAACGACAAAAGCGGAAGCAGATATTTTGTTTAAAGCCGATCTCAAGCCCTTTGTGGATAGTGTAAAAGCTTGTATCAAAGTTTCCATTACACAATGGCAGTTTGATGCCTTAGTCATTCTTGCATTCAATATCGGAACTAACGGCTTTAAAAAGTCTAGTGTTGTTAAGCTGGTTAATGATCCCAAAGCAACAACTTCTTACATAAATTTGGAAAGCGCGTGGAAAGCGTGGAATAAATCTCAGGGAAAAGTTAACAAGGGGCTAACAAACCGCAGAAATGCTGAGTGGAACATATTTAGTAACAATATTTATAAAGGTTGGTAGCATGAAAAAACGTAACTGGATAAAAGTTATCTCTGTCTGTTTAGTTTTATTCTCAGGGAGCGCCTTTTCTATTGATAACCCTGATGCCCCTAATTACTTAGGTGAGTTTGAGATAACTTCCGGAAAATATGAAGTGGCATTGTCGAATAGTGACAGCAAAAATGTAGACTTTATTTCAGAATATGCAGATTACCACGCTTTTCTCGATAAGGAACTTAATAAGGCTTATACACTTCTGAAGACCGCGCTTAATGAGGAAGAATTTAAGTCATTAAAAGCTTCCCAACGTAAGTGGATTGCATTTAGAGACTCAGAGCTGCAATTTATCAACGAAAATTGGAATAGAGTCAATTTTGGTAGTTCTTATAATCTTTCTAGAAACGCTTATAAAGCTGAGCTAGTTAAAGCGAGAATTACTCAGCTGTATCAATATGCAAAAAATTATAACTAGGTCTTTGCAGCAAGCTGAAAGCGACTAAAGGCGCTCTACTGTTGGAATATTAAAGTAGGCATCGGGATCGCTTTCTCTTAGTTGCTTGAGTTGGTTTTTGCGCTTGAGCCTTTCACCTATGCTTTCGCCAAATACAGCTTGGTGTTCTGATTCTATGATGGCGTTTGCTTGGTCAACTAATTTAAGATTTATAGTATGAGAAAAGTCGTATCCGTTCTAAGCACTTGTCTAGGGCTCGTGGTCCTAGGCTTCATGGGAGTCGCATCGTCGAGTGCGACCCAATTGCAATGCTTAGGTACTGAACCTTTTTGGGGTTTAGATGTAGAAGGTGGAGTGATTAAATATAGTGACATTGATGACAATATCACCATGTTTGAACTAAAGGAAAAGCTAGCTTCGAACAATCACACTAATCGCTGGATTATACAGGGTGCTGATTCTAAAGAAGGCAAAATTACAATTTCACTAAGTAAAACAGAACAATGTTCAGATGATATGTCTGATTTTGCTTATGAGTATGATGTTACGTTTGCCATGGGTGAGAACGCCTATAGTGGTTGTTGTAATCGTATGAAATAACAATTGCCCTAGAGCAAAAAGTAGTGGTTGCTCTAATTTGATTTCCAGTCAATATGCAAAAACTACAATTAGGCTTTAGCTTTAAGCTAAACAGCGTTTAAAGGCGCTCTACTGTTGGAATATTAAAGTAGGCATCGGGGTCGCTTTCTCTTAGTTGCTTGAGCTGGGTTTTACGCTTGAGCCCTTCGCTAACGCTTTCTCCAAATACAGCTTGGTGTTCTGATCCTATGATGGCGTTTGCTTTCTCGGTACTTGAGTTTGTTGTCTGCTTTACCCGCCTTGGTACTCAAAAAACACGCTGCGTAGCTCTGCTTTACAAAATGCTAGGTAGTTTTCTTTGTCCATGTTTAGGCCATTCCTAAAATTAATTAACAATCTAGGCCGCAGGCTACGCCACTGGCCCATGCCCATTGAAAATTAAAGCCCCCCAGCCAACCGGTTACGTCCATTACTTCGCCAATAAAGTAGAGGCCTTTTACACTGTTGGCCTGCATGGTTTTGGAGCTGAGTTCGTTGGTGTCTACGCCGCCTAGGGTCACTTCGGCGGTGCGGTAGCCCTCGGTGCCATTCATGGTGATTTGCCAATTGTTTAACTTGGCTGCAATACTGTCGCGTTCGCCATGGCCTAGCTGATTAAGTGCTTTGGCTAGCGTGTTTTCTTCAAATAAGGCTTCTACAAGGCGTTTGGGCAGCCATTGGCTTAAGGTGTTTTTTAGGCTTTGTTTGGGATGTTGCGATAATACCTGTTCGATCAAGGAGGCGGCATCTTGCTTGGGTAATAGGTTGATGCTTACCGCTTCACCGGGTTGCCAGTAGTTAGATATTTGCAATATAGCGGGGCCTGATAAGCCGCGGTGGGTAAATAATAGCGCTTCGCTAAATTGTTTGCCGTTAGCGGCAGTAATGCAGCTTGGCACCGCGATGCCCGAGAGGGCTTCAAAGTGCTCTTTTTGATCGCTATGCCAAGTAAATGGCACTAAACCGGCTCTAGTGGGTAGTACCTTAAGGCCAAACTGTTCTGCCAATTTGTAGCCAAATGGAGTGGCACCCAGTTTAGGCATAGATAGCCCGCCGGTGGCGATTACCAAGGAGCTGGCTTGGTAGCATTGACCGCCAGCGTGCACTTCAAACTGTTGTTCATCGAGCTGTTTTACGTACTTGATTTCGCTACGTAGGCTAATGGTAACGCCCGCCCAATCGCATTCGGTGAGCAGCATGTCTACGATATCTTTAGCACTGTCGTTACAGAACAATTGGCCATGATCACGTTCGTGGTATTCGATGCCGTGGCGCTCGACTAACTCTATAAAATTGCTTGAGGGGTAGCGTGCAAGAGCGGATTTAACAAAGTGTGGGTTACCACATAAGAAGTTGTCTGGGCTAACACTCTGATTAGTAAAGTTACAACGACCGCCGCCACTAATAAGGATTTTTCGACCTGCTTTTTTGGCGTTATCAATCACCAAAACCGAGCGCCCGCGATAGCCGGCGGTAGCCGCACACATCAAGCCTGCGGCGCCTGCGCCAATAATGATAACGTCGAATTGCTGTGTCATAACATGCCCCTGAAAAATCAGGGGCATTGTACCGCTAGCCTAGGTATTGAGCTAGCAAATGATGTGAGCTTAGTTTAACGCTCGTCCAGCCCCTTTGTTAAAGGCTTCTGCATGGAAGGTAATCCCGCTTACTGGCGCTGGCTGTGGTGCTTCTGGTTGTATGCTTGGGTTAAGTGGGTAACTTAGGCCGTCGAAGCGCAGTAAACGCAGGCCTGGAGTGGCTCCGCCGCCAGATACTTCTAGTAGCAAGTCTTGCCAGCGAGCATTGCTAGACGTAGCCAAAAAGAAGGGGCTGTGCACCAGTGTGGTTTTGCTTAAGAAACGGTGATTGTTATCTTTGGCTTCAAATACCAATAAGCTACATCCGCCGCTGCCACACCAGTCTACATAAGTAATGATTTCGTCTTTGCCATCGCCATTTAGATCAAACTTCCACCATTGGTATTTGGTGCCGTTTAGTTCGGTGCGGTGCAACTTAAAGTATTGTTTTAAGGCTGCTTCAACTTCAGGGTCGTAGTCGCTGCTGGCCATTAAGGTGGCAGGTTCAAAGGTACGTTGGTGGTAGACTTTTTTGCTGGTGCCTAAAGCTACTGCGGGGCCATCCATTTTCATCATGTTTAGCCCAGCACTGCCTTGCTGTTGTGATTCTGGGTTACGTAAACGCAGTAGTCGCCCGTCCCAGTCAAATATCATGTCGCTCTTCACTTGCTGGTGGTTACTTTGGCTTAAGGTTAAGGCCAAGCTGGATTCATTAAGCGGGTACCAGTAGCCTTTCTCGCTAAAGGTTTTTTCTTCTTCAAGGTAGGTGTTTTGTAGTTCGGCACTAAAGTCGGCGTTTAGGCTTAAATCCACTACGCGGCCAGAGCCAGACGCTGTGGGAAGTTTAACTTTGTAGTAGCCAGCAAGTAGTTCCACATTCTGTTGGAATGGGCGTCGTGCACAACCTTGGTAGATTTTGCCTTTATAAGTTAACTCGGCGCTATAGGAATAAACACTGTCCGCCATGGTATCTAAACACTGTTGTTTAGAAACGCTGAGGTAGAGTTCGCTGCCGGCTTGCCAATAGTGCAGGCCCTTATCAATGCCACTGCGAGTAATGGTTTTATTTGCTGCGCCCGACAGTGTGCTGAGTAACAACTTGTTGTCTTCAATATCTATTCGCCAACCTGGCTCATTGCCCCATGCACTAAGCTCGGCAATATCAAGCTTGCAGCCTGGGCCTTCAGAAGCCAAGTATTGCCATTCATCTGGGGTGATCTTGGCCAAGTAATCGGCTTGAGGCGCTTGCTTGCCTACGTTGGCAAAACGGCCCATCAGCTCTACGTAGATGCTTGCGTTGTTTGCAAAACGGCTAAGTACTTGTTTATCTGTCGAAGACAGCTCAACCCAGTATTGTTTATCTCCCTGACAAGGAGTGAAGATAGCGCCTGGTGCGCTAAGGGTGAGGCTCCCTTTTAGCGGAGTAAGCGGGTTAAGTTTTACTGGTACCTTAACGGGCTCTACTTTTTTTGGCGGTTCCGGCGGAGGCGTTTGGGAGCACCCTAACAATGTGATACAACTAAAAATTGCTAAGCTAAGTGTTTTAACAAGCCTCATTACCTTTCCTTAAGATGACAACTACAACTTAAAAGTGCCGATTAAATATTCAGCAACTCCATTTTCTTTGTTGCTAAGTGTTTGTTCTAAATGAGGTAAAGTCAACTTCAAACGGTCATGCGCGTTGGCCATGATCACACCTTTTCCTACTAGACTAAGCATTTCTTTATCATTAAGGCCGTCACCAAAGGCAATACAGTGCTCTGGCGCTATCGATTTCTGTGCCAGTACCGCTTTTAGCGCCTCGCCTTTATTGGCTTTTTGCGCCATTACTTCTAAGCAATCAGGTAGTGAAAAGGTGATATTTAGGCTATCGCCAAAGGCTTCGATGAAGTCTTTTTCTAGCTTGAGCAATATCTCGTGTTCGGCCACAAAAAACAATTTGCATATATGTTGGTGCTCTAAGGTGGAGAAGTCGGTTAACTGATAATCAAAGCCAGAGTGTTGATTAAACGAGCGGACATATTCGTTTTCTTGTTCAACGTACCAGTTATCTTCATGGTAAATATTTCGATGTAGTGTGTAGTGAGAGGAGATATCCAAAATGCGGTCGATTTCTTGTGAGTTTAAGTCGGCCCTAAATAGCACTTCACCTTGCTTGTTGTGCACTCTGGCACCGTTAGAAGTGATTAAATACATGGGAAAATCGAATTGATCGGCAATGGGGCGCACATCTATGTAATGGCGGCCAGTGGCAATTAAAAACTTAACGTTTTGCTGGTACAAACGGGTAATGGTTTGCAGCGTGTATTCTGAGATTTGATGCTCGCCGTTGAGCAATGTCCCATCGAGATCGGTGGCTATAAGCTGATACATAATGATGCTCCTTAGCTAGCCCGCAAAAGCGACGTAGCCCTTAATTAGCGTGCTGTTCGAAGAAGTTGAGAATACTGCTTAAAGCAGGGTTTCGCATCGAGTCGCTTTCGAACAGTATTTCGTGTTTTGCGCCAGCAATAATCTTGAATTGTGATGATGCCGCGCTTGAAGGCCCTAGTGCTTGAAAAAAAGCGCGCTGGCCCGCAGCGGTTACAATTTCATCTTGTTCTGCTTGTAATAATAGTAGTGGAACGCTGATCGTGTTGGCGCGATCGATGATTTGTTGCATAGCGGTAAAGCTTTGATCTAACCAGCGATTGGTTGGTCCGCCTAGCTGAATTTTGGGATGGGCCAAGTACACGGCTTGCATCTGCTTAAAGCGCTGTTCACTGTGAGTTAAGTGGTTATTGTTAAAGCTGCAGTGTTTGTAATCTGATTGGCCAACCGCATAGTAGGGGCCGCGCTTAAATTGCCGTTCAAGTTTACTCATAATCGCTGCTAAGCTGGTGGCAATTGGCTTAGGTAGCATGCCTAGATTAATACCAAACATTGGTGCAGATAGAGCGGCGGCAGTAAAGGTATTGGGAAATTGTTGTAAGTAATGAGCGGCGATAGCGCCGCCCATCGAGTGCGCCAATATAAACCGCTGTTGGTAATTAGCTAGCAAATCTTGCTGTTCAATAAGCGTGGCTAAATCATCAACGTAGTATTGAAAACTAGCTACATCACCGGGTTGCCAGCGGGCGCTTTCACGGTCAGATAAGCCTTGGCCGCGGTGGTCGATGATAAATACGTCGTAGCCTTGTTGGGCGAGATCGTAAGCGAGTTCATCGTATTTTAAATAGGCTTCGGTTCGCCCTGGTGAAACCACAATTACCTTGTTGTTAGGTTCGGCGGCCGCTAGTTTTAGATACTTTATGCTTAAGCCTTGCGCGCCAACAAAACTGGCTTCGCTGGTATGTTTAGCCCAGTAAGGTTGAATTTTTTCTGGGTACACCGTGGCCAGCTCATGCTCTTGGCTGAGTTGATAATTGGATGTACTCATAGTGCTAACCCCTGCTGGCTAAATATCAGCATTTATCTATACAACAAGCGTATGAATAAGAACAGAAATATCTAGGGGCTGTTGCTCATTAGTGGTGTTTTGGTGGTGGCCAATTGGTTCAAATACAAGCTAGCTTAAGCAGGGCAGCGGTGTTCTCGCAAGGTAACTAAAGGTGGCTCTTAGCTGCCAAAACCGGCACGTGCTAGCGTAACTAGCATTGGGATTAATAACAGCACACCTAGCTCAAGGCGAATTAACCAAATTACCGAGGAGTGTTGGCGATAGCTAATCATCGAGGGTTTGCCTTGTTTTAAGGCTTTGCGCCATCGATAAAAGGTGGCTGAAGGATAAAGAGACAACAGCACCACAACAAAAAACAGTAGCATTTTTAAAGCGAAGAATGGGTTGTCGAGGTAAGTATGGCTAGTGCTGTGAAACAAAAACAGCCGTAAAGCGCCGGTGATAAAAATCAATACCGTGGAAAAAGCATGGGTGGCATCGGCCAACAGCAACTTTTTTACATCATCTTGGGTCATTCCGCGGCGGAACAAAAAGGCTTCAGAGTACAGCGCACCTGCCAGCAAAATAATTGCTGTCACATGCAGTCCTGCATTAATCGCCTCTATTAGACTCATTGATCGTTATCCATGAAATAGTAATGTTTTAGAAAGCGCTACCGCGCGATGGCGGATAGTACTGCAAATCCCAGCCTGATGCTATACCCTAACAGCCCTAAGTCGCTGACGTCTAGAGTAGAGAGGGAAGGTTTTATGAAAGGAAAGCTACTGGCTTATGGCTTGCTGGTTCTGCCGCCACTATTCTGGGCCGGAAATTTTGTTACTGGGCGTTATATTTCAGAACAAGTGCCAGCGATGTCTTTGTCTTATTGGCGCTGGACTTTAGCCATGCTGATTGCCATGCCCTTGCTTTATCGCAGTATGTGGCGTCAGCGAGAAGTGATTAGCCAAAATTGGCTACGTATTTCGATTTTGGCATGCTTGGGTGTGGCGGGGTTTAACTCCTGTGTTTATATCGGTTTACAAAATACCACTGCCACCAACGCACTGATTATTAACTCGATGATTCCGATATTTATTTTGCTAGTGAGTTGGGTGTGGCTAAAACAAAGCATAACTCTGCGGCAAATGGTGGGCATTGTATTGTCTTTTGTTGGTGTGTTGGCTTTGTTGGTGAAAGGGCAGTGGCAGCAGTTGGCGACTTTTAGCATCAACCAAGGCGATGGTTGGATTGTTTTATCCTCTTTAGTTTGGGCGCTTTATTCCATTGGCTTACGCTATAAACCTGCCGAGCTAGGTGGAGCAGCTTTTCTAGGTTGCACGCTGGTTGTTGGGTCCTTAGTGCTGAGTCCATTTTATTGGCTAAATATACCTGAAGCCGCGTTTGAGGTAACTAATGATGCTATTGCAGCATTGGCTTATGTAGCGGTTTTTCCTTCTCTGCTGGCTTATTTGGCTTGGAATTATGGCGTTAAAAGCGTGGGAGCCAATATCGCTGGCCAATACATTCACTTAATGCCCTTATTTGGCGCCGTGCTGAGCGTGACTTTTTTGGGTGAGCAACTAGCGGCTTATCATGCTTTAGGGGCATTACTAATCGCCGCTGGCTTACTGGTTGCGCTATTGCCCTTCGCTGCTATTCGCGGGCGGTTCGCCAGCTTCAAAACTCACTAGTCGGCTTCCTTGAATGGTGAGCTCACCGGTTAAGTCTTGAGTAAGATCTTGAAACTGCTTACGTTTTATTTGAAAACGGCGCGACTCACCGCCTTCCACTGGGGTAAATTCCACAAAATAGCGATAACGCTTATGCCTATCTTCATTTTCTTTACCGGGACGAGTAATGGGGATTTCATCGCGTTTTGATACTGTTACCCAAAGGCTGTGTAGCGGTTGGGCTGAGTCCCAGCGACGCTGCTGAACATTACGCCATAATTGATATACCACCATGCCCACGATGATGAGCATCACTAAAAACCACCACCAAGGCATTAGCGCTTCCTCCTGCTTTGCTGTGTAATACCAATCGTACTAAGTAACTGTTCATCCCACCTGCTTAAAAAGCTCGATAACAACGTTAGAATTTTTGATTGTAGAATAACTACTTATCGAAAAATCCTGCCTTGCTCTCGAGTATTTTTCCTGCCTTATTGCTGATCACTTACTTAGTGTGATTGGTATAACCATAGTTGTTTTCTGTTTTGCAGCCTTAGCTGCTGGTTTTACTAAGTTTTTGTCGGATAGTCCCAATTCGTCAAGCCCAAATGCTTATTGTGTTGTTTGTTTTCTCGTTATTCCGCTCAAAAGCGCTTAGTATTCCTGCTAGAGATAAAGCAATAAAGGAATCTAGCTTGGGTGGTTGTTACCACAAGCCCCTATTCTTGGGCTTCTCTACATTTTTACAACTAAGCTTGCTGCTTAGCGTGTTGTTTACTGCTGCCTGTTACGCAAGCCCTAAAATGGAAGCCGCATTAGGTAAAGGCGCGTGGGGAGCCTGCCCGCAGCTAAACATTGAAGGGCTTAAGGTAAGCAGCTTTCCCCTGTTATTAAGGGTTGAGCATCTAGAGCTGGATGTGAGTTGTTTGCTTAGCTCAGGCAAGCAGGGAAGCGCCACCTTTGAGCCTGCCCAATGGCAAGCACCGGTTGAACAACTATTTACCCAGTTTCTCAACATTCCTGTGGCGTTTAATGGCAGCCGCATCGAAGTTGAGCTTCTAACTGTAAAGCACAGTAAGCAAATTCTTGTTGAAGGAAAGCTAAAGCTAAGCCAGCAAGATCAGCAGTGGCAGTTGAGCTTAAGCGAAACACAAGGCAGCCAAATTGAGCTAAGCATTGCAGCACAAGCGCAGACTTTTCAGCTAAGCGGGCAGTTAGCGCCGCTTCTACTCAAAACGTTAGCTCAGCACTTCGAGCAAGCTTGGTTAGCCGATGAGCGCTTGGCCAAACAGCAATTCTCTATTGCGGCAAATTTCTCGGATGACCTACTGGTTAAGGCCAATCTAAAACTGCCAAGCTTAGCAGCTACACTAGATGCGCAGTTGTCTGGTTGGGAAAACTGGCAGTTAGCCGCTTCCCACTCAGGTTTTAGCATTGATGAAATAGCACTACCGGCAGCCGCTTGGCAGTTTGAACAGCATAAATGGCATCTGAACGTTGCAGAGTGGCAGCTTATAGGGGAAGGACGTTGGCAACTGCAGCCTGAGTTGGCGATTACCGGCCGCTTAAACGGTGAAGACTTAATTGCGCTTCAGCAGCATTTTTACACTTTACCTAAACCGGCCAATCTATTGTCAGCAGCAGCTGAGCTGCAGTTTACTTGGAAGAATGAGCAGCTTAATGGGGAGCTTAAGGCTCAGAATATTAATGCCCTATGGGGAGAGCTCCGCTTTGATGGTGGAGAGTTAACTAGCGAATTCAAATTTCAGCCTCAGTTGGGCTGGCAGCATTCTGGAGTATTCACCTTAGCGCAATGGGATATCGGCATACCTTTATCGCAGTTAGCCCTTAATTGGCAGCAAACAGAATTTGCTCCATTGGCGCAGTGGCAGAGCGTAATGATGCGAAATATTGGCTTTAAGGTGTTGGGCGGCGAAGCGAGGGTAGCTCAGCTAGCGCTAGCATTACCTAATGTCGCCAATCTTGAGCTTGAAAAGGTGCAACTCGCTGAGTTAGTGAAGCTTTATCCCGAACTAGGCTTAACCATGCAAGGATCGGTGTCGGGCAATCTACCAGTACATTTTGCTGAGCAAGGCATCGCAATTGCAGCGGGGAGGCTGGCTGTTGAAGAGCCAAGAGGGCATATTGCGCTTACTCACCAATCGCTGGTGGCGATTAAAGCACAACACCCGTCGCTCGATTTTGCGTTAAGCTTATTAGAAGACTTTGATTATGAAACACTTGCAGCTGAAGTCGATTTTGCCGAAGATGGGCAACTCGACATGCAGGTAAAACTTATTGGGCGCAATCAGCAGGTTAGCCCACGGTTGGTGACATTGAACTATCGTCACCAAGAAAACATTTATCAGCTACTACGTAGTTTGCGTATTGGCGAACAACTGTCAGGACAACTGCAGCAATGGATAGACGATACTTCTTCTTCCCCCTAGTTTTAGTGTTAGGCCTAGCGGCCTGTACACCTAAGGTAGAGGTAGCGGTAGATAAGCCGATTACGGTTAATCTAAATGTAAAAATTGATCATGAAATTAGAGTGCGCGTTGATAAGCAACTTGATGATTTATTTAGTGATGAAAGCGGACTGTTTTAGGAGAGCATGATGAAAAGGAATAGCTGGATACTAGCCTTACTGTTAAGCCTTAGCTTTTCTGTGGCGGCCTTGGATTTAGGTGAAGCAAAGAATAATGGTTGGGTGGGTGAGCAAACCAATGGTTTGTTAGGCATTGTTAGCCACAATGCTGAAGTAAAAGCCTTAGTGGATGGTATTAACCAAAAGCGTTTAGCCAAATACAAGCAAATTGCTAAAGAGAACGGTTTAACTGAGCAACAAGTGGCTGCGCTGGCGGGCAAAAAAGCGATTGAGCGCAGTGATAGTGGCGCTTATATTCAATCTCCCTCGGGCGATTGGGTGAAAAAACCTTAACTACGACATTTACAGCGTAGTTTAATGTTGCTTGAGGTAGTGAGTGATTTCAGTTACTACCTCAAGGTAGCAAGTTAAGCATTTTTCAAGATCTGCTTGGGGCTGTTCACTCTGTTTCAACAGCTTAACCCAAGAGCTAAGCGCCGGGCTACAAACCAAAGCGGCTATGCCTTGAAGCTGTTGTAATAAGCCGCTATTTACTTTGCCCTCTTCAATGGCTTGTCTAATCTGTTGAGCTTCTTGTTCGCTGCCATTAACAACATCTGTCAACCACACTTTAAGCAACTGTTCGTTGCCAAACTGTGCTTTTAGTTTAAACCAATCTATAGGGCTCTGTTGGTTCATGGTTTAGGCGTGTAAATGGCAGAAGGAAAGGGCGTTATGTTACTGGCTTCATGGATTTTAGAATTACCTAGTTTGTCCACTTCATCAATTCGTAAGATGTTATGCATCGGTACCATGGTGCGATTTACTCCAGAGAACTCTGTCTTTAACTTTTCTTCGCTGGGGTCAACGACCAACTGCGCGCGGGCATCAAATACAAAATCACCCACTTCAATAAAGCCAAATAAACTGGCTTGATTTACGTGTTTAGCATACAGCTCGTAGGTTTTGCCGTTACAGATGAAATTCACTCGATACAGCTGTGACATGAGATACCCGTTTAATCCATTTTTAAAGCGAAGTATTGGTTAAAAATACCTACAAATAGGCATAAATCTGAACGATTGTACCCGTAAAAACGAAAGCAAAGCTAGTGAAGAAGTGAGCTATTTACACTTATTTGCAAATTAAGCTAAGGCTATGTTGTAAAAGCTTTTTAAGTAAAATTTTATTTAGTTATTGCTGAGTTTTTAGGCGGGGATATAAATGAAAAAGGCAGCTAACGCTGCCTTTTATTTAATTTTCTTGTGAGTCTATTGGGTCTGCGGAACCAAATTCTGCCATTTCGTTAGGGTCTACGCCTAATTCTTGGCATGCATCTAAAAACGAGGCTCCTGTATGACACATTAATATGTCGATGGCAGGTAGCATATTGGGTGCTTCTGACATGGCCAGCTCCGGCATTTGTTAATAAAAAGATAAGATAGTGGCGACACTCTCCCACAGTTTAGCAGATCCCCCAAGAGAGCTAGATCACGTTATTAGCGATGAATTGATGAATAAAACAGCAGTATTGCTGCCATGGTGTGACTATTGTCCAGTTATTCTTTTGTTAATCAGCTACCTAGCAGATGTTGTGAGTTTGTTACTTAAGAAAAAGGTTTGTGGTATTAAATGCAAGTTAATACACTGGTCGGACTAAAATTTGCGAATACAGAAAGGACAAGCAATGCTCGAATACTATCCAATGGTAAAACACCTACATATGACCTTGGCAATGCTAAGCATATTAGGCTTTATTTTTCGCTGGATTCTTGCCTTATTTGGTTCGTCATTACTCAAGCGTACTTGGTTAAAAGTACTACCGCATATTATTGATACTGGCTTGCTGGTTGCGGCTATTTTGCTTTGCGTGATGCTGCAGCAATACCCCATCGCGCAAGATTGGCTGACCGCTAAAGTGGTGCTTTTGGTGGTGTATATTGTGTTGGGGATGTTTGCTCTTAAGCGCGCGCCAAATCAGCTAGTGAGAATATTGGCCGGTTTAGCCGCTATTGCTGTGTTTGCCCAAATACTCGTTGTGGCTTTTAGTCGCTCTCCGTTGGGCTTATTTGCTTAGGTATTGCTTATGCTACTTGGTGCTTTGCGTTCATTGTTACTTACTTTGTGGCGCTTCTCGATTATCTACAGTTCGATTGTGATTGCTTGGCTGTATTGCCACATTATGAACGTTGATTTTGAGATTGTGGATACAGGCACCAACCAACATAAAACCATAATTGTAGGTTTGTACTTGGTTTACCTTGGCTTATGGTGGTGGTTAAACCCCTATTTGGCGCGAAATCGCCGCCAAAATTAACGGTAACGCCAATAGGCTGGCAGAAACAATACCAGCACTGTTAGTACTTCTAATCGCCCTAATAACATTCCTAAAGACAGCAGCCACTTGGCTGAGTCTGGCAGTAAGTGGAAGTTATGGTCGGGGCCAATTACTCTACCAAAACCTGGGCCAACGTTAGCTAATGCGGTCATTGCGCCTGACAATGCGGTTATTGGGTCTAAACCCAGTAAGGCTAAACCGCTGGCTAACAAGATGAGAGTAAAGAAAAAAGCAAAAATAAAAGCCACCAAGGAGCGGATGTGTTGCTCGCTGACTAAACGACCGTTGTAGCGGTGTGGATAAATGCCATTTGGGTGAACTAGCTGTTTTAACTGGCGTGAAAACAATCCGCTAGCCAGTTGAAAACGAAATATTTTTATTCCCCCAGACGTAGAGCCTGAACAGGCACCAACCAGCATTAAAAAGATAAATAACACGGTGGTGAAGTTACCCCAATGGCTAAAGTCGGTGAGTCCGTAACCGGTGGTGGTAACAATTGAAATGATATTAAAGATGCTGATGCGCAGCGCATCCAATAGTGAAAAGGTACCGTGCATCCATAGCCAAATACTCATCATGCCACCCACCACCAAAATTAAGCTCACAAATCCCCTAACTTGAGCGTCTTTCCAGATGTAGCGAGGATCTTTATGGCGAATCGATTGTACCAAGAGCAAGAAGGGCAGGCCGCCGAGTAACATAAATACGCTGCCTACCCAGTGGCTGGCATTGCTAAAATGCGCCATTGATTCATCGGAGGTGGAGTAACCGCCAGTTGAAATGGTGGTCATTGAATGATTAATCGCTTCAAACCAGTCCATGCCAGTTAAGTGATAAGCACCGGCGCAAAGAATGGATAGCAACAAATACACTTTGAGCATGTTGCTGGCGACATTTTTGGTTTTTGGGGTGTTTTTATCAGACCAATCAGATGATTCGGTTTGGAATAAACGCATTCCGCCAACATTCAAAAATGGCAATATCGCTACACTTAAAACAATAAAGCCTATTCCACCGAGCCATTGCAGCATAGAGCGCCACAACAACGCGCTTTTAGGCATCTCATCCAAACCCGCCAGTACTGTAGAACCAGTGGTGGTTAGCCCAGACATGGTTTCGAAAAAAGCATCGGTAAAGCTAATGTGGTCTATTCGATAAAGAGGTAGTGCACCAAATAAGCAGGCGATTAACCAAACTGTGGTGGTAAGCAAAAACATGCCTCGCACCGAGAGTTTAAAGTTGGGCCGTTTACCCCAACGAATGAGGGCAAAAGCCACAGACTGAGTGATAACAATGGTATAGAAAAACTCGACGTAATCCGGTTCGTCGTAAGCCATTCCTAATGCTAAGGGCGCTAGCATTAATAGGCTGAGTTTGGACAATACCAAACCCGTCACAAACATGATGGGCCTGAGATCGGGGGCAATCATCATGTGAAAAAACCTACAGGAAGAACGGACTAGGCTGGAATAAACGCTCAACTTCAGGGATAAATTTCTTATCCACTAAGAACATCACTACGTGGTCATCTTGCTCAATCACCGTATCGTCGTGGGCAATGATCACTTCGTTACCGCGCACGACTGCACCAATGGTTGTACCGGGAGGAAGCTTTAACTCACCAACGCTTCGCCCCACCACTTTTGATGTATTACTATCGCCATGCGCGATGGCTTCAATGGCTTCGGCTGCACCGCGGCGCAGTGAGTAAACATTTACGATATCGGCACGTCGAACATGAGTAAGCAGGGCTGAGATAGTCGCTTGCTGCGGTGAGATGGCAATATCGATAGTGCCGCCTTGTACTAACTCTACGTAAGCGCCACGTTGAATTAGCACCATCACTTTTTTAGCGCCCATGCGTTTGGCTAACATGGCCGACATGATGTTAGCTTCATCATCGTTAGTTACCGCGATAAATACATCAACTTGTTCGATGTTCTCTTCGCTGAGCAACTCTTGGTCAGAGGCATCACCACAAAATACGATGGTATTGTTTAGCATTTCTGCCAGTTGCTCGGCGCGGCGTTGGTTGCGTTCGATAAGTTTAACGCTGTATTGGCTTTCTAAGCGCTTAGCTAGCGCAGCGCCAATGTTACCGCCGCCAACAATCATTAGGCGCCGATAAGGTTTCTCAAGTTTCTGCAGTTCGGCCATTACTTTGCGAATATGATCGCTGGCTGCTACAAAAAACACCTCATCATCTGCTTCAATCACAGTGGTGCCTTGTGGGCGAATTGCGCGGCCTTGGCGGAAAATTGCTGCAACTCGGGTTTCAATATCAGGCATGTGGTCACGTAATACCGATAAGGCATTACCTACCAAAGGACCGCCATAGTAGGCTTTAATCGCTACCAGACCTACTCGACCTCGGGCAAATTGCATCACCTGCAATGCGCCAGGGTAGTCAATTAAACGGCTGATGTAGTCGGTAACCAGTTGTTCGGGCGCTATCAAGTGGTCGAGCGGAACCGCCTCATTACAAAACAGTGCTTCTTTCTCGGCAAGCAACTCTTCAGAGCGAATTCGCGCCACTTTATTTGGCGTATTAAACAGTGTGTAAGCAATCTGGCAAGCCGCCATATTGGTCTCATCGCTGTTCGTTACCGCGACCAACATGTCGGCATCGTGCGCACCCGCCTCACGTAATACGCTGGGGTGGGCGGCATGACCAAATACAACCTGTAAATCAAACTTATCTTGCAGCTCTCGTAAGCGGTCTTGGTTAGTATCTACCAGGGTGATATCTGATTTCTCACCCACGAGGTTTTCCGCTAACGTGCCACCTACTTGGCCCGCTCCAAGAATAATGATTTTCATTTGCTAACAATACCTTAAGCGTTTATTGCTATTTTTTAGTGTTACTCTTGATGGCGCGAAAGGCAAGCCTAGGGGCTGTTTATCTTTCGCGGTTAAATTTTGTTCGCGATAAAATCGTTTTAGGCGCGGCAAGGCGCGTGTAGCCTAGCATTCTAGGTAAATACGCCTTAACAAAGTATAAAACGATTTTAGGCGAACCCTTCGGGCAGCGTTTGTGGCTTATTTCTACTGCGTTATCAGCTTCTCATGTAGGCTCGCTACACATTAAATCTTCTGCCTTGTATAAATAAGCCACAAATGGCTGCAAAAATCAGCTCGAAGGATAAACAGCCCCTAGGGCAAGGTTTTCCGTAGTCGAGCATAATAAAAACCATCCATGTTATTGTTGCCGGGTAAAAGTTGCCAACCAGGTTGAGTTGCTGTTTCATCTTGGTTAATTGGCACCAGTTCAGCATCCGCGGTTTGTTGCAAAAATGCCGCAATTTGCTGGCTGTTTTCGTCGGGCAACACCGAACAGGTCGCGTAAAGCATAACTCCACCGGGTTTTAGCTGCTGCCAAAGCGCCTCTAAGATTTCTTTTTGTAGCTTCACTAACTCTGCAATATCGCTATCACGGCGCAACCATTTGATGTCGGGGTGGCGGCGAATAACGCCTGTGGCCGAGCAGGGGGCGTCTAACAAAATCCGGTCGAAAGGCTGATCGTTCCAACGTTCTGGTTTGCTGGCGTCATTACAATGCAAAGTAGCTTTTAAACCTATTCGCTCGAGGTTCTCTGTAACACGGTTTAAGCGTGCTTGTTCGGTATCTACCGCAACCAGCTCAGCTAATGCTGGTTGTAGTTCTAGAATGTGACAGGTTTTTCCGCCTGGTGCAGCACAGGCATCTAATACACGCTCACCTGGCTGCGCATCCAATAAGCTGGCTGCCATTTGCGCGGCGCCATCTTGCACCGAAGATGCACCTTCGGCGAAACGAGGTAGTTTATGCACGGGTTGTGCTTTGTCTAAACATAAGGCTTGCTGCGCCAGCGGGGAACTTTGGCTGGCGATCTCTAAATCCGCAAGCTCTGTTTGGTAAGCATCGCGTTCACCTTGTAGAGCGTTTACCCTTATCCACATTGGAGCATGTTGGTTATTAGCTTCGAGTATTTGCGCCCATTGTTCTGGATAAGCTGCTTTTAAGCGTTTGCTTATCCAGCTAGGGTGGCAATATTGCAAGCTGTCGTTGGCAGTTAGCTGGGGCTCTAATTGCTCGCGTTGGCGCTCGGCATTGCGTAATACACCATTAACCAGTTTTTTTAGGCTATGCAGTTTTAACTGACTGGTGGCGGATACCGTCTCCGACACCGCAGCATGAGCGGGCACTCGCATATAGAACAGCTGGTACAAGCCAACCATTAGCAAAAAGTGACCATTACGGATTTTGCCTTTTAGGGGTTTATCCATTAGCTGTTGCAAAACCGCTTCAAAACGCGGTAGCCAACGCAACACACCAAAACATAGCTCTTTTACTAAGGCGTGATCGCGCGCCACTACTTGAGGCAATACGCGTGGCAGCATTTGGCTTAGTGACTGGCCTTGGTCTACCACTTGATACAAAATGTTGGCCGCGGCTGCGCGGGCATTTACTTGCTTATTTTTTGGCTGTTCAGCCATTAGCACTCTCCAGCTTAGCACCAAGTTCAAACCACTCTTTTCGAGCATTTAGTACGTCTGCGGCGGCTAAGGCTTTTTTGCCTGGGATTTGAATTATCTCAAGGCGCAAAGCATCTTTGCCGGTGGTCACTACAATGCCGTGTTTATCTGCCGCAATGATAGTGCCTGGAGCCTGTTGGCCAGAGTGCTGCTGTACGCTGGCTTGCCATACCTTAATGTTTTTATCTGCTAGGGTGAAGTAGCTCATTGGCCAAGGATTAAAGGCGCGAATGCAGCGTTCGATAAACTTGGCATCTTGTTGCCAATCAATACAGGCTTCAGCTTTGCTAAGCTTTTTAGCGTAATTTGCTTGGCTATCGTCTTGCGGTGTAGCGCTCAACTCTCCGTTTGCCAAACCTTCAACAGCTTTAACCAGTGAATGCGGGCCTACTTCGGCCAGTTTGTCATACAGTGATGCACTGGTTTCATCTTTGGCGATTTCAACTTCATCTAATAACAGCATGTCACCGGTATCTAAACCAATGTCCATTTGCATGATGGTCACGCCCGAGTGGCTATCGCCAGCCCAAATTGAGCGCTGAATCGGTGCCGCTCCGCGCCAGCGGGGTAATAAAGAACCATGCACATTAATACACCCTAAACGCGGTGTATCTAAAACAACTTGAGGCAGTAGCAAACCGTAAGCCACTACTATCATTAAATCGGCGTTTAACGCAGCTAACTGCTGTTGTGCTTCTTCGCTCTTAAAGTTTTCCGGTTGGTAAACTGCAATGCCGTGCTCAAGCGCTAGCTGCTTTACCGGGCTAGCTTGCAGCTTTTTACCGCGACCCGCCGGGCGATCTGGCTGGGTATAGGCGGCAACGACTTGGTGGTCACTGGCAATTAATGCGCTTAGGTGGCGCGCCGCAAAATCCGGCGTGCCGGCAAAGATGATCCGCAATGGCGTCATGCTGTGTTGTACCTTTGTGGTTGCTTACTTGCGACGAGCAAGTTTTTCGAGTTTGGTTTTTACTCGTTGGCGCTTAAGAGGCGACAAGTAATCGATAAACAATTTACCTTTTAAGTGGTCTAGTTCGTGTTGCACACAAATAGCCAGTAGGCCTTCAGCCTCAAATATTTGCTCGTTACCGTCGGCATCCAAAGATTTCACTTTGATTTTTTCTGCTCTTGGCACTTGGGCACGATATTCAGGAACCGATAAACAACCTTCTTCATTTAATGCTTCGCCATCAGTTTCGATGATTTCAGGATTAATTAACGCAAGTCGTTGATCTCGCGTATCTGATACGTCAATCACTACAATTTGTTGGTGAATGTTGACCTGTGTCGCAGCTAGGCCAACTCCTTCCTCTTGATACATGGTTTCAAACATGTTTTCGATTATAGTTTTAACTTTATCGTCAATATTATTAACGGGTTGCGCTATAGTACGCAGGCGTTCATCAGGAAAACGCAATACTTCAAGTACAGCCATAACTTCTGTCTTCAATCAGGTTTTGGTAGATTGTCGGTAATTCTAGTCATTTATGTGACTAAAAAACAGCTTTGGATATAGGGATGTCGCTGGGAGACACTATGAAAGGGAAAAAATTAGTTTGGCTTTGGGCCTCTTTGTTGTTTTTAGTGGGAGGTGCTATTGCTGACACACTGAAACTAAAGGAGGATTTTCCCGAAGTCTATGTTGTGAAAAAAGGCGATACCTTATGGGATATCTCTGCCTTGTATTTACATTCTCCGTGGCTTTGGCCGCGCTTGTGGCAATACAACCCACAAGTTGAGAATCCGCACCTGATTTATCCAGGTGATCGCTTATCGTTAGTTTATGAAGACGGTGAGCCTCGTTTAGTACGTAAGCGTATTGTAAAAGTTACGCCTAAGACACGCATTGAAGAAAAGGCTAGCCCTATTCCTACGGTGCCACTGGCCTCAATTAGCGCATTTTTATCACATGACCACATTGCCGATGAAGATATGCTGAAAGGCGCACCTTACGTGCTTGGTGACAATGATGCGCAGTCGCGTATTGCCATTGGCCGTGCAATGTATGCTCGTGGCGAAACTAAGCCAGGCCAATACTACGGAATATATCGCGTTGCGGACAAATATTATGATCCGGAAACTAAAGAAGAGCTAGGTCAGGTGCTTAACTTTATTGGTGTTGGAGTGTCTGAGCGTCAGCATGAAGACAACATCACCCAGTTTAAGGTAACGCAGGTATTAAAAGAAATTCGCCAAGGCGATATTATGCTGGAGCTACCAGACCAAGATCGTTTGCCTGCTTATTTCATTCCAAATAACAAACAGTTGGAAAGCAGTGGCTACATTCTTTCTGCTGCAACTGATACCTCAGTAATGAGCCGTTACGATGTAGTGGTGATAAACAAAGGTACTCGCGATAACGTGGCCCCAGGTGATATGTTTGCCGTGGCGCAGCCGGGTAAAGTGATGATTGATAAAGTAAGACGCAAGTCTTACGAAGAAACCGCTAATCACTTCGACCGTGCCTTTAATAGTGATGACGAGCGCGTATCGCTGCCTAACGAGAAAGTGGGTGAGCTGATGGTATTTAAGAGCTATGAAAAATTGAGCTACGCGATTATTACCGATAGCAAGGTCATTCTTCGCCCACACTATTTGGTGGAGAACCTATAGTTGCTACCGAATTTATCGGTAGTTCAATATCTTAAACTTGCAGGCGTGCCCCGTTTCTCGACGGCACGTTTGCAAGCTGCTTTAAGCCAATGCAGTGTCGAGCAGTTATTTGCTGCTGATGCTAGCCAATTGGCTGCTTGGCAATTTAGCCCTCCGCAAATTTCTGCACTACTGCAACCCAAACAGGCGCGCATTGAACAAGCACTAACCTGGCTTGAACAAGAGGATTGCCATTTATTGGGGTGTTTTGACCCGCGCTACCCCGAATGCTTACGCAATATCCAACGTCCGCCTCTGTTGCTATTTGTACGTGGTAATCCCGCATTGTTAGATAAACCTCAGCTAGCAATAGTTGGTAGTCGTCATGCTAGTGTTTCGGGTTTAAATCATGCCAAGCGTTTTGCTCAGCAACTTGCAGAGCAAGGAATCACCATTACCAGTGGCATGGCTCTAGGGATTGATGCTGCCGCTCACAAAGGGGCGCTGTTAGCAAAACCTGATGCCACTATTGCCGTTGTGGCAACGGGTTTAGATAGGGTATATCCAAAGCGTCATCAGGCGCTAGCGCATCAAATTAGCGAGCAGGGCGCAATAGTGAGTGAGTTTTGGCCCGGTACAGCCGCCAAAGCCAATCATTTTCCACGGCGTAATCGCATTATTAGTGGCTTAAGCTTGGCAACCTTAGTGGTGCAAGCGGGGTTACCCAGTGGCTCCTTACTTACTGCGAATTACGCCGCTGAACAAGGCCGCGATGTATTTGCCATGCCGGGTTCTATTGATGATCCCTTACATGCGGGTTGTCATCATTTGATTCAACAAGGAGCTAAATTGGTGACTTGTCCAGTCGATATAATAGAAGAGTTGGGTGTTTTTTCTGGGCAAACAGCTTTGCCGTTGTATGCGGTGGAGCAAAATATGCAGGAACAAGATTTGCCTTATCGGCAATTGTTGGATAACGTAGCTTATGAGACTACAACAATTGATGATTTAGTCTTAAGCACTCAACAACCTGTTGATGCTGTACTGGCTCAGTTAACTGAGTTAGAGATATTGGGTGTTGTGGCCGTTGTGCCAGGTGGTTACGTCAAGCTGAGGAGGAACTAACTATGTTTGATATCCTCATGTATCTGTTCGAAACCTACATTCATAGTGATGTAGAGCTGTTGATGGATCACGATGAGCTTACAGAAGAGCTCAGTCGCGCAGGGTTTCATAAAGAAGAAATCTATAAGGCACTAGATTGGTTGGAGCAGCTTGCAGCTTTGCAAGATAGCGACAAACAGCCTTATTTAAATCCTTCTGAGATTCCCTCATTACGGGTGTATACCGCACCGGAAATTGCCAAGTTGGACGTACCGTGCCGAGGCTTTTTACTGTTCTTAGAGCAGATGAAGGTACTTAACGCGGAAACTCGCGAAATGGTAATTGACCGCGTAATGGAACTTGATGGACCAGAGTTAGAACTGGAAGATTTAAAATGGGTCATTTTAATGGTGCTATTTAATGTTCCAGGCAGTGAGTCGGCTTATCAGCAAATGGAAGAGTTATTATTCGATTTGGGTGATGGTCCGCTGCATTAAACACTGACTCAACGATAAAAGGTGCGCTGCAATTAGGGCTGTGCACCAATTATTGCTTCGATAAAGGCTGTGCTTGCGTCGAATCAATAGCCTATTCGCGCCATTTTGTTATGCTTAGCAAAGTTTAACGAGGTGTCAGCATGTCAAAGATAGATCCAAAGTTATTTTCTGCCCACGAACACGCCTTAGAAAAAGAATATGATGTTTGTCCCAAGTGCGGTGGTGAACTGCAGCATCGAAATAGTAAATCAGGTCCCTTTTTAGGCTGCAGCCAGTATCCGAGCTGCGACTATAGCCGAGCTTTGCACCAGCAAGATCATTCTTTGGATAAAGTACTGCCTGGGACTGAATGTCCAGAATGCGGTGAGGAGTTAATGCTGCGCCAAGGGCGTTACGGCATGTTCATTGGATGTAGCACTTTTCCTAGCTGTCAGCATATTGAATCGGCTCAACCGCAGGCACAAAGCACGCCTGAAATAAACTGCCCATCATGTAATAAAGGGAAGCTAGCCGCGAGACAATCGCGCTATGGTAAAACGTTTTATGCCTGCAACGCTTACCCTAAATGTTCTTACGCGGTGAATGACCAGCCTATCGCCAAGCCTTGCCCGGATTGTGGTTGGAAGCTATTGGTCTTAAAGAAAACCGCAGCTGGTAAGCGAGAAGTCTGTCCGCAAAAATCCTGCAGCTATAAAAGCGCGCCTTTGGTGGAGATATAGCAACATCGGTAGTTGTAAGCGTTCATACAAAAAAGGAGAACTCATTGTTCTCCTTTTTGCTGCTCGTCGCGCTCTAGGCTTCTACGTCTAGCTCTTTAAGTTTGCGGGTGAGAGTATTGCGCCCCCAACCCAGAAGCCTAGCTGCTTCTTGTTTGTGACCGTGAGTATGCTCTAAGGCGGTAGTTAGCATGATTCGCTCAAAGTCAGGCATTGCTTCACCAAGAATATCTATTTGGCCGGAGACTAACTGTTGAGAAACCCAGCTTTTTAACAGCGAACGCCAATTAGCATCGGCTGTTTCACCTGTTTCTGCCACTACCGGTTGGCTTAATTCTGGCGGCAGGTCTGCTGGCAGCACCTCTTGGCCACTGGCCATTACCGTTAACCAACGACAAACGTTTTCTAGTTGCCTAACGTTACCTGGCCACGCTAACTGCATCATAAAGCGTTGAGTATCTTTGTGCAGTAATTTGCTTTCTACATTTAATTCTTTTGCGGCTATTTCTAAGAAGTGCTTAGCTAAAGCCGGAATGTCTTCACGGCGCTCACATAACGATGGCAAGTGAATACGAATTACGTTTAAGCGGTGGAATAAGTCTTCACGGAAGTCGCCTTCGGCCACTTTTTTCTCAAGATTTTGGTGGGTAGCTGCGATGATTCGCACATCAACTTGCACTGGTGAATGGCCGCCCACTCGGTAAAACTGCCCATCGGCCAGAACACGTAACAAGCGGGTTTGAATATCCAGCGGCATATCGCCAATTTCATCCAAAAACAAGGTGCCACCATTGGCTTGCTCAAAACGGCCATGGCGGATGTTGTTGGCGCCAGTAAACGCGCCTTTCTCGTGACCAAATAGCTCTGATTCAATAAGATCTTTTGGAATGGCCGCCATGTTTAACGCAATAAAACTGCCGCTGGCGCGAGGGCTATGTTTATGTAACGCGTGGGCTACCAACTCTTTACCGGTACCAGATTGTCCGTTAATCAGCACCGAAATACTCGACCGAGATAAACGTCCTATGGCACGAAAGACTTCTTGCATTGCAGGCGCTTCGCCGATGATTTCTGGCGCTGGCGAGCTAGGTTTGTTATTCGCTTTATTGCCTTTTTGCTCACGAGAAACTGTTACTGCACGCTCGGTTAGAGCCACCGCTTCATCGATATCGAAGGGCTTAGGTAAGTATTCAAAAGCGCCGCGCTGGTAAGCGTTTACTGCACTATCTAGGTCTGAGTGGGCGGTCATAATAATAACCGGCATCTCAGGGAAGTGGCTTTGGATCTTTTCCAATAAGCTCAAACCGTCCATGCCAGGCATGCGAATGTCTGAGATCACTACGTCGGGCTGTTCATAATCTAACTGCTGAAGCATCATTTCACCGTCGGCGAAACTCAAGCAGTCGTAACCCGCAGTCTTTAACGCTTTTTCTAACACCCACCGAATGGAGCTGTCGTCATCAACGACCCATATTGTTGCTGCCATGTTAGTACTTCCTTAACGTCTGAGAGGAAGATGAATGGTAAATTCGGTATGACCTGGCCAACTGGCACATTCAATCTTCCCTTTATGCTGATTAATTAAATTTTGTGCAATAGACAATCCTAAACCGGTACCACCTTCTCGCCCAGTTACCATTGGATAGAATAGGGTGTCGAGCAGTTCGGTTGGAATGCCTGGTCCATTGTCGATAATTCTGATTTCTGCAGCCAATTTAAAGCGTTGGCCGGCAATTGTTGCTTGATGAGCTGTACGGGTAATAATGTTGATACTCCCGCCTTTTTCACCCAAGGCCTGAACGGCATTTTGAACAATATTGAGGAAAGCCTGTAGCAACTGCTCATGGTCCATCTCAAAATCTGGAATGCTAGGGTCGTAGTCGCGCTCAACGCTAATGCCTTCTGGTAGATCAAGCTTAACCAGCTGGCGTACTTTTTCGAGTACTGAATGCACATTGTGCAGTTCATGTAAGCCTGGACGCTGAGGGCCAAGCAAACGATCAACTAGCTTTCTTAAGCGGTCAGCTTGCTCAATAATAATGCCGGTGAATTCTTTTAGTTCTGGGTTAACTAACTCTTTTTCTAGCAACTGCGCTGCGCCACGCAAACCACCAAGCGGGTTTTTAATTTCATGAGCTAAGCCGCGAACCAGTTCTTTAGCTGCTTGTTGCTGGGCGTGTTGATAAAGTTCTTGAGAGATCTTCTTTTGCTGGCCGATGGCGCGCATTTCCAGCATGAGTAAATTTTGGTGTTGGTTGTTTATTCGGGTAGCAGAAAGCTCAACCAACGCATGATGACTATCGAAAACCAAGGTTACTTCATTATCGGTAAAACTTTGCCCAGAGCTACACACAGCGCCTAGTTTACTAAGGTCCAGTGAGCTATGTTTCACTTGGGTGGCCAGCGGCTCATCAATAAGCCGCTTAGCACTTTGACCGAGTAGTTGTTCGGCTGAAGCATTAACGTATTGAATCTTTAGCTCTGCATCAAGCAGCACTATGGCAGTTACTTGATTTTCCAATACTAAGCGCTCGAGCCCAGAAATATCTAACACTACTCTCTCCTGAATGATGCGCACCATTTTGGTGCTCCTGCACTGAGTTTAACCTCAAAAAGCAGAGAGTGACTAATTAGCCTCCCCCTGCTGCGGCCGCTCCAGCGCCAAATGCGTTAGCGCGGTGCAAGAATACGGTTATGGGCTTAGACGATGCAATTTCCTTGCCTGAATCATCAACTAGCTGCACCTGAATTGTATGGGCGCCGCGATCAATGTTGGTGAGCTGGAAGCTACCCATTTTAGTGATTTGTCCCTGTGGTACGCCATCAAGCACCAATTTGTAGCCCATGCTGTTTAAGGGAAGCGGGGTAGAGCTAGCACTGATTGAGATCTTGCCTTCGTTATCTCGAATGGTTTGCTCATGGCTCGGGCTAGTGATGTTAACTTGATACTGAATAGGCTTTTGTTTCTTTTTCAGTGGGGTACGCGGTGTCACAATGGGGCCGTCAGTAGCCGGAGGAGCGACATCAACCTTGAGTTCGGTGGCGCCAACCTGAGGGCGGTCTGAGAAATGCGTTACACCATCCTGATCAACCCATTGGTAAATTTTGTCAGCAGCTTGGGTACCAAAGACTGTGCCACTGATTAATAAAGCTATAGCAAACCATTTGCTCATTGATAATTCCTCCATTCAACTTGCTAAAGGTGGGCAAAAACGTATTGAAAAGCAATAAAAAAACCCGCTTTAAAGCGGGTTTTTTAAGCCGTGTAACGTTTTGTTTATACGCTGTAGTACAATTCGAACTCAAGTGGGTGAGTTGTCATGTTGATGCGCTCAACGTCAGCAGATTTCAATGCGATGTAAGAATCGATGTAATCGTTGCTGAATACGCCGCCAGCAGTTAAGAATTCACGGTCAGCATCTAGGTTCGCTAGTGCATTTTCAAGTGAAGTTGCCACTTGTGGAATTTCAGCCGCTTCTTCTGCAGGTAGGTCGTATAGATCCTTGTCCATAGCGTCGCCAGGGTGGATTTTGTTTTTGATTCCGTCAAGGCCAGCCATCAACATTGCAGAGAATGCTAAGTATGGGTTGGCTGTTGGATCCGCAAAACGTACTTCAATACGACGCGCTTTAGGCGATGGTACTACTGGGATACGAATAGACGCTGAACGGTTACGCGCTGAGTAAGCTAGCATAACTGGTGCTTCGAAGCCTGGTACCAAACGCTTGTAAGAGTTAGTTGAAGCGTTAGCAAAAGCATTAATAGCTTTAGCGTGCTTGATGATACCGCCAATGTAGAACAATGCAGTTTCAGATAGGCCGCCGTATAGGTCGCCAGCAAATAAGTTTTCGCCGTCTTTCCAAATTGATTGGTGAACGTGCATACCGCTACCGTTATCACCAACAACTGGCTTAGGCATAAAGGTTGCTGTTTTACCGTAAGCGTGAGCTACGTTATGAACAACATACTTAAGAACCTGAGTTTCATCGGCTTTTTCAACGATAGAGTTGAATTTAGTTGCGATTTCGTTCTGACCAGCTGTAGCTACTTCGTGGTGGTGAGCTTCAACAGTTTGACCCATTTCTTCAAGAACTAGACACATTGCTGAGCGAAGGTCTTGTGAAGAATCAACTGGAGCTACTGGGAAGTAACCGCCTTTAACGCCAGGACGGTGACCAGTGTTGCCGTCTTCGAAGTGCTTGTCTGAGTTCCAAGATGCTTCATCAGCATCAATTTTGTACATAGAACCTGACATGTCAGTTTTGTATTTAACATCGTCAAACAAGAAGAACTCTGGCTCTGGACCAAAGTATGCTGCGTCAGCAATTCCAGTAGAACGCATGTACTCTTCAGCACGCTTAGCTACAGAACGTGGGTCACGGTCGTAACCTTGCATTGTAGAAGGCTCTAGAATGTCACAACGGATGTTTAGTGTAACTTCTTCTGTGAATGGGTCTAATACAGCAGTAGCTGGATCAGGCATCAATACCATGTCTGATTCGTTAATGCCTTTCCAACCTGAGATTGAAGAGCCATCAAACATTTTACCGTCTGAGAAGAAATCTTCGTCAACTTGGTGAGATGGAATAGATACGTGTTGCTCTTTACCTTTAGTATCAGTAAAGCGTAGGTCAACAAATTTAACTTCTTGCTCTTTAAGCAAAGCTAAAACTTCTGCAGACATGTTTTTAACCTCCAGTGTCATCAAAATTGATGGTTCAATCGATTTAATAGTTATTTATACGAATAATCGTGGTTGTGTTGCATCAAGCTAAAACTATGCCAACACATAAGGTGCTGATTTTAATGGCTAAAAATTGATTAGGCATCAATTTAGTGCAGAGCTTTGCACTTTGTTGGTGCTATTCTTGTCCATTTTGGTGCAGTGAGTTTTTGGCCTTAGCTATCATACCCTAATTGGGTAGCGGAAAAACCGTGATCAACTTAAAACTATGAGAATTTGCCGTTTATATGTACAATGGCGCACTTTTTACTTTTACCTCACAATAAAAAGGGCTGAAAGCCGTGCTAGATAAGTTAAGAAACATCGCCATTATTGCTCACGTAGACCACGGGAAAACTACCCTGGTAGACAAATTACTGCAGCAATCTGGAACCCTACAAACGCGTGGTGATGCTGAAGAGCGGGTAATGGACTCAAACGATCTTGAAAAAGAACGTGGTATTACCATTTTGGCAAAAAACACGGCGATTGAGTGGAACGATTACCACATCAACATCGTAGATACCCCTGGACACGCCGACTTCGGTGGTGAGGTAGAACGTGTTTTATCTATGGTTGACTCTGTATTGTTGTTGGTAGATGCCCAAGAAGGCCCAATGCCGCAAACCCGTTTTGTTACTCAGAAAGCATTCGCTCAAGGTTTGAAACCTATTCTGGTAATCAACAAAATCGATAAGCCAGGTGCTCGTCCTGATTGGGTAATGGACCAAGTATTTGATTTGTTCGATAACTTAGGTGCTACCGATGACCAGTTAGATTTCCAAGTGGTTTACGCATCTGCGTTGAACGGTTGGGCTAGCTCAGAAGAAGGCGTAGAAACTGATAACATGGAGCCTTTGTTCCAAGCTATCGTTGATAACGTTGCTCCACCTGAAGCTAAAGAAGGCGAAGGTTTGCAAATGCAAATCTCTCAGCTTGATTACAACTCTTATGTTGGTGTTATTGGTGTTGGACGTGTATCACGCGGCAGTGTTAAACCAAACCAACAAATCACTGTTGTGGGTGCCGATGGTAAAACCCGTAACGGAAAAGTGGGTCAAGTATTAGGTTACTTAGGCCTAGATCGCCATGAAGTAACCGAAGCTAACGCCGGTGACATTATCGCTATTACTGGTTTAGGCGAGTTAAAAATCTCTGACACCATTTGTGATCAAACCAATGTAGAAGCATTGCCTGCCTTGTCAGTAGATGAACCTACCGTAACCATGACTTTCCAAGTAAACACTTCTCCGTTTGCTGGTAAAGAAGGTAAGTACGTTACCTCTCGAAACATTCTTGAGCGTTTACAACAAGAGTTGGTTCATAACGTTGCACTACGTGTTGAAGAGACTGATGATCCAGATAAGTTCCGTGTTTCTGGTCGTGGTGAGCTACACCTAGGTATTTTGATTGAAAACATGCGTCGCGAAGGCTTCGAGCTAGCGGTATCTCGCCCAGAAGTAATTCTACGCACTGTAGATGGCCAGTTAGAAGAACCATATGAAGTCGTGACTATTGATGTTGAAGAAGAGCATCAAGGTAGCATTATGGAGCAACTTGGTTTGCGTAAAGGCGAGCTAACTGACATGGCGCCTGATGGCAAAGGCCGTATTCGTATGGACTTTATGATCCCATCACGTGGTTTGATTGGTTTCCAAACCGAGTTTATGACCTTAACCTCAGGTTCTGGTCTGCTTTACCATACGTTCGATCATTACGGTCCACACAAAGGTGGAGTAATTGGTCAGCGTCAAAACGGTGTGCTTATTTCTAATGCAACCGGTAAAGCCTTAACGTACGCCTTGTTTAACCTTCAAGAGCGTGGCCGTTTGTTTACTCAGCATGCTGATGAAGTATATGAAGGCCAGGTTGTTGGTATTCACGCTCGTGACAACGACTTAACAGTAAACTGTTTGAAAGGTAAGCAGCTAACGAACGTTCGTGCATCTGGTACCGATGAAGCGCAAGTACTTACGCCGCCAATCGTAATGACCCTTGAGCAAGCGCTTGAGTTTATTGATGACGATGAGTTGGTAGAAGTAACGCCAGAGAACATCCGTATTCGTAAACGTCACTTAACTGAGAATGAGCGTAAACGTGCATCTCGCCCGCCTAAAGCTTAAGGTGAACTGAGATTTATAAAGGCAGCCTAGGCTGCCTTTTTTATTGCATGTTTATACCTGAAGTAACTATCTATTCTGGCCCACAGCATCTAACTGATTAGTGCTCGCTAATAGTGCAGAGCTGGGGCTGACCGTTTGTTTTATTAGTTCAAACAAAGGTTGATATAACAGCGGTAAGTGCTCTTGGAAGCGTTCGACCGTAATATGGTAAGCTGCGCGGATGCCGTGATAATCGATATTTGGCCCAATTCTGGTCATTTTAATGCCGAATATAGAAAGGCTTCGAGCAAGTTTGGGCTCAACCATTACGTACGCATGTTTTATTCCGCACTGCTCGGCAACAATTGATGCCGCTAAATACAAGCTCATAGTGATATAAGGAAAGGTTCGCAGTTCTTTTTGGCTAAATGCGCTTAAACCCGCTCCAGCTGGCGCAGCGCCATTTTTGAGATCGATTTTGCGGCGACGAAACTGGGTGTCTAGGGCCACCCGCGACACTTCACAAATGCTCTCTTTAGCAAAGTTATCGGGATGTAGCTCTTGATGACTAATCACTGATTGGCCGGTGTCTAGCAAAGGTATGCTTTGCTGCTTGCTGGGGCTAACCATTCTTAGGCATCCAGCATCTAAGCCGGAGTTAAGGTGCTGAACTCGGCAGTAGTGGGAATAACTATCGTAAACATCGCGCTCAATTTGCTGGTGATTGCTTGGCTCAAACTGAAACTCTTCGCAGTAAACGCGATGCCGTAATTGATAGATTTTGGTTACCTCTTCCTCATTGCTCGCAATACTGGCTTGAAAGTAACGTTGGTAACGTTGCGCGAGTTCGTCTGCTTGATGCTGTATAGCTAGTTGCTTTACTGACGATGCTGATAATTGCAATTTTCTAGGAGCAATTGCACTGGGTTGTTGATAACTCACAAGTAAACCTAATTAGTCCCTTAAATATCTAGCAAGGCTAGTTATTCACCATAGTTATATTTTTATCAATTAGAGTGGCTTTTATGAATTTAGTCACTTTTTATGGGTAGTTATTGTCTATAACTGTGTCCTAGCGCATATTTGCTGTTATGAAAGCCTTATTCATTTTATTGGCATATTGTAGTGCCATTAGCCTTGCTGGGAACTGTGAAACACTTTTAGCTATTCGAGAGGGTTTGGAATAGTTGGGTCGGAAACGAATGGTGGTGCATATTTATGTGCTTACGAGTTGGCCTGGTTGGAACTTTTGATTGTCGACTTCTATAGCAATGGGCTGAATATATGGATGATATTCTCTAATAGCCGACGGTAAATTGGCCGTTTTCGCCAAGCGAGTGTATTAATACGTGTACTTTGTTGAAGGTAATGCTGCATGATGCGATCTAGATCTTCAGCATAGGATTTGTCATCGATAATCGAAGTCACCTCAAAGTTTAGCCACAAGCTTCGCATGTCTAAGTTTACCGTTCCCACTAGGGCAACTTGTTGGTCTATTAATAGGCTTTTAGTGTGCAACAAGCCACCGTTAAATTTGTAGATGTTTACCCCAGCATTTAGTAGCTGCTGGTAGAAAGAGTGGCTTGCGTAGCGGACCAAAAATGAATCGTTCCTAGCGGGTAGGATCAGGTTAACTTCAACGCCCCTGCTAGCCGCGGTAACCAGCGCCATTTGTAAATTTTCGTCAGGCACAAAGTAAGGGCTGGTGAGCACTATTTGTTTTTTAGCGAGGTATAGCGAAGTAAGTAGTAGCTGAATAATGTGGTCGCCAAAAATACCCGGCCCTGACGGCATTATTTGCATGCGTTGGTGGCCTACCGAAGCCGTAGTAGAAAGTAAATCGAGCTGTTCGATAAGCGCTTCGCCGGTTTCCATTTCTATGTCGTAGGCAACTACCGCTTGTAGGTTCAAAGCTGCAGGGCCTTCTACTCTTAGCATGAGATCTATCCACTGCCCGACACCGCGCTGTTGGTTAAAAAAGCGTGGGTCGACTAAGTTCATTGAACCGGTATAAGCAATTTGTTGGTCTATCGCTGCAATTTTTCGGTGTAGGCGTAAGTCGATACGTTGTAACAACATGCGTACTGGGTTGGCATGCAGTGCTTCTACTACATTTACGCCGGCATCCAATAACTGAGATGAAGCGCTAGACTTAAGAAATTCACTCGAACCAACCGAATCTACCAGTAAGTAAACACTCACCTTTCGTTGAGCTGCTTCGGCTAGAGCCTTAAGTAAAGGGTCAAGCAATCCACCTTGCTGCACAATGTAAAACTCCATGTAGATGCTTGATTTCGCTTGCTGTATGTCTTTAGTGAGCTGGGTTAACGTTTCCAGAGAGTTTTCGAAGTTAGTGAGTTGATTCCCCCCTAGAATTGGCAAACCAAGTAGCCGACGAGTAAGTTGATTTAGCGGCTCCGCTACATCGGAGCAGGATTGTTTTACTACGTGGGGGGAGCGATTAAACAGGTGCACGCTTTGTTTGTACTTAGTTTCCATTAAGCGAGCACGTTTGGCTCGCAGCCGCCCTAGGTAACGCTCGCCAAACAGTTGATAACAGATAATACCTACTAGCGGCAGCGCAAATATTAGCAGTAGCCAAGTTAAAGTAACTCCCACAGGCCGGCGCTTTAGCATTACTTGCAGCGCCACCGCGACAATCAGCAAGGCATAAATGAGCAACCCTAAGTCGGATAAGTAGGTATTCGTCACCGCTTGGCCTTTAGATAAAAAACCTATTGATAACTTAGCATGAAGGGCACAAAAAAGCCGCTAACTCAAACGAGTAGCGGCTTTAGTTTAATCAATTATAGCGCTTAGTTGTCGAGGGTGTCGGTGGCAACTTTATAGCTTGGATCTTCTATTAAGTTAACTTCCACCGCGCTTCCCGCCTTAGTCAGCAGTTTACGACACTCTGGGCTTAGGTGCTTAAGATGAAGAGTTTTACCGGCTTTTTCGTAGCGCTCTGCCAAGGTATCGATGGCTTCAATCGCTGAGTGATCACTTACTCGCGACTTGGCAAAATCAATCACTACATCTTTAGGATCGTTAGCTGGGTTGAACAGCTCTAAGAAGTTAGCCGTTGAGCCAAAAAACAAGGGGCCATCCAACTCATAAACTTTATGGTCGTCATCTACGCTAGTGGTCGTTACATAAATGTGCTTAGCGTGGTTCCATGCAAATACTAACGCAGACACGATTACACCAATTACCACCGCTACCGCTAAGTCGGTGAATACGGTGACTACAGATACCAGCACAATCACAAAGAAGTCAGCTTTAGGTACTTTGTTAATCATACGCAGGCTGGCCCATTCAAAGGTGCCTAACACAACCATAAACATAACACCGACCAAAGCGGCAAGAGGAATCATCTCAATCAGTGAAGAACCAAATAGAATGAAACCCAGTAGTGCTAGTGCTGCAGTGATGCCCGATAAGCGGCCGCGACCACCAGAGCGAATGTTAATCATGCTCTGGCCAATCATTGCACAACCACCCATACCGCCAAAGAAGCCAGTGGTTACGTTAGCCACACCTTGGCCAATACACTCTTTGTTACCGTGTCCACGGGTACCGGTCATTTCATCAACTACGGTTAAAGTTAGTAGTGATTCAATTAAACCAATAGCCGCCAGTACGATGGCATAAGGGAAGATGATTTTCAGTGTTTCTAAGTTGAATGGCACACTTGGGATAGAGAAGCTTGGTAAACCGCCAGCAATAGTTGCGTTAGCGTCACCGGTCATACCGCGCACAAAATCTACCACTGTGCGGGTATCTAAGTTTAATACCTGCACCGCTACTGTTACACCTACAATCGCCACCAATGAAGCAGGGATTGCGCTGGTAAGTTTTGGCAAAAAGTGAATAACTGCCATGGTGATAGCCACTAAACCTAGCATGATCCAAAGCTGGCTGCCTTGCATCCATTCTAGTTCGCCAAAGGCATTGGGCACTTTAAACTGACCGAGTTGAGCCAAGAAAATTACAATAGCCAAGCCGTTTACAAAGCCTAGCATTACCGGGTGTGGCACCATGCGGATAAACTTACCCAAATGGAAGACCCCAGCTAAGACCTGCAAAATACCCATCAGCACCACGGTGGCAAATAAATACTCCACACCGTGATCTGCCACCAAGGCCACCATTACTACTGCTAGCGCGCCGGTTGCACCGGAGATCATACCTGGACGGCCACCAATTACAGCGGTAATTAACCCCACCATAAATGCTGCATATAAACCTACTAAAGGTTCTACGCCGGCAACAAAGGCAAAGGCAACTGCTTCAGGAACTAGAGCTAGTGCAACCGTTAAACCGGAGAGTAAGTCATTTTTGACTGTTGCTCCCCGAAATTTAGGAAATTCAAACATGTTCTTAGGATCCAATAAAGAACGAAAGGAAATGGGGCGGGAGTCTAGCACTTAATGTGATTCAGTTCAAAAAAACATCAGCTTTTGTTCAGCTTTTTTTAGCCAAGTTTGTGGCTTAAGCCCTTGTTAAACTTGAGTTGCGTCATTAACTAGTTCATCCTTTAGCGAGATAATGCAAAGGAGTGAAATGAATCATGAGCGGGCAGAAAAACACGCCTAATTGGCAAGCGCTTTTCCAGCAAAGCAAAGCGTTTGCGCTTTTCTTGTTTGAGCGGATTAAACAAGAAAAACTGACCATGATCGCCGGCTCATTAGCTTATGTTACCTTGCTGTCTTTAGTGCCTTTAGTAGCAGTAACGTTTTCAATTATTAGTGCCTTCCCGGTATTTTCCGGCTTTCAAACCTTAATCGAAGATTTTGTGTTTAGTAACTTTGTACCGGCCTCTGGTGAAGTGGTGAAGCAGAGCTTGCGCGGCTTTGTTGAAAACGCCTCAAAAATGACAGCAGTAGGTATCGCAGCTTTAGCCGTAGTGGCCTTAATGCTCATTTCGGCGATTGATAAGAGCCTGAATATGATTTGGCGGGTTGAGGAAAAACGCCGTTGGCGCAGCGCTTTTCCTATGTATTGGATGATTCTAACTTTAGGCCCCTTGTTAATGGGCGGCAGCTTGGCGCTAAGTTCTTACATCTTCTCCATGCAATTGTTTGCCGATGAAACATTGTTAGGCATATGGAATAAAATGCTTCGCACGGTGCCCTTGTTATTTTCTGTAGGGGCATTTTGTTTGCTGTATTTGCTGGTGCCAAATAAGTCGATCCGTTTTGTTCATGGTTTAAGTGGCGCTGTGGTGGCAGCCTTGTTGTTTGAACTGGGTAAACGAGGTTTTGCTTTTTATGTTGCCTCATTCCCTTCCTACCAAGTTATTTATGGTGCTCTCGCTACTATACCCATTTTATTTGTGTGGGTATATGTGAGTTGGATAGTGGTGTTAATTGGCGCCGAAATTACCGCCGCTTTAGGCGAATTTACCGAGGGCCAACAAGTACAAGATAGCAGTAGTATCATTGAGGAGTCTGAATGATTGCGTTAATTCAACGAGTGACACAAGCCAGCGTGCGTGTGGCTGATCAAACTATTGGTGAAATAGGACCTGGCTTATTAGTGTTGTTGGGTGTTGAGCAAGGTGATGACCAAGCAAAGGCCACCAAGCTTTGTGAAAAAGTAATTAAATACCGTATTTTTGCTGACCAACAAGGCAAAACCAATCTTAACGTGCAGCAAGCGGGTGGCAGCCTATTAGTGGTATCCCAGTTCACCTTGGTGGCAGATACCGACAAAGGTTTACGCCCAGGCTTCTCTAAAGGCGCTAGCCCAGAGCAGGCCAATCACCTTTATGAATACTTTGTTAGCGCTTGTCGTGACCGCGGAATGCCTACTGAAACAGGTGAATTTGCTGCCGATATGCAGGTATCTTTGGTCAATGACGGGCCTATGACTTTTTGGCTGCAGGTTTAATTTTCATCAATAAAATCGAAACTTTGCGGCGGCTCACATATCAGATTTGCTGCCTAGAAAGGCAATTGACACAAATGACTTTAATCGGTCATATTAAGAGAAAGCGCTTTCACGAGTAAACTTAAAATCTGACTGTGCCCAGAAAGGTTTTGTGTGAGAGCGCTTACAAATACAGAGAGGCTATAGTAATAATGGCAACAATCAAGGAAGTCTCTGATCTAGCGGGTGTTTCACAAGCAACCGTATCCAGAGTAATGAACGGCAATAACAAAGTTTCCGATGTTAATCGTGAGCGAGTTATGGCCGCCATGGACAAATTGGGTTACCAACCTAACTCTTTTGCACAGGCTCTGGCTACCAACCGCTCTTACAGCGTTGGGATTGTAGTAGGTACTTTATCGGGCCCATTTTTCGGTCCCATGATGCACAGTATTGAATCGGTATTACGCAAAGAAGGTCAGCACCTTATTGCCACTAGTGGGCACGATAATATCGAGCAAGAGCGTGAAGCTATTCGTTTTCTTAATTCGCGCCGTGTTGACGCCATATTGCTGGTTGTTCAAGCCATGAGTGATGACGAATTGATTGAGCTGTGTACCCGCAACCCAAATGTATTTGTATTAAACCGCTATGTGCCTGAGTTAGCGCATCGCTGTATTTATTTGAACAATGAGTTAGGTGGATATTTGGCCACCAAGCATTTAATTGATTTAGGCCATACTCGGATTGCTTCGATCACTGGCCCATTGGTGCACTTTGATGCTCGAGAGCGTCTGCAAGGTTATCGAAATGCGCTGAGTGAAGCGGGCATAGAATACGATCCGCAACTTATTGTTGAAGGTTTGTATCAAGAAGATGGTGGTACTAAAGCGGCGGCTAAGTTATTTCAACGTGGCATCGATTTTACTGGAGTGGTGTGTGGTAACGATAACATCGCTATTAGTGTTTATGACATTTTGTCGCGAGATAACGAATCACCGGCTGAGCGTATCTCGGTGGTAGGCTACGATGACATGTTCTATTCACGTTATTTGCGCCCTAAGCTCACCACCATTCGTTTCCCGATTGAGGAAATGGGCACCATTGCCGCCAATATGGTGTTGCAAAATTTGGCCGACAAAAATTTAGTAAACGGTGTGCAATTAGAGCCCTCGCTTATTGTGCGTGAATCTACTGCCCCACCAGTTAGTTAACAAGCTTATCTATATGTAAGGAGTTTGAATGTGATTATTCCCCCCCAGCATTAAACGACTCCTTGCTTGGTGTTAGCTATAGGTTTCTTCAAATTTATAGCTAACATCGATCTCCAGTGAAAACTGGTCGTCTTTTAAATCCCATAAAATGTGTAACATGCGACCCATTGGGCGCAGTTTGAGGTTGTTGTATGTCTTTTGATTTTCCAAAGTCGTCCCCGTTTCGCCGTTCTGACTTTATTTTTGGTGTAGCGACAGCTGCCTTCCAAATTGAAGGTGCTAACCAAGAAGATGAGCGCTGCGAATCCATTTGGGATCGCTTTTGCGCCACCCCAGGAAAAGTAGCCAACGGTGATGATGGCACCATTGCTTGTGACCACTACCACCGCTGGGAAGAAGATCTCGAGATGATTGCAGAGCTAGGTGTTGATGCCTATCGCTTATCAATTGCTTGGCCACGAATTATGCCGGTAGAAGGTCAAGTTAATGACAAAGGTATCGCATTTTACCAACAGCTAATTGCTAAACTTAAACAGCTAGGTATTAAGCCGTTTGTGACCCTATATCACTGGGACCTACCGCAATACCTCGAAGACAGAGGTGGCTGGTTAAGTCGTGAAACTGCGTATAAGTTCGCCGAATTTTCCGACATTGTGACCAAAGCGCTTGGTGATGATGTTTATAGCTATGCCACCTTTAATGAGCCCTTATGTAGTGCCTTTTTAGGCTATCGTTATGGTCAACATGCCCCAGGTTTAACTGAAGATAAGTTTGGCTTTCAGGCTGCTCACCATATCCTTTTAGCCCATGGCTTAGCCCTGCCTAAGATGCGTGAAAATGCCCCAAGCGCCGAACATGGCATCGTGCTTAACTTCACCCCGGCTTATCCAGCAGATCCGAATAATGCTGCAGATGTACTGGCAGCCGACTTTGATGAACAGCAAGGTATTCATTGGTTTTTGCAGCCAATCATCGAGGGACAATATCCTGAGGCTATTCGCCAGCAGCAGCCGCTTTGGTGGCCAACCATTCTGCCGGGTGATTTAGAGCTAATAAAGCAGCCCATCGATTACTTGGGCATCAACTATTACACCCGCCATGTGATTAAAGCCACCGATAATGGTCCTAAACAGGTGACCCTAGAGGGCGTTGAGCGCACCGACATGGGGTGGGAAGTTTGTCCGCAAGCCTTAACTGGCTTACTCACCAAGCTAAATGAGCGCTATGAGCTCCCGCCAATTTTTATTACTGAAAATGGTATGGCAGGGGCAGATACTCTAGAAGATGGCAAGGTGATTGATCAGCAGCGCTGTGATTATTACCAATCGCACTTGAATGCGGTTGCCGATGCCATTGAGCAAGGGGTTGAATTAAAAGGTTATTTTGCTTGGAGCTTAATGGACAACTTCGAGTGGGCCTTTGGTTACGAAAAGCGTTTTGGCATCGTATATGTTGATTACGATACCCAGCAACGGATACCTAAACAAAGTGCTACTTACTTTCAGCAGTTTCTAAAACAACGCGCAGGAGCATAATTATGGCGTCACTGTCATTTAAAGATCTTCGTAAGAGCTACGGTAAGGTCGAAATCGTAAAAGGTTTCGACATAGAGATGAGTGATGGTGAATTTGTTGTATTACTCGGTGCGTCGGGTTGTGGTAAGTCAACCATCTTGAGGATGGTGGCCGGCTTAGAAACCATCACTTCGGGTCAAATCAAAATGGGTGATAAGTGCCTGAATGATGTTGACCCGAAAGACCGTGATTTAGCGATGGTGTTTCAAAGCTACGCGCTTTACCCGCATATGACAGTGTATGAAAACATTGCATTTGCACTTAAGGTTCAAGGAGTTAAAAAAGAAGAGATTAAGAAGTCGGTAGAGTGGGCCGCTGATATGCTGCAGCTAACTGATTACCTTAATCGCAAACCTAAGCAGTTGTCGGGTGGTCAACGCCAGCGAGTTGCTATGGGGCGTGCTATGGTGCGTACACCTAAGCTATTCTTGTTTGATGAACCGCTGTCTAACCTAGATGCTAAACTGCGTGGCAAAATGCGTGCAGAAATCAAAGATATGCACAACAAATTGGGCGTAACCACCTTATACGTGACTCACGACCAGGTCGAGGCAATGACTCTTGCCGACCGCATTGTGATAATGAACAAAGGGGTTACCGCTCAAATCGGCACGCCGTACGAAGTATTTACCCAACCTAAAAACCAGTTTGTTGCCGGCTTTATCGGTTCTCCGTCAATGAACATGATCCCAGCTAAGGCCAAGCAGGTGAAGGGTGAGTGGCTACTGGAGTTAGCAGGCCAAGAGATTAAAGCTCCTGAGAAGTTTGTTGGGAAGTTGCAAGAAGGCCAAGAGCTAACCTTGGGCATTCGTCCTAACGATATTCATTTGCATGAAAAGCAGCTAGAGCCTAGCCATGTGATTGCTGCCAAAGCGACTTTCACAGATAGTGAGCTATTAGGCGCAACTATGCATGTAAAAGCCGAACTTGGTGGACAGAACATTATTATTGAAGCGCCGGCTGAGCACACTAAATTACCCAGTGCATTAGACATCTTTTTAGATGCCACCTTCGTACACTTGTTTGATGGTGAAACTCAAGAGTCTTTAGCTCAGCCTTAATATTCCCTAAGCTATGACACAAAATAAAAAAGCCAGCATTACGCTGGCTTTTTTGTGTTTGTTGCGTGGCTTAGCCTAGCACGACTTCTACTTGATGTTCACCATCGTTAAATACCGGAAGCACCTTACCGCTAATTGCTTCACCGTTAACTTTAATGCTTGCTACGCCTGAGCTAACACTTTGAGGGTTACTCACAGTGATATTGTACTGGGCGCCACGGTAGCGACGTTTCACGCTAAAGCTTGGCCAAGCTTTAGGAATACATGGGTCAACTTCTAGACCCACTAGAGTAGGTTTAATACCTAGTATGTATTGGGTACCCGCCACATAAGTCCAAGCTGAGGTGCCAGATAACCAAGCATTGCGCCCCATACCAAATTGTTTGTGCTCTGCACCTAATATGTTTTGTGGGTAACAGTAAGGTTCTGATTGGAACACATCCAAGTTGTCGTTATGGAAAGCCGGGTTAATTTGGTTGTAGTACTCAAAGGCTCGGTCTCCGTTGCCAGCAATGGTTTCAGCCATCATTACCCAAGGGTTAGAGTGCAGGAAAATGCCGCCATTTTCTTTTGCTCCCGGTGGGTAAGTACTTACGCCACCAAGCTGAGGATCAAAGCCGTTGTAGCCAGGGCCCGATAACATAATGCCGTACTTGGTATTTAGTTTGTGGTTTACAGCATCTAGGCCTGCCAGCATCCGGTCGCCTTCGGCAAAACCTGAAATAACCGGCCAAGACTGTCCGTTGGTATACAAGCTACCATGCTGGTTTTTATGAGAACCGATAGGCTCGCCTTCGTTGGTAAAGTAGCGTACCCACCACTCACCATCCCAAGCATGTTGGTTCACCCGTTGTTTCATTTCTTGGTAGTAGCCGTTAAGCAGCTCTAAATTAGCTTTATCATCAATGGCTGACGCAATGTCGATTAACTCTTTTAAGGCTTTACCAAATAGGTTGGCAACAAATAAAGATTCTGCGCCACTCGGTAAGTTAACCGTATCGTTCCAATCGGCAAAGCCCAATAGCGGTAGGCCATGCTCACCAATGTTGTTCCAAGTAAAATCAATGGATTTTAGTAGGTGCTCGTAAACACTACCTTGGCTGCGGTCGGCCAGCTCTAGGGTTTTGCTGTAGTAAGTAATGGGTTTGTTTAAGAACTCTAAGTCGCCAGTTTCTTTTAAGTATTGTGCAACGGTAAGCACTATCCATAAGTGGTCATCACCATAGTAATCCGGGCAATCAGGCTCTTCACGTGAGTCACCTTCATTGGCTTCCATAGTGAGTGGGAAGTACTGGTGCATGGCTGAACCATTTTCTAGCTGTACCGAAAGTAAGCGCTCGGCAAATTCGCGTGCCTCTTGCGGCATATGCGCCATTACCCCAATTAAATCTTGCGAGGAGTCACGGAAACCAATACCTCGAGCGCCATAACCTAGCTGGTAAAGCGACAAGTAGCGTGACCAGTTTTTGGTGGTATGACATTGACGCGGATTGTGCACATTTAGCATAGAGTTCATGGCGTCGTCTGGGGTGTCTACTTGCATTACATCAAGATAGTTTTCCCAGAAACCGCTAAGCTCGGCAAAGGCTTGGTCAACGGCTTGTTCATTGCGGTATAAAGCAATGTCTGCCTCAGCTTCTTGCAAGCTAGGTACTTGGCCAAGTTGAGTGATTACTCGCTCTGTTTGTCCTGGTGCCAGTTCGCCTAGTTTAACCAACAATGCACCCACGTTATCGCCGCGGTCGCATTCAGAGTTACTTAAGCTTTCTTCTTGTAACGACAAAGGCTTAGACCAAGAACCAAATTCGTTATCGCCTAAAAATGCTCGGCGATCACCTTCCCATGAATCAACAGGGCGGTTACAGCTTAGGTAGTTAACTGCGCTATCGCGTTTCATGTAAGCGTATTGCTCTAACACTACATGGCCGCTATCTTCAGCGTGAGCCTTTAGGGTCATGGTTTGTGGAACCCAGTCGGCGTTCACCAGCTGCTTTAACGCATCGAAGTGGGTGAATTCATACACCGGCGCTACATCTACTGCTTGCATTTGCTGGCTAATGTTAGTCACCTTAATGTCTTGTAATAAGGTGCTAGAGCCTTGTGGTACAAAGATTTTTACGTCAATTTGTAGGCCTTGTGCTTCCACAACCCAGCGGGTGTAAGACAAACCTACGCGACACTCAAACTTATCTAAGGCTTCTAAACAAGGCGTATAAAACGGAGAAAACAGCTGATAGCCCTGCTCAGTTTTACGGCGTATGTAAATGGTTGAACCTTTGAACTCAGACTGAGGCAGCTGAGCAATATACTTAGTGATACGGTTTAATGCCGGATCTTGCTTACATACTACGGTGCCACCAGTGGTATCAATTAAGCCACCAAAGTCTAGAGTTCCTACGTAGTTCGCCCATTTTATCGGCGTTTTTGGCGTAGTTAGAACGTATTCTTTGTTTTGGTCATCGAAGTAACCGTATTGCTTGTTCATATTTACCTCAAATTATTAAGCTGAATGCTGTTCAGATTTGGTTGTTGAGCTAACCAAAGGCAGTGAAAAGATCATTCCAGGGCGGAAGTAACGACCAGCGGTGTACTTCAATCCGGTATGGTGAAGGGCGTAAAACAGCGTTTGGCTGTCTAACTGAAATTGTTGACACACAGCGGCACTGCGCAGCTTAAATTCGCTGAGCTGGCGTGGGATATCAGCCGCGATTCGGCCATCGGCATAAAGTAAACCTAGTTCGATAAGCGCTTTGCTAAGCTCGACTGCTGCCGGCTTATCTAGCTGGGCAAACTGCGTGGCCTCAAAGCGGCAACTGGCGTTAAAGCCCTCTGGTGCTGCAAAAGGAACGCGAGCATCTAGGTACAAGTTTCGGTAGCAGGCGCTGAGTAAATCCGCCGCTTGCTGTTGCATGCCCAAGGCGGCCATGGCGTTTACCAAAGAGTATTGCACCCCAATCCACACATCGTGAGCTTGAAAATTATCCCACTCTTTAGTCTCGCCGTAGCGGCTAACTAGATTGGCTGCTCCTACTCGCGCACTGTTTATTTGGTAGTTGTGTTTGTATACGTACTCTAGGGCGCGGCGTTGTTGCTGCTCGCTAGAGACTGCTGGTAATTGCAACATCCGGCAGTAGCTATCGGCCAATAACTGATCGGCAAAGCTGTCATCACTGTCTAGGTTTAGCTTATCTAACCATGACGGTTGCCAAAAATCGCCCAAGGCAACTAGCGCTAATTTACGGAGTTGGCGGCATAATTTTGGATTTTCGGCGTCAATAGGCCAAGTTTGGCTGCTATGGTGCTTAGCCCACAAGCGCTCAACGCTTGTTGTAAGCTCACCAAGTTCTAACAGTTCAGGAGTAGATAACCAGCGGTTAAGCGCTTCCACCAGTTCCACAGAGCAACTGTCTTGCTTTAGCTTTAACTGCTGAGAAAATGGGCTGTTGAGTAAGCTGGTGATCAAGTGCTCGCGCCGTTTTTCTGTTACGTCACCAATTTGTAAAGGCGTAACATAAAAGTGGAAGTAGCCGGCTTTTTCATCCCATAAACTGGCTTGAAATTGCTTACGAGCGCGGCTGGCAAGGTAGCGGTATTCCTGTGGAATACTGGCTTTGTTTAGCAGTTCTGCAATGCAGGCATAAGCTTCTAAGCTGGCTATCCACAAAGAACCGCAATATACCGAAATACCGTGTGAAGACAGGTTATCAAAGGTGTCGTCGGTGCCACGGGTTAATGGGAAACACTGCCCAGGCTCAACCATTGCTTGTAGGTAATGCATTGCTGCTTGGCAAGCTTCCCAGCAATCTTGCAGCAAAGCCTTATCGCCGTGAAAGCGATAATGACGCAACAGCATTAAAATGTATTTGGGGGCTAAATCTTTCCACTCTTTAACGTTGTGCCAATCATAGGCATCGGGTTTAGCATCAAAGGGGCTGCCGAGATCATGAATCACCGCGCCGCGCACTGCCCGAGGACCTTCGGTTTTGCTGTTGGGTAGGTCCGCATGCGGCAGGCCTACATATTCGTGGTGGCGACGAACAATGTTGTTTTCCGCCAATACTGCCTGTGAGAAGTGGCGCATTACTGCCCCATCTAAGCGTGGGAAGCACTGTAACAGCGAGAATGAACCGTAAAAGTAAACATCTAAGGAATTGAAAAATGGATAGTCGGCACACTCTCGTACTAAGAATCGATCTTGTTCATCCCATACTGTAGCTTCCGCCAAAAATGACAAGGTGTTTAGCGCTAGCGTGCGGGTTTCGGCCTTGCCGCTGGTGGACATGGGCAGCGTATCCAAGCATGCATCGGGCATTAATTGTTGATTAACCGTCGTTAGGGCTGCTTGCACTTGCGGTTCTATTTCAATGGCGCGCTTACAAATGGCTAAGGCGCGGCCTTGCGACTCAGGGTAGAACTGGCGGTATTTTTTCTGGCTGCTTAAGCCGGGTAATTGAATATGCGGGAAGTCGAGAACCAGTGAGAATAAAATCTCAACACTTTCGCCTGGGGCTAGTTCACCGCTAACACATAAGGCGCTTGAGCTTAGTTCGCGCCCGCTATAAATGCCACGGTCAACCGCCTGTGCAAAGCGGCCACTGGCGAGGGCACCGGCGATCTGTTGGGCACTGGTGTCGCTATAAAAATAAGGTTTTGCACTCACGCAACACTGCGTTGGCGCTGATACCGAGATACAGCTTTGGCCATCAAAATCCACGCCAGGGCTAGCTTTACCGCTCATTTCTATGGCGTAGTGATGCTTGCCTTCTGTTTGCCAGTTGGTGGCATGGGCTTGCTGAGCATTGGCTGCTCTTACCAAACTACATGCTGCATCTTGAACCCCGGGGCGCTGTTTAATTGCCTGAAAACCAGAGAGGTTCTCTAGGCATCTCACTAGGCTAAAGCTTTGTCGCTGGCCGCTGCTATTGTGTAATACCACTCGAGTATAACTTATCGGTAAAGCTGCCCAATCTTCATGGTTAGGAATAACCGGGCTGTAGTGATACTTGCTCACTTGAATCGCTTGTTGGCCGCTAAACTGTTGTTTAGCCACCGGATACAGTGCGCTGTAGTCTATTTGTTCACAAGGCCAAGCCGCTACACCGTTGTATTGATCTGACTCCCAATTGCCAATTAAGGCCTGCTGTGATTGTTGCTGCAGACCTAAGGCACCATCGTAAAAGTCTAATAGCCAACTTATATTCAGCTGGGTGGTTTGCTTAGCGGCTGCAATCAGTTGTTGAGTCTTGCTGGATAGTTCTACATTCCATCGCTCTAAGTTTGCAGCATTCCACTGATAGAACTCTGGTTCACTAAGCAGAAGCTGAAGCGTTGCAAGTTGTTGCTCAACATTCATGTCAGGCGTAAATAGCGGTGCTTGTTCAGCCTTGCTTAGGGCAAAGAACTTTTGCTTTTGCTGAAAATCACTGAGATTAACAATTACCAGCTGTTGCTGGTCGGCCGGAGTTTGGCTTAAATAGAAGTCTTCTAAACGCAGGCTGTCACGCTGTTGGTCACTTAAATGCAGGCCGGGCAACATATGTAATAGCGGCGTTGTGCCTGCAGGCGTAAAGGTATAAGCACTGCCAATGCCGCCTAAAGCAATCCCTGTATCAGCTGGAGTCGTACTTAGTGGTACGTACCAAGGTTGAATAAACTCATCCGCTAATCCTGGGCTCATCAAGTCGTTTACTTGGCCGTGATAACTGGATTGTGCGGTATAACGATGCAACATTGGTTCAACCTCTCTAAATACCTTGATGTGTAAGCGCTTTCACATGGCATGTTAACAGTTGAGCTTTGCTTGTTTAGCGCCTCAATTCGAAAAAGTGATCCGCTTCAATAAAAGATTTCGTAATAGGAAAGCCATGAAAGAAGCTGTCATTTTTCGTTAGATAGTGTTGTTTCTTCCCACTTGCTAACTGGCTGTAAGCTATATGTAGTGCGGCCTTTGCTCGCTATTTCTTTTAATACAAGTGCATGCGTGACAAGTTTCTTAGCTTGGCATGGCTATAGCTCATCCAAAAAAACATTAGTTGAGTTTCTTCTTAATTGAAGGAGGGGGAAATCTGCTGCCATGAGGTTTGAACTCTTAGCGAATAGAGGTGCGCGCTAACATTTGTTTCACTCTTTCTTGTTTAATTTTTAGAGTAAAAGGTCAAATGAAAATAACTGAGAGCCTTGAAATGCCTAGTTAACATCGCTTGTTAACGCTAATGGTAGCGTTCAAAAATGTGCAAATGTTTACTTGGGAAAAATTGTTTGATATGCCTCACATAGTTCGATTTTTGTAATGAACTTCTTGATGTGAAAAAACATCATTTGTTTCATGGCTGTTTCATTCCTTTGGTTTGTGGGTATTTTTTGTTTTTAATTCAATGCCTTATGTGTGTAAGTGCTTTCTTGGAATGATGTGGATTTCTAGAATATTTCATGAAACAGAATGTATGAAATTTGTATATTTTGTGATCGCCGCTATTTGCAAGCGTTTTCATTAGTGATGGAGGTCACTTATTTATCTTATTTTGAGCTCTATACTGCTAAACCATGGCTAGTTGGCCATATATAAAAAAAGCTTCCAATAAAATTTCAAGATTCACACGGAGTTGAACAAAATGAAAATGAAAGCGCTTACAATTGCAATTGCAGTCGCGTCCGCGGCAACCTCACTTAGCTCATTCGCTGGTACCCCTAATTTCTCTGGTTACGGCCGTTATGCTCAAGAAACTTCTGACGATGAAATCAGAATTATCAAAGGTGATTACGGTGTAATTAATGGTGTTGGCCGTCTAGGTAACGAAGGTAACTGGATGGAGTTCATGCTTACTCAAGGTTTTGAGAATGGCGACGCTCAGTTTGACATGAATGTAATGTTAAACACTCCTGGTTACTCGCCAACTTGGGGCGATACCATTGGTCTAGCTCAGTTCTACGGTGGCGGTAAAGGTATCTTTGCTTCTCAACCAGATGCTTACGTATGGGCGGGTAAACGCTTCTATGGTCGTGAGCAAGGCGGTTTAAGTGATTACTTCATGATGAGTGCCGATGGTTCGGGTGCTGGTGTTGATAATCTGAATGTAGGTTTAGGTCAACTAGATTTAGGTTGGACTCAAGCGGGCTCTGGTGCTGGCGCCCCTGATACTGCCGATGGTCAAGTGAACCAATTAATGCTTAATTGGCACGACATCAAGGTAAGCGAGCAAGGTGCATTGAAGTTCCGCTATAACTATGCCTTTGCTACCGGTGCGCAAAAAGACGGTTTCGATAATGATTCTGCCCACCAATTCTTTGCTTCATACCGTCAAGGTTTAAGCAATGGTTGGTTCCAACTAGCCGGTCGTTACGAGACGGATGCTGCCGCTTTAACCATCTCTAATTCAGCGGGTCACAACTGGTCGAATGTTCGTGATGTTAACGCAGACAGCTACGGTGTATTTTTAGATGGCGCAGTTAACTTCGGCGAAATGACTGCTATGGAATACAACGCCAACTGGTTACGCATTGAGTGTGAAGATGGCCGTCAAGCCTGTAACTTTAAAGAAAACAATGAGTACAGCGTTGCGGTTCGTCCACAACACCACTGGAATGAGTTCATGGCCACTGCTGTAGAAGCTGGTTTCCAAGCTACTGAGCAAGACGGCAAAGGTAGTGATGCATGGAAAGTTACTTTGTCTCAAAACTTCCAAGTGGGTCACTTCATGTGGTCTCGTCCTGTAGTTCGCTTCTACGCGGTAACGGGTGAGATTAAAACAGATGGTGCCGATAAGTACGACTTAACAAAAATTGGTGCCATGGTTGAAGCTTGGTGGTAAACCCAGCTAAGCTGAGTACAGTTTATTAGGTACTCAACCAAGGAGTGGGCGCTAAGCGTTTAGCGCCCACAATTAAGAGGTGGAAATTTGAAAAAAGTATTAACGGTAATTGTGGGCTGTATATTAGCTAGCGGCTGTTCAAGCTCTAGTGATGAGAAGCCTTTTGAAGTCACTGACCCGTTTCGCACTTGGAACACCCAATATGTAGATGAAGCAAAAATTGCTGCCAATCTGCAGTCAAATAATGTTTCACCATTACTTCCTTCGCAACTGCAATACCAGTTATTAGCCTTAGATAGAACAAATCGGATTGATGTTACTGAAAAATCACCGGTAGTGCGTTTTCCTGAAGGAAACTCTTACACCGCAGCATTGTTAATTCCTGAAAACATCACCCAGTTTACCTTTTACTTAGATAGCATTGTTGGCAGAACGGTATTTGTACCTACTGTTATTTTCTATGATGAAAGACTAAAAGAAGTGCTTCGAGTTGAAGACAGTACCTTAAATGCGGAAGGCTTCCTCAGCATGAAACAGGAATTGTTGCCAGAGCAAGCTAAGCGTGCTCGTTACTTGCTGGTTTATAGCAAGGCAACTGACTTTGCTGGAAGAACCGAATTGATTGACCCTAAAACTGTTTATGAAGAAAAAACCGGCGGGGGATTACCAGCTACCTTTAAATATTACTCTAAGCATTCGCCCATTGGTAACTTAGATATTCGCTTTGCAGACGTGTTGTTTAGTTCGTCTTTTGTTACTACACCAGCAAGCACAAGCCAACAGAATGTTACGCCCGTTGAGCCAGCACCAGTAAAAGCTGAGTCAGCGAGCACTGCCGCGGCAGCAACAGCAACTACAGCAGTAGTGGCTAGCCAAACTAAAGAAGAGATGCTCAGCGATACTGAGAACTTCTATCTTGAGCAGATTAGCAAAGCGGTAGAAAAGAATGACCTCTCTAGGGCCTTAAACCTAGTTGAGGAGGCAGAGCGTGCCGGATCTTCAAAAGCGCAATCCCATTTTATGGAGCAGTTGAAGAAACAGCAGCAACAGTAGTGCAGTACACAAGTGTGTTTTTTTCTAATCCCTGTTTATACGGCGCCTAGTGCGCCGTTTTTTTTGCTAAGAGTTCAGGGCTAGGTGTAAAAAAAACAATAGGCTGGCTGTGTTTGCTTGGTTAAGTCCGTATTAGTTCACCGGTAGGCTATTCATTGTAAATTCGCTGTCATTAAATATGAGCTTGCTTTGGTCGCGACCATCTTGATGAACCAAGTAACCTGCGTTGCGCAGCGCCATAATGTAAGCCGATAAGGGGCTGTAGTTAAACAAGCTGTCATTGGCATCTAGTTCTACATTTAGATCTAAATAGCGGAGCAGCTGCAGTGGACTGTTTACGGCATTTAGCTCAAAGGGCAGAAGTTTTGCGTTGCCCGAGACTTTTATATCTCCAACCATGGCAAGATCTTGAAAATTAGAATTAATCTTTAATGCTAATTGTTCAAGCTGCCACTCTATACCTTCTGAAATAAGTTCTTGCACTAAGGCATCTAAGTCTTGCTCTGAACGCTGCTGTTGATTAATCCCCGCAAGAGCAATCAAGCTTTGCATTGGAACGCCGCCGATCTTGGAAGTTAAAACAAGCTCATTCAAGGTAAATCTTTGTTGCGCTTCTTTAAAATCAAATTGTTCCAAAGAGCTATCTACACTCATAAATGCACGTTGTTGCTGTTCGCTAAACTGGTTACTCACTACTAAGTTTTGCAAATCTAACAAGGTGTTGCCTTGCTCTAGCTGTAGGGTGAGTTGCTCAATTGACCAGTTGGCGCTTTCTACAAGTGTCCAACCTTGGCGTTGGCTAAACTGCTCACTAGCGCTCACTTGCTGTAGATGAATATGGTCGCCATTTTGTGAACTATCGTCTAGTTCCATACCTTGCCAGTTTAGGCTGGCAGTGCCTTTAGCAAAATCTAGGTCGCTATTTGACGTAATCAGCAAGGGATGAAAGTTTAAGTCTACCTGCGAATAGTTGTGCTCGAAGCTATCGATACTTAGCGATTGCTTTAGATTTTGGGTAAGTAAGTTGGCCTGCCACTGACCAAGATGGGGAATACTGCTTAATTGATTGTTCTGCAGCCATTGTTGGTAGTCGCCTTGTTGCTCATCCACTTGCCATTCGCCACTAAGCCATAAGGGCCAAAAGCTGATTTTATGTTGCAGCATGATGGTGAAAGCTTGTGGTTCTAAGCCAAGATCTGCAAAGTTACCCTCAATTTGCCATTGCTCTTGGCGAGTGAACCAGTCTTTACTTATCAGGCTTTGTTGGTAAGACCAAGCGTGTTGCTGATTGAGCTTGGTGGTTAGCTGCTCTACTTGACGCTGATATTGGTATTGGCTAAAGAATTGACCTCCAACAGCACTAACCATTAGCACGGTTAAGAAAACTACGCTTTTTTTGAACATTGAGCAGCAACCTACTTTAATATCGTGTTATCGAATAAGCATTCTATATGTAAATGCTAAGCAATAGTAATACCAATCGTACTAAGTAACGGTTCATTCTATCTGGTTAAAATACTCGATAACTGCGTTAGAATTTTTGATTGTAGAATAACTACTTATCGAAAAATTCTGCCTTATTCTCGAATATTTTTCCTGCTATATTTCTGATCCCGTACTTAGTGTGATTGGTATAAGCTTGTCGGCTTGCTTGAAGCACTTGGAGTATTTTTTGTTAAACCAACTTTTAGCCTTATTGGCTGATCTATACACGCCCTTGCAAGTGGTTGTGCTGCTTTGGCTGGGATGGCGACTTTTTGATGGCAGTGACTCTCGGCAGCAGCTTAAGCAAATTAGTGGTTTTTTATTGCTGAGTATTTTGATTAGCTATTCGTTGATGTTTGCTGATAACTACTGGCAATGGTGGCCGCGTTTAGCCTTAGATTACAGCACTCATACCGCTGTTGCTTTTAGTCTACAGCTGGCTATTCATTGGGTTTTGCCAAAACAACGCTTAATTTCTTGGTTGGCTTACCTTGTTTATTTATGGTTGATGTGGTTTTTGAACTACCACAGTGTGATGGACATGCTAACTACCATGTTAAGTGTTGGTTTATTGTTGCAATTAAGTGCAATATGTAAAGTTGGCAAAGCAGCTACAAAATAAATGAAGGCTATGCTGAGTGGAATTATTGTTAATGACAAGTGTCATAGTAAGACACTGGAGAGCTTCAGCAGGTCTGCTAGCAAAGCAAGAAGGGAACCGCCATGTTTAAGGTAATTTGTCCGGATGCATCGGGTGAAATGGATAAGTATTATCGATTTCGCTGGGAAGTATTGAACAAGCCTTTGCAGCTGCCATTAGGCAGTGAACGAGACGCCTATGATGACCACAGTATTCACCGCATGATTCGTGACCGTCAAGGTGAACCTTTAGCAGTTGGGCGTTTGTTTTTAAGTGATAATAAAGAGGCTCTGATTCGCCATGTAGCGGTGTGTCCTGAGCAGCGAAAACTAGGTTTAGGCACTTTATTGATGATGGCCTTAGAAGAAGCCGCTCACGATGAAGGTGTAGAGCGTATTGTGGTAAACGCGCGGGGAGATGCCCAAGCCTTTTTTACCAGCTGCGGTTTTGAACCTGCCGGCAATCCTACCTTCGATAAAGTGAAAATTAAAGTACAGCAAATGGTTAAAGAGTTGTCGCCAGAGCACCGCTTTGTAAGGCAACCCAAGCTATGTACTCAGCTACAACAGATGTTTAACCAACAAATTCCTCTAAGCGAAAAAATGGGTGTGCGTTTACATCAATACACAGGTAACGAGTTGACCACTAAATTACCTATTGCCGGAAACGGCAACCCGCATTCCACCATGTTTGCTGGCAGTATATACAGCCAGGCTGTATTGTCGGGTTGGGGAATGATTTGGTTGATGTTAGAAGAGCATGGATTTGCAGGTGACATCGTATTGGCTAAAGGGGAGATTAAACATCGCAAAGCGATTGACCAAGATGCATTAGCCAAGGTGAAGAAGAGCCAAATGAAAGGCAGTTTACTGCCGCTCATTGAAGGCAAAAAATGCAAAATGACCGTGACTGTTCAGGTGTGCCATAACAAAGAAGTGGCAGCTGAATTCAAAGGTTTCTACGTCATCCTACCCAAGCTCCAGGCTGAACTCGATAGCTAAGCGTTTAGATACACCCTCCTGCTGTTCTTGTGTGTAAATCCAAGTATATTTAGTATGTGAATATACTTGGCGCACAGAATCAGGAAAACTTATATGCAACATCTTTATCGCTTTAGCCTTAAGCAGTTATCGGTGTTTGTATCTATAGCCGAAACCCACAGTGTAAGTGTTGCTGCTCAGCAACTGGCAATGACCCAATCTGCTGCCAGCATGGCCTTAAATCAGCTAGAGACAGGCTTAGGCCAAAAGCTATTCGAGCGTCAAGGTAAGCGTCTTCGCCTCAATCACTGGGGGCATTGGTTACGCCCGCGAGCCAAGCGTGTGTTGATGGAAAGTCAGCACATTATGCAGGGCTTTGCCGGCCAGCAAGTGATCAGTGGCGAACTCAGTGTTGGCGCTAGCCAAACCATTGCTGAGTACTTCTTAGCACAAATCATCGCCGGTTTAGATAAGAGTTATCCCGACTTAGCGATTAGCCCTCAAATCAGCAATACCGAAGCAGTGATAGCAGGCTTACTCGACTACCGTTTGCAACTTGGCATTATTGAAGGACATTGTTCAGATAGCCGGATTACCCAACAAGTATGGTGTGAAGACCAGCTGGTCGTGGTGGCGGGTAAGCAGCATCCATTAGCTGAGTTAGAGCAAGTAAATCTATCTCGGCTAAGCCGAGCGCGTTGGGTACTGCGTGAGACAGGCTCTGGAACCAGAGACATATTTAACGGCGCCATTCATGGCAAAATCACCAAGCTCAAAGTATGGCGAGAGTATAGCCATGTGCCCAGTTTAGTGGCCTTAGTCGCCGACGGTGCTTACCTAAGTTGCTTACCTTTACGTAGTGTGGAGCAGGCGATAAAAGCGGGTGAGTTGATTGCTCTAAATACACCAGATCTAGATATGCGCAGAAGCTTTAACTTTGTTTGGCGCAAAGATAGCAGTCAAAATCCGCTGCGCGACTGCTTTATCGAACATGCAATGTCACTAGCTTTGGCAACGTTAAGCGAGTGAATCGTTGTTACTGTAAGCTTTCTTCTGTTAACGGGTAACGGCACTGCGGTATGCTGGGAGCTCGGGTAAAGTCTTGCTGATCAACTGAGAAGCGGCGTGGCGAAAGGTAGTGATCAAAACTTACTTGGGGCTTGCTCCATGCTCCATGTACCGTATGAACCAAACGCCAGCAAGGTTGGTCGGCTACCACAAGCTTTAGTTGATTGTAGCGTTGCTTCGCTAGGTCAATTTCACCCGCTAGGGTGAGTCCATAACGTAGTCCGGATAATTCTTGAGGAGCCAATTTTAGTTTGCCTTGTTCTAATTCTGCGCGTAGCGCCAGGTTAGTAAATTGGGTAATGCCTTTAGGTAAGCTTTGCGGATCTTGCCAAAACACCGGCCAGCCACTGGCTATAAAAGGATTGGGTTTTTCATAATACTGCCGCGGGCTTTCAATAATTTGGTCGAGGGTCACTTCTAAATCGGCTCCAGGCAGTTGAATTAACTGACTGTGAAAATCAATCGAGCCATCAATACTTGAGCCAAAGTCATTGAGCTTACCCCTTAACTTTCCCGCAAGCTCTAAGTCTCCCACTAGGCTAAACTGGCGATTATTGGCTAAGCGCGCGAGCGGGCTAATATCAAGCAATAGGCCTGAGATTTCAGCTTGCCAAGGTTTGTGCTCCTGATCTAACAAGGCTTGTCCCTGCAACTCAAATTGGCCCAAGGGTAGCTCACCATACAAGTTAAAATAGCCAATCTCTTGGTCTGCTCCCAAGTCGAAGCTGACATGGCTGAGCAGCATGCCGCGATAAGCCAGCTCTGGAGCTTCAATAAACACTTGGCTTTGTGGCTGCCAAAGTTGGTCAATGCTTTGCCACTGACCATCTTGAATGACTTGCAGTTGACGCAGTTCAACATTTAAACCGGTAGCCGAAAAGGGCAGTTGATCAGCGTAAGACAGTAGCTTCACTTGCTGTAGCTCAAGTTGTTCAATGTTTAGCTGCTGCAATGGTGCCGTGGCTTTAGTAGCGCTTTTCTCTAAGTTTTTCTTTTGGTTGTTTGTTGTGGCGCTGTCACTTACAGGTAACCAATTGGGTTGGATCGGAATTTCATTATTGCTTAGCAGCAATTGATGGAGAATCAGCGCTTGCTGTTGCCATTGATAACTTAATGACAAACCTAGCTGCCCTTTAAATAGCTGGCTACGTAAGGCATCTACGGCAAATAGGCCATCGCTTATTTGTCCGCTAGCGGTAAGATCGCTGAATTGAATGTGGTCAATACCTAACTCATCGGCAATAAAAGCATATTCGCCGCGCAGTTTGTTGGCTTGGTAAGGCCAAGGGCTGGCTATGTTTTCTAGTTCAGCCGTTAGTTTGTTCAGTACCACATTGTGGCCTTGTAACTGAGTGGCTAAGCTAAGTTGGTTTAGCAATAAATTGTCAATTTGAATACTGCTTAACCAAGCAAGCTCAGGCAAGTTATTTAACCAATCTTGCTCACTGGCTGATGGGGCTGCAGCTTGATTTTCTTGAGCACTAGGTTCTGGAGCAAAGTGCTCTAGTCTAAAGTTATTTAAAGCGAGCTCACGTATGGTTAGTTGCTTATTGCTCAGCTCGGCAGAGGCATAAACCGACCCTTGCAATAGATCGGCACCGATGTGCTCTATCACTAACTGCTGCTGGCCGTAGGCAAGGCTTAGCTGTGGCAACATGATGTCTTGCCATGGGGTTGTAAGTCGCTGAGCTGAACTATGTAAGGTGAACTGCCAATGGCTTGGTGCGGGTTCGTTAAGATCAATCTGCCAGTCTTCTATAGCTAATTCAAAGCGTTCTAGTCGGTAAGACTGTTGCTGATCCTGCCATAGTAAGTCGCCGTCTTTGAGCAATAGCTGATTGATTTGAACTGCGTTTAACCAGCTGATGATGTTGGCTTCGGTGGGCTCGCTGCTGTCTGCTGTTTGGCTAAACAGTTGTTGAGTAAGCGCTAGTTGTGGTTGTTCTAGTAGCAGGCTATCTATCTGAATTTTACCCTGCAGCAGAGGCATCAAGGCAAAGTTTAACTTAGCTTGTTTTGTGAGCATGGCTGCTTGGCCAGATTTGGCGAGCTCTAAGTCAAATACCTCTATGCTGAGAGGCTTGTTGAGTGACCATTGTGTATTGTTGTAGTTAAGTTGCCAGTCGCTTTGCTGATTGAACCAATGCAAAAAATCGCTTTTATAGCGATCGGGATGGAAAGAGAATAAGAAAAAGACCGAAGTTGCCAGCAACAGTAAAAAAACAATGGCAAGCAGGTCGAAAAAGCGTTTCATATTGGCGCAAACTCCATGCGACTTATTAATAACTTATCGTATCTATCCAACAATACTTGAGTATTCACATATTTAACAGCACAGGCTTCACCCCTTTTACATAAAGGCGCAACAAACACAGTGCTTAACTTTGCTTGGCCTTTTTGCTCGGAAATACCAGATAGATTCCTGCTAGTATCAGCACTATGCCTAGAGCCTTTGGCCAGCTAAATGCTTCGCCTATCCAAGGTAAACTAATGGCTGCTACATACACGATAACATAGCTTAAGCTAAGCATGGGGTAAGCAAGTGAAAGAGGCAGGTGTTTTAATGCCATTACCCAGCACAGCATTGATAAGGCATAAAAGCTTAAGCCAGCTACTACGCTAATGTAGTAAGGTAAATAATTTGTGATTAAAGCACTATATTGCGCTGCATTCCAAAGCTCCTGCAAGCTTGTAAATTGCAGGCTTAATTGGGTCATGCCCCATTTCATGGCTAACTGAGCCAGCGAAATAAAGGCGACACTTAGTAAGGCTAGCACCACACTTTGCGGATGGTTTTTCATAAAAACTGTTCCACTCCACCAAGAAAGGCAACACCTAATACAATCAGCCCCACGCCAAACCACTGACGCGGAGTAACCGTTTCATTAAATGCAAACTTGGAGATAAGCAACATGATGACAAAATTGCTGCTTAACAGCGGGTAAGCAACCGATACGTCCCACTGGCTTAATACTCCTAGCCAAAAAATAGCGCCCAAGCCCAAGAAAATAATGCCTAATAATAAAGGTTTAGACAGTAGTTTCTCGAGCGTGCTTAAATTTGGTTGAGCGGCAAACAGCAATGCCGCACGTTTCTGCCAATACTGACTTAACGAGCTACAGCCAATAGACGCCACAATCAGCATTATATTAAGCATAATTTAATCAGCTGCTGCTTGATAATAAAGGATGGTATAGCGGCCTTTGTCGATACGCTCGGTGGTCTCAGGTAAGGTGCCATCCATATCCGGCTTATCGCGATAATAAACCATTACTGGCGCATGCCGGCGTTGCTGCTCAATAAATTCAGCTAAGTGCTTAGTTTCGATAAAGCGATGTTGGGCATCTGGGTATTCTAAGCCATAACGCACTTCGCCTTTTTGACCGACTAGGTACACGTCTTCACGCTTAAAGTACCAGTTAAACGCCGACATAGTATCGGGGTAATCGGCTACTAACACCGTATTGGGTTCTACTAAATGCGAGATTTGCTGCATAAACTTTGCCGGCATTTTTGAGTAGATACTTACATTTGGGAAGGTTGCCCAAGCTAGCATGAATAAGCCCAAAGGCATTAGCATGTAGCTGGCGATTTTACCGTTTAAGCTGGTGGCTTTAATAGCCAAAAAGGCCATGGCCGACCAAAAGGCAAAGATACTAAATAGCAACCAGGGGCGGTAAGCTTCTTCGGCGTCTAATGGCAGTTTACCTGTGTAATGCAGTACCAAGGTGGTAACCGCAAGTAGTGCAAATAAAATGGCATTTAACCAGCTTCCCCAGGTTAAACCTTTACAAGATTTGGCAAAAGCCTGTTGAATACCAAAGGCAAACAAGATCGCCAGCGGTGCCATTATTGGCAAAATATAGGTAGCGAGTTTGCCCTTAGCCATGGAGAAAAATAGCAGCGGCAATATCGCCCACAATAAGGCGTAGCGTAACAATGGCGAGTGCATTTGGCCTTTTAAATGACCAATTGCACTGGGCGACCAAAATAACCACGGTAAAACGCCAGCCGCTAAAAATGGCAGGTAGTACCAAACAGGCGCCGAGTGCTGGGCGTTATCTGCCGCAAAGCGCTGAATATGCTCAATCCAAAAGAAGTAGTGCCAGTAGTCTGGCTCTGCTGCATGAATGGCTAAGCCCCATGGCAAGCAAACTAAAACGGCCAGCAGCATTACCCACCAACCCCATTTCAAAATGGTTTTAAACTGCTTATCCCAAAACATGTAGGGAACAACCACTAACACAGGTAAAGCTAGTGCCAAAAAGCCTTTGGTTAGTACCGCACAGCCACAATAAAAACCTGCCAAACCATAATATTTGGCTCGTTGCCGCAGTTCTTCGCTGCGAATGGCAAAGTAAAAGGCGGTAAAGCTGGCGGTTAGCCAAAGGTTAAGCATGCTGTCCAATACGCTGTAGGTGCCCACGCCAGACACCATAAACATGCTCAAATAAATGCCGGAGCTTAACCAAGCCACTGGGCGAGAGGCAAAGCGCGCGAGCAGCAAAAATATGCAAAAAGCCGCCCCTAAAGCGCTAAAGGCTGAAGCAGCACGCACCGCAAAATTAGTTTCGCCAAAAACAAGTTGCGAAACAGCGTTCATCCAGTAACCCATTACTGGCTTTTCGAAGTAGCGCAAGTCGTTAAAACGAGGAACTACCCAGTCGCCACTACTTACCATTTCGCGAGAGATTTCAGCGTAACGCAGTTCATCGGGAGACCATAGATCACGCAGACCCAAGGGTAATAGGTACAAAATGATAAAGAATATCGGCACCCAAGTAGCTAGGTTAATTCGTAAGTGGCGCATGGTACTTCCTGGTTTAACTGGTATGAGGGCGAACAACCGAGGCTTGATGACTTAACCAGCCTTCGCGCCCATCCATTTCTATATTTAATATGCTGTCTTGTGGCCAAGTGACATAATCTTGATCTAACAACTCACACAGCGGTACAAACTCAATGCCTTGCTGTTTAGCGCTAATAATCAGCTGCTCAAACATCTCTGCGCAAACAATGCCTTCAACCTCAGCGTGAATGGTGTAAACATTTAAGGCATCGGCTTTAATTCGCTCAAGAATGGCTTGGTTGTAGTTGCTCTCGTCTACGCCGTCTTGGCCAATTAATTCATCATAGGTTGGCAAGGTAACCGGAATTTGTGGTGCCATTCCTGGTTTGGGAACAAAAATAGATTCACCTCGGCAATCGCTGTTGTAGCGAAATGGAAAGGCTTCTTTTTCATCTAGGGTGGTTTCGGTACAGCGCCAACCGGCTACTGCGCTGCATTGCACGTCTTTTCCGGTGATTTCTTCCAGCAGCTGGTAACCCTTACGGATTTCGTTACCGAGTTCGGCTTGCGACATGCTGTCGGTTTTCATCTGCCACTTATGGTGATCCCAAGCGTGCAAGCCAATTTCATGGCCTGCTTGGTCGGTATCTTTAATCACCGAAGCAAGCTTTTTACCGATCACGGGGCCAGGCCAAAAGGTGCCTCGAAAGATAATATCCCAACCGTATAAGCTGGCCGCTTTTGAACGGAGCATTTTCTTCAAGAAAGCAGGACGCAAAAGGCGCCAAATATGGCGCCCCATGTTGTCGGGTCCAACGGTGAAGAAGAACGACGACTTAATATTGTAGCGTTGAAAGATGTGTAATAACTTGGGCACGCCTACGCGCGTGCCACGAAAAGTATCAACATCTATACGAAGGCCAACTTTAATGGTGTCTTTCGAACTCATTATTACTCATCAACAGCTGTTTTTAAGAAGAAGTCGAGGGTTTCCTCGATGGTGTCTTCCATCATAATGCTTGGTTCCCAATCAAGTAAACGCTTGGCGTTGCGAATGCTTGGACGACGATGCTGCACGTCTTGGTAGCCATCACCGTAGAAGGTTTTGCTCTCTACCAAATGGTAGCCGGCAAACGGTGGGAATTTTTCACGTAATGGGTGAGCATCAAACTTCTCAACCAGGGTTTCAGCCATTTGCTTGATACTGGCTTCGTTGTCTGGCGAACCAATGTTGATGATCTGTCCATCACATAAGCCGTCTTTGTTCTCAATAATCCGGAACAAGGCTTCAATGGCCTCAGAAATATCAGTGAAACAACGTTTTTGCTCGCCGCCATCAATCAACTTGATGGGGGTCCCTTCAACTAGGTTCAAAATTAGCTGAGTAATCGCGCGACTAGAGCCAACTCGTGCTGAGTTCAAGCTGTCTAAGCGTGGGCCCATCCAGTTAAATGGACGGAACAAGGTAAACTTAAGGCCGTCTTTCTTGCCGTAAGCCCAAATAACTCGGTCTAATAACTGTTTAGAGGTCGAGTAAATCCAGCGCTGGCGGTTAATTGGACCAGTAATTAGCGGTGAAGTGTCTTCATTAAACTCATCATCGGTACACATGCCGTATACTTCAGACGTAGACGGGAAGATGATGCGCTTGTTGTACTTTACACACTCACGAACAATTTTTAAGTTCTCTTCAAAATCTAATTCAAATACACGTAACGGATTACGGGTATATTCAATCGGAGTCGCAATCGCTACCAGTGGCAATACAATGTCACACTTCTTAATGTGGTATTCGATCCATTCGTTATGAATGGTGATATCACCTTCTACAAAGTGGAAATCTGGGTGGCTTAAGTGCTGTTCAATTTGGTTGGCACTCATGTCCATGGCGTAAATTTCGTATTTACCGTCGTCTAGTAAACGCTTGGTTAAGTGGTTACCAATAAAGCCGTTAGCACCCAAAATAAGCACTTTTTGGCGGCGTTTTGCAGCAATAACAGCGCTGGCTTGTGGACCAAAGCGCATGCCGGCAACTAAGTGCATTTCAGCTGCTAGTTGTTCGCCATTTAAGTACAAACCGTTTTCAGTTTGGCCTGCATTTACAATTAGAGATCCTTGAGTACAAGCAATGGTTAACGGCGCGGTGGCAACAATAGTACCTGGCGTTGCATCAAATTCTTGTTCGCTGGCACTGGTGCTCCAAAAAATCACCTTGCGCTCACCTAAAAAGGTAAAGGCACCAGGGAAGGGTTCGGTTACTGCGCGACATAAGTTGAAAATAGTTTGCGCATTGTCGGCCCATTTTATTTCACCGTCTGCAGGAGTGCGGCGACCAAATACCGTGGCTTGGCTTTCATCTTGTGCACTTAAGCTGTGCGTACCAGCGATTAATTGAGGTAGGGTAGTTGCCAATAGCTGGCTGCTTAGCTCGGTTAAGCGGCTATGCAAGGTGGCTGCAGTGTCGTCAGCATTAATGCTAAGCTTTTCTTGAGCAACAATGTCACCTGCGTCGGCCTTGCTGGTCATGGCATGTAAGGTTACGCCAGTTTCCGTTTCGCCGTTTAACAGCGCCCAATTTACCGGTGCGCGACCACGGTAGCGTGGTAATAGTGAACCATGTAGGTTAAAGCCGCCTTTTGGCGCTAAATCTAGTACTGCTTGGCTGATCATTGAGCGGTAGTAAAAGGAGAAGAATACTTCAGGCTGCATCGCCTTAATTTTTTCTATCCACAATGGATGATTTACGTCTTCCGGTGCAAATACTGGAATACCGTTACGTGCCGCTAGCTTGGCTACAGATTCAAAAAAGACATTTTCGTTGCCATCGTCTAAATGGGTAAACACTGCGGCGATTTCTACACCTGCATCGAGAAGACTTTTAATACCAGCACAACCAATGTTGTGATAGGCAAACACCACTGCTTTCATGGCTTATTCCTTAACTGTAATAGGTAAATTAGTTATCGTTGTTATCAGCGTTAACGTCGTTGTCACGGGCCTGTTTGGTTGCTTCGCCAACCAGCACATCTTGTACGTAGTAGCGTGGCCTTGCCCTTACGTCGGAGTATATACGGCCGATATATTCGCCTAATAAACCTAGGCCAACAAATTGAGCACCAATAAAGATAAACAATAGAGCAAATAGCGGGAATACCCCGTCAACACCCCATTCCGCGCCATAGATTAGGCGCATGAAAAGTAACACTAAACCGAATAGGCCACCTAGTGCGGCAATTGCGCCCCCCATGATGCTAAGCATTCTTAATGGGGCAGTAGTCATGCTGGTCAGCAAATCAAACATTAGGTTAATTAAACCCATGATGTTGTATTTTGATTCGCCTTGTTGGCGCTCGCTATGTTCCACATCTATTTCAACGGTGTGGCGAGCAAAGCCATTAGCCAAAATAGGAATAAAAGTACTGCGCTCATGGCACTGCAGCATTGCGTCCACTACGTGGCGACGATAAGCGCGTAACATACAGCCGTAGTCATTCATCTCTACGCCCGTTGAGCGTTTTACAATCTTGTTGATCAGCATTGAAGGGTAACGGCGTAAGCGACTGTCTTGGCGATTTTTGCGCACCGTACCAACCGAGTCGTAACCTTCTTCGGCTTTCGCCACCAAATTAGGGATCTCTTCTGGTGGGTTTTGTAAGTCGGCATCGAGGGTCACAATCAAGTCGCCGCGTACATGTTCAAAGCCCGCCATAATTGCGTTATGTTGGCCGTAATTGCGGTTAAGAATAATGCCTACAACATGGCTGCCTTCTTGGGCAGCAGCTGCTTCAATTTGATCTGCGCTGTTATCTTTACTGCCATCGTCAACCAGCAGCAACTCATAGTCTTTACCCATGGTGTCAGCAGCTGCACAAGTGCGTGTGATTAGCTCTTGTAAGCTATCGGCTTCGTTGTAAACCGGTATCACAATGGATACAAAATTGATGTCTTGCTTATGCCTCATGAGAAGGTCCAATATTTTGTTTGATTGCGGAAACAACACGTTCAACATCACTTAGTTGCATGCCTGGAAACAATGGCAGCGAACAAATGCGTTGGCTGTTAAATTCGGTATTACTTAAATCTGGGTTAATCTCACCAAACCGAGTTTGATAATTCTCTCTATAATACTTTTGACTATGGCAGGCTTTAAAATGAATGCCAGCGCCAATGCCCTGCTGTTTTAACATGCTAATGAGCTGGTCGCGGTCAAAGCCACAAATACTCGGCTCTACTCTCACTATCATTAAGTGCCAACAGTGAGTATGCACATAAGATGGCACGCTCATGGGGCTAATCCCCTCAACCTCAGCCAATAGTTTACGATAATGAGCAACTAAGGCTTGGCGCTGAGCAGTAATGCTGGCTAAGCGCTGCATTTGACCTAAACCTAATACGGCACAAATGTCTGGCATGTTGTATTTGTAGCCTGGCTCTATCACTTCAGCTTGTGGCGCTCGCCCCTGAGTTTCTCTATCAAAGGCATCTACGCCTAAGCCATGAAACTTAAGGCGACGAATCCGCTCAGCTAATTCGGCGTCATTAGTGGTAAAAATGCCGCCCTCTGCTGTGGTTACATTTTTTATTGCGTGTAAGGAGAAAATACAGTGACCGGTTTGGCCAATGGGTCGACCTTTATATTCGCAGCCAATAGCATGTGCAGCATCTTCGACCACGGGAATATTGTATTGTTCCGCAAGGGCGTAAATGGCATCTAAATCGAGTGGGGCGCCGGCATAGTGAACCGGAATGATCAGTTTGGTTTTATTGGTGATTTGCGCTTCAATGCGCTCTGCCGTGGTCATTAATGTATCTGCATCAACATCAACAAATACCGGCTTAGCACCCATTAAAGTGATGAGGTTAACCGTTGAAACCCAAGTCATTGAAGGGGTAATCACTTCGTCGCCAGGGCCAATGCCTAAAGCCACTAGAGTGAGGTGCAAACCAGCGGTGGCGCTACTTAGCGCTACGGCGTGTTCGGCACCGGTATAGCTTTTTATGGCGTTTTCTAACTCAGCGTTTTTGGGGCCGGTAGTAATCCAACCGGATTTGAGTACCTCAACCACTGCGTCGATTTCTTGTTGTTCAATCGCTGGGCGACTTAGGGGTAAAAATGTTTGTTCCATGACTCTCGGTCAGCATATCTATACCAAAGTGGATGAAGTCTAACCGTGCTGCGGGTTTATTGAAAGGCTCAAACGTCGGTCTTGTGTGTTGATTAGGTAAATATCGGTGTTTTTTGTAAGTGCTTTCTTGAATTAGTCTACTTGTTCCAATTTATGCAACGATGCAAACCATTTTCGCTAGCTAATCAATACTCGCTGTTGTGCAACAATGCCCGCATTAAGGCCTTTAGCCTTACGCAGTTGAATTTGATTCCGCTGCTTAATTCATAAACGTATAGGGTATTAGTGATGAATAAGATTCTAACATTGGCGACTGCTGCAAGCGCTAGCTTGGTACTGGCCTTACCGGCTTCGGCTGGGCAATTAAGCAATGAGCAAAAGCAACTGGCGGTTGATATGGCCAATAGCAGTGCGCGCTGTTTGGCGGCGCATGCTTATATTCATGATAAAGATGAACGACAAGCCTTAGCGCAAATTGTTGCGCACATGCCAGATGAGCAAATTAGTCGGGAGTCATCAGCATTTCTAACGGTATTAGGTTACGGATTGGGTGAGGCATCTATGGGTTTACATGCCGTTGAGCAGGAAAGTGGCAAACAAGAAGCGCTAGCTTTAGCCGAAACGGTTTATCAGAATAACCAGTGCAATATTGATGAAGTGCTAAAAAGTGTAAGTTAAGCGCTTTTGTTTGGACAACCAAGCCTGAGAGCGTAACAATCAGGCTTGGTATGGTTAAGGCCAGCTAGCTGGCTTGAGCGGTGTTTTCTAAAGATTCCTGCTGAAGATGCTTGTTATTCAAATAGTCTTGTAAACGCTGCTGTTGTTCTTCGGTAAATGCTAAACCTTGTTTGGTTCTGCGCCACAAAATGTCCTCTTTTCGGTAGGCCCATTCTTGCTCACACAGGTAGTCGACTTCTAATTGATACAAGTTTCCGCCAAATAGCTCACCTAAGCCCTGCTGCTTAGCATTGTGTATTAATTGTTCGGCTTGGCTACCGTAGTGCATGCACCAGCGGGCTACTAGCCCTGTGGGTAAATCGCTGTTGGCTTGTTGCCGCTTAATATAAGAGTGAATATCTCCGCCAATGGCGCCGCCTGGTAAGAAAGAGGCTTTAGTCCACGCTGGACCTAGATCGTTAATGCGGGGAGCCAACATTTCTAAGGCCGCTTCGGCCAGTTTTCGGTAAGTGGTTAACTTGCCGCCAAATACCGATAACAGCGGAGCCCCTTCTGCTTCATCACTTAATTCTAAGGTGTAGTCACGAGTAACTGCCGAAGGATCGTTCGACTCATCTTGGCAAAGTGGTCGTACTCCAGAAAAAGTATGGATCACATCACTTGGTGCTATTTGCTTAGTAAAGTGCTGGTTTACTACATCGCACAAGTAACTGACTTCTTTGTCGGAGATCGCCACCTCTGAAGGGTTGTCTTGATATTCCACATCGGTAGTGCCAATTAACGAGTATTGCTGCTGATAAGGGATAACAAACACAATGCGTTTATCAGTGTTTTGTAAGATGTAGGATTGCGGTTCGTTGTGAATTTTTGGCACCACGATATGGCTGCCTTTTACTAGGCGAATGGTGCGTGGTGGTGTTTGTTGCATGTTCTCTTCAATGAACTGCTGAACCCATGGACCAGCGGCGTTAACTAAAGTGTTGCAGCGATACTGTTGTTGCACACCCGTTTGCATGTCTTTTACATCTATCAACCAATGTTTGGCTTCACGTTTGGCTGCTACTACTTGTTGGCGTGGCGCAATAAACGCACCGTGTTTAGCTGCTAGCAAGGCATTACTAATCACTAGTCGAGCATCGTCCACCCAACAATCAGAGTATTCAAAGCCTTTGGTAATATCACTTTTTAGTACATCACTTTGAGCGAAGCTTAGGCCCTTACAACCGGGAAGTGTGCCGCGTTTAGCTAGGTTGTCGTAGAGAAAGAGCCCCATGCGTATCAATATCCAAGGGCGTAGGTGGGGGCGATGTGGCAAACGAAAACGCATCGGCTCAACGAGATGAGGAGCCATATTTAGCAATACTTCACGCTCTTTTAGGGCTTCGCTTACTAAACGAAACTCATAATGCTCTAAATAACGCAGGCCACCATGGATCAGCTTCGAGCTAGCAGAAGAGGTTGCGCTGGCTAAGTCGTTTTGCTCAAACAAAGCAACGCGTTGCCCTCGGCCAGCGGCATCTGCCGCTATGCCCACGCCGTTTATACCACCACCAATGACGATTAGGTCGAAGTTATGCGGGTCATTTGTTTGTGCCATGTTGAGCGATCCTTTCACTAAAGTTCGTTTTGTTTCGTTATCGAGCATAATAGAGCATTTTGTGATCAAAAAACAATTACCGATGTAAAAAAAATGTGCAAAACGCGCTTTTTAGCTTGCTGGCTAGATTTGTCTGCATGGAGTATTTGCTCTAAACTGTTACATCTTGTTAACAATTGTTTGCGGTAAGCTATGAAGATCCATCAGCTGGAAGGCTATATTCAGAATATTTTTTTGATTGAGTATCCGAACAAATTACTCTTGCTGGATGGCTGTTGCCGCGCTGATGTTGCAATGCTTAAGCGTTTTATCTGTGAACAGTTAGCACGACCACTTAGCCAACTAGAGTTGGTGATGGTAACCCATATGCATCCAGATCATGCCGGCGGGGCTAGTTACCTGCAGCGTCGCTACCAGCTTTCTATTGCAGGTGCAGAGCATCCAGGCGAGTGGTATCAAGGTATTGCTGGAAGGTGTAATCATTTAATGGATTTAGCCTTGGCTCATTATGTGGCTAGGCGTCATCAGCGCGCTAAAGCTAACTTATGGTATTCGCCAACACTCAAATTTACTCATCGACTAAAAGACGGCCAAACCCTACCAGGCTTTGAAGATTGGCAAGTGTTATTTACTCCGGGCCATACCGACCGTGACTTATCGCTCTATCACCCAGAGACTAAAACCTTGTATGTGGCCGACTGTATATTGCGGGTTAAAGGAAAGCTGATTTGTCCCTTTCCGATCAGCAGTCCTCGTCAATATCGAAGCTCAATTGAAAGGTTTAGCCAGCTACAAGTTGATAATTACTTATTGGCTCATGGCGAGGGCGGCAAGATCAGCCAAGCAGAACTACAACAGTTGCAGCAACTATGTCCTGAACAGGCTACCAGCTATAAAGGTTTTCTTGGTGAACTGCTGCGCAAACGCTTAACTGCTTAACTGAGTAGGGCAAAGTGTTAACTGTACATCTTGTTGTTTAAGGATTTCGCTGATGTCTTGTGGCACTGGCCGGTCGGTGTACAAATGGTCAATCTGCGCAATATTGCCAATGTTAATCATCGCATTACGGCCAAACTTACTGTGGTCTGCGGCAAGAATAACGTTGCGAGAACTGGCAATAATGGCCTGAGTCACTCTTACTTCATGGTAGTCAAAGTCTAGTAGCGAACCATCTAAATCAATGCCGCTAACCGTTACTACCCCATAATCTAGGCGAAATTGTTTTATGAAGTCGATGGTGGCTTCACCCACTATGCCGCCATCTTTATTACGCAACGCGCCGCCGGCCATAATCACATTAAAGTCGTCTTTAACCATTAGTAGTGATGCAACATGAATATTGTTGGTGATAATGCGTAAATCGCGGTGTTCCAATAAGGCTCTTGCAATCGTTTCAGCGGTGGTACCAATATCTAAAAACAGCGATGCGCCATTAGGAATTTGCTCGGCAATTTTCTGAGCAATGCTTTCTTTTTCAAGATGTTGTTTGATCTTTCGACTGGAATAAGAGTCGTTCACTACGCTACTTGATAGTAACGAAGCACCACCATGGTGGCGGTGAATCAGCTTCTGTTCGGCCAATACATTAAGGTCGCGGCGAATGGTTTGCGGGCTTACATTAAGTGATTCTACTAATTCTTCGGTAGCCACAAAGCCTTGGGTTTTTATCACCTGCAAGATTTGTTGATGGCGTTGAGTCTGCTTCACAACTGGGTTTCTCTTATTGGTATACATTTTATAGCGCAGTCATAAGTCTACTTAAAATGCAGTTTTTGTCACGGTTAACAAAGCGATACCGCAAAGTGCATCGCAGCTTTCTAGAGAAATTGCTGAAATGAAATTAAAGTTTTGTCACGCTTTGGTTAAAAAAATGTTCTAAAATGTTCGTTTTCGAGCATAATAGACATAAATGCTAATCTGGAACCGTAATATCAATGGACACCGCACGATATATAGTTGCCCTTGATCAGGGCACAACAAGCTCAAGAGCGATTATTTTTAACCAAGACTCTGAAATTGTTGGCAGCGTACAACGCGAATTTAGCCAGTTTTTCCCAAAATCAGGTTGGGTAGAGCATAATCCCATGGAGATATGGGCTAGCCAAAGTGCATCTTTAACCGAGGTTTTGGCAAAAACCGGTATCCGTAGTGATCAAATTGCTGCGATTGGCATTACCAACCAGCGAGAAACTACCATTGTTTGGGACAAAAACACCGGCCAACCTATTTATAATGCCATTGTCTGGCAATGTCGCCGCACCACCAAATTATGTGAAGAGCTAAAAGAGCAAGGCTGGGAAGAGTATATTCAAGATACTACAGGGCTAATCTTAGATGCCTACTTTTCTGGCTCAAAGCTAAAGTGGATTTTAGATAATGTAGAAGGTGCTCGCGAAAAAGCCGAAGCGGGTGACTTGCTGTTTGGCACGGTTGATAGCTGGTTAGTTTGGAAGCTAACTAACGGGCGAGTGCATGTTACCGACTATACCAATGCCTCTCGCACCATGATGTTTAACATACATACCTTGCAATGGGATGATAAATTGTTAGATATGCTGGGTGTGCCTAAACAAATGCTGCCAGAAGTGAAAGCCTGTTCGGAAATCTATGGCCAAACCAACATTGGCGGTAAAGGTGGAACACGTATTCCTATCGCGGGTATTGCTGGCGACCAACAAGCGGCGCTATTTGGTCAGCAGTGTTATCGCAAAGGCATGGCAAAAAACACCTACGGCACTGGCTGCTTTTTATTGATGAATACTGGCGAAGTACCGGTTAAATCAACCCATGGTTTGCTCACCACTATCGCTTTTTCTTTAGATGGCAAGGTTAATTACGCCCTAGAAGGTAGTGTATTTATGGGCGGTGCTACCATTCAATGGTTGCGCGACGAGATGGGATTGATTCGCGATGCCTCCGATACCCAGTATTTTGCCTCTAAGGTAGACGATACCAACGGGGTATATTTAGTACCTGCTTTTGTGGGTTTAGGTGCACCTTACTGGGACCCTTACGCACGCGGTACCATTGTAGGGTTAACCCGAGGCGCTAACCGTAACCACATTATTCGGGCTGCACTTGAATCGATTGCTTATCAAAGCCGAGACTTATTAGAAGCCATGCAAGCCGATGCTGGGATTTCGCTAAAACAATTACGAGTAGACGGCGGCGCAGTAGCCAATGATTTCTTATTACAGTTTCAAGCCGATGCGCTGGGTACCGAAGTGGTACGCCCTTCGCTGATCGAGTCTACCGCCTTAGGCGCTGCTTACTTAGCTGGCTTGGCGGTGGGTTACTGGGATAGCGTAGAAAGCTTGGCCGAGAGCAATACCCCAGATCGTTGCTTCTCTCCTGATGGTGATGAGGCGAAACGAGAACGGTTATACAAAGGTTGGAAACGTGCGGTTGATTGCAGCCGAGGTTGGTACGACAAAGACCTAGATGACTAACCAGTTTTACCGCTTTTATTCGAAAAAGCCGCTAAGCAGTAGCGGCTTTTTTGTGCCTGCCACCACAGTTTATGTGTTGATTCTCAGTAAATGCCTAGCTTCTTCGAAAAATGATGAGCTTAGCGCGATTCATTGCTAATGTTTAAGGGGCTTACTGGAGAATAATGCTGGAGGAAGTAGGTGACCAATAGTTCCTTTGAGACGCTAGATTTAAATTTACTAAAAGTGTTTGTGGTGTTGGCGCAAGAGCTTAATACGCGCCGTACCGCCGAACGTATGAATGTTAGTCAGCCAGCGATTAGCCGCAGCTTGCAAAAACTGCGCGAGCATTTTGCTGATGAGCTTTTTGTACGTGCTCAACATGGCCTTATTGCCACCCCAAAAGCCGAACAGTTATCGCTTAGCTTGCCAAGCATTTTAGCCGAGCTTGCCAACGTTGTTGACCACCATAATGACTTTGACCCAGCTAAGTTAGAAGGCGTACTAAAAGTTGCTATGCACCCAATGTTATTAGCGTCGGTCGCTAAGCGTTTGTTTGTGGCATTGCAGCAGCATGCGCCGGATCTACGCCTGCAAGTGGCTACTTGGGGAGCCGATACTTGCGAGCTGATTCAGCGCGGGCAAATTGATTTTGGCTTATGTTTATTGCCGGTAGAAGGCTCGAAAGAGCTAGTGCAACGACGCTTATGGCGCCAGCCTATTTATGTTTATGCGCGTGATGCTCATCCAATTGGTGACGACATTGTCACCCCGCAAGATTTTGAAAGCTACGCTACTGCGCTCATTCATGTTCCGGGTTGGAGCGCGGCTCGCACCGAAGCAGAAAAGTTTTTGGCAGCTCATGGCGTAGAAGTGACTATTGGTTTTCGTTCTGAACTGCCGGGATCGATTATGGATGTATTGCGGGTGAGTGATTTAGTTTACCCCAGCGTGACCTATTACCCGCCAGAAGATATTCCCGGCATTAGGCAATTGCAGTTAAGTGAAGAGTTTAAAGGTTTGGCACTGAAGTATGATACCGGCTATGTGTTCCACTATCGCAATCGACAAAACCCTTTGTACCTATGGTTGCAGGAGATTTTGGTGGAAAAATGCCGTGATGAGATCTTCAGTATCAACTAACAGAGTTTCTCGTGCTGCTAAGCTTGAGCGAATTGTTCGCGGCCGGCTAACCAACGGTCAATTAAAGGTTCAATAGCAACCGGTGTTTGCTGAAGAAGTTGTTTAGCCAGGCGCTGCGCTTCACCTAATATTGCTTGGTCTCGTACTAAGTCGGCAATTTTAAATTCGGCTAAACCGGTTTGCTTGGTGCCAAGTAGTTCGCCGGGGCCTCTAATTTCCATATCGCGTTGGGCAATTACAAAACCGTCGGTGCTGTCGCGTAATACACTTAAACGTGAACTGGCGGTTTTAGATAAGGGGCTGTGGTACATCAATACGCAGTGGCTTTCCACTTGGCCACGACCGACCCTGCCACGTAGCTGGTGGAGCTGAGCTAAACCTAAACGTTCGGGGTTTTCTATAATCATTAAACTGGAGTTAGGTACATCTACACCCACCTCGATTACGGTGGTAGCCACCAGTAAATCAAGCTGATGGTTTTTGAACTGCTCCATTACCCACTGCTTTTCTTGTGGTTTCATGCGGCCATGCACTAAGCCGATGCGTAAATCGGGTAATTGTTTTTGTAATGTATCGGCGGTGTCTTCGGCTGCTTGGCACTGCAGGACTTCTGATTCTTCAATTAAGGTGCAAACCCAATAAGCTTGGCGCCCGTCGTTATGGCAAGCCTGATACACCCGTTCGATCACTTGCTCACGGCGGGTATCGGGCAGGGCCACGGTTTTAATTGGGGTTCGCCCGGGCGGCAGCTCATCTATAATAGACAGCTCCAAATCGGCATAGGCCGTCATCGCCAAGGTGCGAGGGATAGGGGTAGCCGTCATAATTAACTGATGGGGTAAAGTGTTGCTGCCATCTACAGCGGCGCCTTTCTCCCGCAAGGCCATACGTTGGTGCACCCCAAAGCGGTGCTGCTCGTCGATAATCACTAAGGCAAGTTTGGCAAATTGCACTTGCTCTTGGAAAATGGCATGAGTACCCACTACCATTTGCGCTTCGCCGCTGGCTATGCGCTCCATAGCTTCATTGCGAGCTTTGCCTTTTTGTTTGCCAGCAAGCCAATCAACTTTAATGCCCAAGGGCTCGAACCATTTAGCAAAGTTAAGCGCATGCTGCTCGGCTAATATTTCGGTGGGAGCCATCAGTGCCACTTGATAACCATTAGCTAAGGCCTGCAAAGCCGCCATGGCTGCCACTAAGGTTTTGCCACTGCCTACATCACCTTGCACCAAACGCATCATGGCATGTGGCTGCTGGGTATCGCTTTTAATTTCGGCCACCACCCGTTGTTGGGCATTGGTTGGTTTAAAGGGGAGCTGGGCTAAAAATTGCTGTTCTAGGTCACTGGCTAGCGGTAAAGCAATGGCTGCTTGGCGCTGTTGCTCTTGGCGTAGCTTTAACATGCTGAGCTGGTGGGCGGCTAATTCTTCTAATACCAAACGTTGCTGGGCAGGGTGTCGGCCTTCTTCTAACAGGCTGAGCTCGGTATCTGGATCGGGGCGATGCAGCTGCATTAAGGCTTGGTTAAGATCTAAACCATGGGGGCGTAATGCAGGTGGTAGCCAATCTACCAAGGGATATTGCTCTAGTAACTTAAAAGCTTGCTCACTGAGTTTACGCAAATTGAGCTGCTTTAAACCCTCGGTAGTGGGATAAACCGGGGTTAACTTTTCATCCATTAAGGGTGCACTAGGATCGGCAACAATGCTGTATTCCGGGTGGGTCATTTCCCAACCATGTTTACCGCGCTTAGCTTCGCCAAAGCAACGCATCCACTTACCCTGTTGCATGGCAGCCTTTTGGCCGTTATTAAAGTTGAAAAAGCGCAGGGTAATGCTGCCGCTGCCATCGCTGATGCGACACGTTAGCATGCGACGACGGGCGTGAATGGTTTCTACCTTGGTTATTTCGCCCTGCACCGAAACATGCGCGCCGTGCAGTAAATCGTTAATTGGCCATACCCGAGTGCGGTCTTCATATCGCAGGGGGAGGTGCAGCAGCAAGTCGCCAACATTTCGAATATGTAGGCGTAGGAGTTTTTCGGCAAGTTTGTCACCCACTCCTTTAAGTGCGGTGATGGGCAGGCTGCTTAATTCCACTTAAACCACTGTAAATATGATCATGTACCAAGAGTATATATGAATTTTTCGGCTATTATTACTAATCAAGGGTTTAACTGTGGTTGGGGCGAGAAATGCTAAGGTTTCTTTGTAATATAGGTTTGGCTTTACTGTTAGCCATTGGCGTTATAGAAGCCTGTATGGCGGAACAGGCCGCTCGCCCAGCGCAGCTACACAAACCTGAGCAACCTATAGAGCGCCCAATCCCTAGCCATCCTATTGAACGCCCAATTCGACCTATTTACCCAATTCGTCCGCCCGCTCAGTTACCCCACCGTTGGCAAGGTGCAAGAACCTACTACTGGGTTGCTCCTAGTGATTTGTGGCAACCAGAAGCCTTAAAGCCAGAGCAAGTTATAGAGCTAGAAATTGAAGCCGACGACCGAGCCGAATTACTGCTTATTGATGGCCGCGATAAAGTGGTATTTGATGGCTGGTTAGGTATGGGTGATCTGCGCACTTGGCAGGTAATGCATCCCGCATCCTTGTACTTTTCTCAAATCGAGGGTTTTAGCTTAAAACTTAATGGCAGCGAGATTGATTTGTCGGGCTATCCGCAAGATCAACCCTTGTCGTTAACCCTAGCGCCACAAGCCGAGTAGGCCAGGTTAACTTGTTCGCTATAGGTTCAAATTTGTAGCCGCTTCACGTATTATCTAGGCCTTTAGTGGCCGTAGTGCTGCATTATAAATCCACCCATCGAATTCAAAGGTATAGATTTGCTATGGCCAAGTTATCGCTGCAAGAGCAGATGCTTAAAGCTGGTTTAGTTGACAAGAAAAAAGCTAAAAAAGTAGGCAAAACCAATAAAAAATCACGCACCTTGGCCAAGGAAGTAAAAGCAGCTGCCGAGCAAGCCAAGCTTGACCAACAACAACGTGACGCCGAATTAGCTCAGCAACAAAACGCTGAGAAAGCCAAAAAAGCCGTTGCTGCTCAAATCAAGCAATTGATTGAGATGAACATGTTAGACAGAAAGCGTGGCGAAGAAGCTTACAACTTCACCCATGAAGGCCTAATCAAAAAGATTTATGTTACCGAAGAACTGCGCAAACAGCTTAGTAACGGCCGCTTAGCCATTGTTACTCTGGGCGAAGCTTATGAAGTTGTCCCTACGATTGTGGCGGAAAAGATTGCCCAGCGTGATGAAAGCGTAGTTGTGCTAATTAACGACCCAAGCCAAGATGTGATTGATGAAGATGACCCGTATGCTGATTATCAGATCCCAGATGATTTGATGTGGTAATGGGATGTTAGTTTGAGAAGAAGCCGCTAATTAGCGGTTTTTTTGTATTTGTTATTTGTGTTGCGAACCCAGCGTCTAATCGTCTACTTCATTGCGTTCCTTAGCATATTTGATGGGTTCAAACGCTGAAGATATTGTGTATCACTTTTGCTTGTTAGGTAGGTTGTTGATTTAGGTTTCGCCTTGCCGGCGATACCCTTTTCTTTGCTTGGCCAAAGAAAAGGGTACAAAAGAAAGGCCACCCTGCATCTCCTTAACCTTGCGTTGCTCGAATCCAAACGCGCCAACGGCAACTCGCTTTGCTCGAACAAGCCTTGGCTTAATCGTTTGTCTTCTGCGCTACTCAGCGGAGATGATGGCCCTAAAGAGCAAAGAGCAAAGAGCAAAGAGCAAAGAGCAAAGAGCAAGACAGCGTAGCTCTTAGCTTTAGGTGTGAAAATGAACTAGGCGTGTTCGCTCTTGATCTTCATCCCCCCTCATTATCGCCGAGTAGCGCAAGCGAGCTGCGGGTATAGGCAAAACCTGTTTGAGCGTAGCGAGTTGTTTTGGCGCCGCAGTGAGTGAGCAACGCAGGAAGAAGATGATGCTGGGGCAGCCTTTCTTTTTCCTTAGTTTTTCTTTGGCTGTTCAAAGAAAAAGGAAGTCGCCGTCAGGGCGAAATCCGCAAGTAAAGCTAGCACTAGAACTTAAATTTTTGATAAATTTATTTTTAGTAATGAATGTTCGAGAATTGTACTACCGAACAAAGGATTGTGTTTAAGATTCTTTTTCAGGTAGACAACACAAACAATACCCGAGTTTTTTTAGGATAAATATGAAGTCCGTGTTTAGATTAACGATTTTAAATCTGGTTGTTTTTTTTCTTACTAGTTGTACTTCAAATGAGGAAGTGAAATCACCAGATACCTTAGTGTTAGCAATGCACGATACATTAGTTCGCGCTATCAATGACAGTGATTCTAAGATTGCAGAATGCAGCCTTTTATACGATAGCCTTCATGTCAACTCAAAGCAGTTTCATTCTTCAAATGCGCGTTTTCTGTCTGCAACTAAAAATCTGCAAGATAAACTAGCCGCCTATGAGGGAGATAACAATCTGGTAGAGCTATCTAGCTATTTGTGGCCTTATATAGTGAAAGAATCGGAAAGTTCGGCTTCGAGAAGAAGCTATTATTTGGATATGTGTGAGCAGTTTAGTGGTGATGCAGCAATCTACTTTCTTGGGAAATCAGTTACTACTCCTACAGTAGAATCTACTACCGACAATACTGTAATGCTTTCTACTTTGATTGATAAGCGTGAAGTTATAGTTAGCTGGAAAAAGGAGCTAACTCAATGGAAACTTCATGAGGCTAGGTATGCTAAAGAAATTCCAGCAACTATAGTTTCTCAATACGACAACCTTATAGATGATATTGTTATTAATCAGATGTTTATTGAGTCAATAGACCGAGCGTGCCTGAACCTTGAGCACCCGCTGTTTGACAGCCTTAATTCCGTCAATCGTTTAACATACATAATTGGGGATGAAGGCTCGAATGTATACCATGAGAAATCTAAAGTTCTTAAAGGATCAGTTGAAATGATAGTTGAGCAGACACTGACAACATTTCAATCTACAGGAGAATGCTCGGACCCGTCTGTAAAAGTGAAAATTTACGCGCTAATTATACAAAGGCTTCAGAAAATGCATCAAGATGTTGTAGTGCTATCGAATATAACCATGAAGCTCCCTAAAGATCAGAAATGATTTATTGTAGCTGACAATTTTAGTCACTAATTCAACTTCCCATATTAAAACAAAAGCCGCTCTAGGAGCGGCTTTTTTCTTCAACACATTACTTGCTTAGATATGAGAAAGGATCTTCTGAACCGTTTCTTTAGCATCACCAAACAACATGTCTGTATTCTCTTTAAAGAACAATGGGTTTTGAACACCAGCATAACCAGTCGCCATTGAACGTTTAAATACTACTACCTTCTTCGCATCCCATACTTCAAGCACTGGCATACCAGCAATTGGGCTGCCAGGCTCTTTGGCTGCAGGGTTAACCGTGTCGTTGGCACCAATTACTAATACTACGTCGGTAGAGGCGAAGTCTTCGTTAATTTCGTCCATTTCCATTACGATGTCGTAAGGTACTTTGGCTTCGGCTAACAATACGTTCATGTGACCAGGCAAACGACCAGCTACTGGGTGAATAGCAAAGCGTACGTTCACGCCTTTATCACGCAGCTTTTTGGTAATTTCGGCTACTGGGTACTGGGCTTGCGCAACTGCCATGCCGTAACCAGGTGCGATAATTACTTCGTTTGCATCTTTTAGCATCTCGGCGACTTCTTCAGCCTGTACTTCGGTGTGTTCACCTTGGTCTACGTCGGTAGCTACCGTGCCACCTTCGCTACCAAAACCACCTAAAATTACGCTGATGAACGAGCGGTTCATTGCTTTACACATGATGTAAGACAGAATCGCACCCGAGCTACCTACTAGTGCACCGGTTACAATTAGCAAGTCGTTGCCTAGCATGAAACCTGCCGCTGCTGCTGCCCAACCTGAGTATGAGTTAAGCATAGATACAACTACTGGCATATCGGCGCCGCCGATTGCAGATACTAGGTTGTAACCAAATACAAAGGCGATAAAGGTCATGATAACCAGTGGCCACATAGAGCCGCTGTCCATGAATACACTGCCTAGGTAGATTGATACTACAATCATGCCTAAGTTTAACCAGTGAGCGCCTGGTAGGGCTTTAGGGGCACTGCTAATAAGGCCGCGAAGTTTACCAAAGGCGACTACCGAACCGGTGAAGGTTACTGCACCAATAAAGATACCGAGGAATACTTCTACGTCGTGAATAGATTTTGCTACTGGGTCAATTAAGCCAGTAACTGAATCAATTAACGAGCCGTGGTCGATAGCACTTGAGAAACCAACCAATACTGCAGCCATACCTACAAAACTGTGCAAAATAGCAACCAGCTCTGGCATTTCGGTCATTTCAACTTTAAGTGCTAAACGGATACCAATAGCGGCACCAATACCCATGGCTAGGGTAATAATCCAGCTACCACCGGTTACTTGGGTGCTAGCTAATGTGGCCAGTACGGCGATAACCATACCGATGATGCCAAAGATGTTACCGCGCTGAGCGGTTTCTTGTTTACTTAGGCCGGCTAGGCTGAAGATAAACAATAGGGCAGCGATTAAATACGCTGCAGAAACTATACCTTGAGACATGTGACTATTTCTCCTTAGTCGTCTTTACGGAACATTTTCAGCATCCGCTGAGTCACAGTAAAACCACCGGCAATATTAATGGTGGCGATAAGCACGGCGATCCCCGAGAGCAGTAGTACTACCCAGGAGGTGTCGGCTTTCATCTGCACTAAGGCGCCCACAATAATAATGCCGCTAATGGCGTTGGTTACACTCATTAATGGAGTGTGCAAGGCATGTGTTACGTTCCAAACTACGTAGTAACCCACTACACAAGCCAGCAAGAACACAGTGAAGTGCTGTACAAAGTCTGCTGGTGCTGCGTCGGCTACCCAAGCAAAAGCGGCTGCGCCGGCTGCTGCTAGCACTGGTTTTAGCCAAGGCTTGCTTGGTTTTTCTTCTTCCACTGGCGCCGGCTCTGCAGCAGGTGCTTCGGCTTGAGGCTGAGCACTTACTTGAATTGCTGGCGGTGGGAAAGTGATTTCGCCATCTTTAACCGAGGCTACGCCACGTAAAACTTCGTCTTCGAAGTCGATGTTGATTTCGCCATTTTTCTCTGGGCTAAGTAACTTAAGTAGGTTTACTAAGTTGGTGCCGTAAAGTTGGCTAGCTTGAGCAGGTAAACGGCGAGAAATATCGGTTAAGCCGACAATGGTTACATCGTGCTTAACGGCAATTTCGCCAGGCTCGGTTAACTCACAGTTACCGCCAGTGGCTGCTGCTAAATCAACAATTACGCTACCTGGCTTCATTAATTCAACCATGTCGGCCAAAATCAGCTTAGGTGCTGGGCGGCCTGGAATTAATGCGGTGGTAATAATGATGTCTACATCTTTGGCTTGTTCGCGAAACAAGGCCATTTCGGCTTCAATAAAGGCTGCGCTCATTTCTTTTGCGTAGCCGTCACCGCTGCCAGTATCTTCTTCTTCGTAATCAAGCTCTAGGAACTCGGCGCCCATAGAGTTAATTTGCTCTTTTACTTCTGGGCGAGTATCAAAGGCGCGCACAATAGCGCCCAAGCTACCAGCGGTACCAATGGCAGCCAAACCGGCGACACCTGCACCAATTACTAATACTTTAGCGGGTGGTACTTTACCCGCAGCTGTAATTTGACCGGTAAAGAAGCGGCCGAAGTGGTTAGCTGCTTCTACCACTGCGCGGTAACCGTCTACGTTGGCTAGCGAGCTACGTGCATCCAATGATTGAGCACGAGAAATCCGTGGCACCATGTCCATGGCTAATAAGTTAACCTTGGCTGCTTTAAATTTTTCAAGCAATTCTGGATTTTGTGCAGGCCATGCAAAACTGGCTACCGTTGCGCCTTCCTTTATAAGAGAAAGTTCGTCGGTGGTGTTGTCGCTTCCGTCTAGTGGAGCGTTAACCTTAAAGATGAGGTCAGCTTGAAATGCTTGCTCTTTGCTTACAATTTCTGCGCCTGCTTCGCTATAAGCATCATCATTAAAGCTGGCTGCTGTTCCTGCACCGCTTTCCACTGCCACAGAGAAGCCTAGTTTAAGCAACTGCTCTACGGTTTTTGGGGTGGCGGCTACCCGGCTCTCCTGGTCGAAGATCTCCTTAGGTATTCCGATTTGCATAGTGTGTTCCTGCTAATGGTTGTTATGTTGAGTTGCTGTGTTGGCAACACGTCGCTGCATATTAAATGTTTGTTAGCTACTGCATGTTAGCTAATTTTTCGCATTTGGTGTGTATGAAAGAAAACTACGGCCTAACAGTCAAGTAACTTCGCACAAAAGTATCGCTTATTTCCATTGGTCAAACCAATTTGTAAAGTTTATCGGTGTGATAGGTTATGCCTAGGTTGAATAAAGTTAGCAGAATGTAACGCGCACCTGTGTAAAAGCTTAGTAGTGGCATGGAAATAGCAAGAACCCATTGCGTCTACTACTCTTTAATAAAAGCACCTTACCAAGCTTGGCAAGGTGCGAGATGTAAACCAAACCATAAGAGGAAGTAGTTAACTAAACTAACGGTGCGTTGGAGGTTGTTATGGGTATTGCATTATCGTTAATGATTGCAGTATTGGTGTGGGCAAACATGGTTCAGGCAAAGCCTAAACTGGCGCTCGACTTTAGTGTTGAGAACGAGCTCGAACAACCTCAAGCTGCTAGTGATTTATTCAATGATATTAACTGGTTACAAGAACAGAATTTTAGTGCTGGCAGCGCTAGCAGTAATCAGCTTCCTACTAATATTACTGAGCAATCTGAGTTTTTACGTTACCAGCAAGTGCCGCAATGGCGTGCTAATTGGCGTGGTGGAGTGCGCTGGCAAGCGCAGAATAATTTGTTGTTTCGTGCTAAAGGTAACCGTTTGTCGGGGCACTTAACCTTGTCGAACAAAACGCTGTGTGCAATTTGCAAAACGCAAATCGACACCACAGTATGGAAAGATGGCCACGTACAGCTGCAACTTAAATCTTACTTTGAATAACCCTGCGCTGAGCAGAGGATGCCAATAAGCTCTTGTATATTTGGTGATTGATATTCTGGTTTGTTCCACCATTTGCCGTGTAATAGCGCTACTTTCGCAGTGGCTACCATCAGCGCCAAAAAATTATCTAGTATGCTTATCTACTTTATTCGGTAAAGGTTTTTGCATTACCGAATTACGTTTTTATTTTGCTATTTCTTGCCCTAGTTAACATCTCAGTGAAATCGCTCTAAATTACCTATTTTGCAGTAGCTTGGCGGGAATTTCTCAGGATATAATCTAATAAAAAAGAGGAGACTATCTTGGGCTATTTGTTGTTGGCCTTAATGCTTGTATTAGTTTTACCCGCAGTAAGCTTTTTTCTCGGTTATATCCACCTTTATCTAGAATATGGCGTGGTGGTGTCGGCAACCATTATTGCATTATGGCTTTTCTTCGATTTCGTAAAAATCAAAAAGCGCTAAGCCTAGCCTGTGAGCGGCCTGCGCTCTAGTTTTGCAACTGTCTTTTATGTCATTAGTTATTATTTTGAATAATTATTCACTAGGCTTTATTTGAATGATAGCTCGGTGTAAGTAACTGATTCATCTATTGTTATTTTCTCGGCTTAACCCGAATATAGCCAAACAGATATAAAACACATTTTCTACATGCCAAAAAGCTATAAGTAATATTTTCTTATATTTTGCCTTATTTTTAAGTTGTTGTTTTTTATGGATATTATTTTTTGTGGATTTGGCTTGCATCCCCAAAGTGGTAAATTAGTACTTCACATTTCTAGCAAAAGCCTATAGATTACCTCCCGCAAGACTGAGCTAGATCAAGAAATGTTTGGCTAAATGGAATTTTTACTGATTATTTCTTGTGCAATTTTTATTCACTAGCTAGCCTTACTTACGCAAGTGGCAATAAGCAAAATATAACGAGAAATTAAACATAACATTTAACTTTTTCACCCTTGCAACAACTTAGGAGATTTATCTAAATGGAACAAGACCAACAACAAACGATGCGTTGTTTTGCAACTGGTAAAGGTTTTTTTGTGCGCCTTCCAATCAGTGAAGATATTGAAGCAAAAGAATGCGAATCAGATGTTGAAGCGGCCGAGTAAACTACCCCGTAGTTGCCTTTTTAACTCGTGACTCGAACTAACGCTTGTTACATCCTAAACCGCTAGCTTTGGCTAGCGGTTTTTTTATGCCCGTCAGCTACCGCATAATTTGTACCTTTTCTTAGCCTCAAAATAATAGTTATCGATGAGTTTGCTTTAGGTCAAACTCGCTGGTTATTTTGGCCTCAACTTCCTGTTAGGCCAGTTTGTCTCTACTAAAATTAAATTGAGTAAGCTGTTGTTTAGTGTTGGTTCTAACTAAGGAGCTTATTATGAACATGTTACCTAGAGATCATTGGTTTGGAGAAGACCATTTGTGGGAGCAGCTTTTTAGCCCACAATTTACCATGCGTGATGATGGTTTTTTCCAACCGCGTGTCGATATCATTGACAAAGAAGATAGCTACTTATTTGTTGCCGAGTTGCCTGGTGTGGCTAAGGAAGATATTGATGTGCAGCTACACGATGGTGTGTTGAGCATTCAAGCCAAAATTGAGCAGCAACATCAACAGCAGGGTGACAGTGTACTGCGTAAAGAACGCCGTAGTGGTTTTTTCCGCAGAAACATTAATGTTGGTAAAGCCATTCAAGCTGAGGATATTAGTGCTGAATTAGTCAACGGCCTGTTAATGCTTAAAGCGCCCAAAGCTGTTGCTAAGGTGAGTGAAAAGCAGCAAATAGAAATTGGTTAAGCGGAGTACCGCCTTGGCTAAGTAACACAAGCTGCCAGTTATTGATGGTTATTGCTGGCGGCTTGGCTTTGTTCACGTAAGTGCTGTAAAAAGGCGCTTATATTGGGGTTTTCGAAACGCTGAGCTGGATAATAGGCGCATACGCTGCGTTGCTCAGACAATAAGCCGGGTAGCACTTCAACTAACTTCCCGTCTAATAGATGTTGTTGTACCAGATCTTCTGATACTAATACTACGCCCATATGGTGAACAGCTGCTTGAATGGCTGCCATAGGGTCGTGAGTAACAAAGCGACAAGCTTGGTTAAGCACAGTGCCTTCATTTAGTTTTACACCACCTGCTTTGATTTGTCCTTGCACCAACAATAGCGGCAGAGCTTGCAGTTGCTTTGCACTTTGTATCGGGCCGCAGCCGGCTAAAAATGTGGGGCTGGCAAAACACTTTACCGCGTAATTAAATAGATGCAGCATGCGATAGCTAGTGCTATCAAAATTGTCTAGCTGGCGCGTTACTACAATGTCGAGTGATAAATCTGGAATTTCCCCTGGCTCTACTTCCAATAACTCAATATTAAGGTGCGGATGCTTTGGCAAAAAAGAAGCAATTAAGGGCGTCACAAATAAACTGCCGGACACCGCAGGAGCGCCAATCGTGAGGCTGCCAGTTAAGCCAAGACTAGAGGGGCCAAGTTGTTGGCGCATATTATTGAACTGGCTTAACCAATCGCAACTTTGCAAATAAAACTGCTGGCCTTGCTCTGTGGTGCGCACCCTGCGAGTCGTACGTAATAACAATTGGCAATGCAATTGAGACTCTAACCAAGAGATGCGTTTGCTACAGGCTGAGGTAGTAATGTTAAGTTGCTGCGCAGCTTGCACAAAGCTGCTGCTTTCTACCACTGCTACGTAAGTTTGCACCGCGTTCAACCAATCCATATTCGGCCTCTTTTGATTAATTGTTTCCTGCTGGGAAATAAATCATGTCTTTGATGAATGATTATCCGCTTTTGGCTTTGTTTTACAATGAAGAACGCTGATGTATTGGAGTTTATTAGTGAGCTATTCGCGAGTCCCGCTGTTTTTTTCTATTGCCTTTATTGCTTGTTCCCAATTAACCAATGGGTTGCTGGCGCCTGCCTTACCAGAAATGGCCACGCATTTTGCGGTAGAAGAGCACTTAGTGCAGCGCCTTATTGTGGTGTTTATTTTGGGCTTGGGCATATCCCAATTATTTTATGGACCGCTAGCCGATAGTTATGGCAGGCGACGGGTATTTTGGATGGGGCAGGCAGTTTTCCTGCTGGGTAACCTACTCACGTTTTTGGGTTTTAATCATCTTGATTTGTTATTAGCCGGCGTATTAATTCAAGGTTTAGGCGCAGGCAGTAACCAAATACTGGCCCGCTGCTTAATTAGTGACAGTTATCGCGGTAAAGAGTTAAAACATGGTTTTGCTTGGTTGGGTATGGCTGCGTCGGTTATTCCCGTTTTAGGTCCGGTTATTGGTGGCATAGTGACGGCTTACTGGGGCTGGCACTATCTATTTGTGATCATAGGTATTGCTGGCGCGAGTTTACTGATTATTGCTGCCAAGCTATTGCCAGAAACCCAAACAGAAGTTGGCCCGCCGCTAAACTTGAACCGTGTGGCAAACGACTATTTAAGCTTGGCCTTCGATCGCCACTTTATTCATTACTCTAGCTTTGCTTGGATTGCCAGCATTGGCTTGATGTACATGATTAGTAGCGCGCCTTTTGTATTGCAGCATGGCTTTGGTTTGTCGGCTGATGATTTTGGTTTAGTTATGATAATCCCGGCTGCAGGTTTGGCTTTGGGCAGCGCTTTTACTCGCCGCTTTAACGGTCGCTGGCCAGAGCAACACATTTTGCTGTTAGCCTCGCTGCTGCCTTTTATCGCAGCGTTTATATTGCTCACTCATTCAAGCACGTTAATTTGGGTGATTGTAGCGATGAGTTTGATCAGCATTAGCGTAGGGGCTATTTATCCTATTTCTCAATCTGGTTTGTTTGGCCACTTTTCGGGGCAAGCTGGCACGGTGTCTGCCCTAAGTGGCACAACGCAGATGACCCTTACCGCCTTAGCCGTTGGTGGCTTAACCACCGCCTTTATGCCGAGCCCAAGTGCGATGGCGATCATATTTAGCGTGATGGCTTTAGCCTTAATACTCAACATGGTGATCCAGATAGTGAAAGTGAAAGCGCCAACTATGCAATGATTACTGCTTATTGAGTTATCTGCAGTTTACTTGCTTTAGGGGGTTATGATGACGATTCGCCAATTGGGAAAAACCGAGTCTTTGTTTGCCGAATTGACCAGCACGGGTGCCATGTTGGTGGTGAATGCGGTGACAGTGACAGGTAAGATAAACGCTCACTTTATTCCGCGAATCCATCAGTTATTGCAACTTCGCCACCCGTTTTTGTCACTGTGTTTAAAACAAGTGGCGCAGCAATGGCAGTGGCAAGAGTGTTCTAGCCAGCCAGAACTTGAAGTGGCAGAAATTGATGAAAGCAAGCTGCCATTTTCCCAAGCACTGCGTGACACCATGCAGCAACAAACTAATACCCCGCTTAACGTTGGCGGCCCGCTTTGGCGGGTATCGGTTTTGTTAGGTCAGCAGCAATCGGCTCTGGTGATTAGCATGCATCACAGTATTTGTGATGGCTTGTCGGCGGCTTCTTTGTTAGCTGAGTGGTTAGAGCGGCACCAGCAAGTGGCTCAACAAAAAGTGCCAGATATTCAGCGCTTAAGTATTCGCGCTGGCGTTCACCAAGCCTTGGCCATGGATGAGTACTCGCCTGACGATAACCCTTTTGCCACTCCTATTAGTCCGGCTCAAGCAGGAGTATGGCTAAACCAAGCTGGTTTAAGGCAAAACCAACAGAATAAACTGGAGCTGTTGAATTTTAGCCAGCAACAATCTCAGCGTTTATTAGCGATAAGCCGTAAACATCAAGTGAGCCTAACTATTACTCTTTATTGCGCAGCGATTGAAGTAGCCGCAAAGATTGCTCGCTCACCAGTGAGTAAAGTAAGTGCTGGCGGTAATGCCAATGTTCGACCAATAGTTGAACCACCGGTAAATCAGCAAGAACTAGCTTGTTATGTTTCTATGTTCTCGTTTGAAGTGGCTAGCGATTCATCGCAAGGCTTTTGGCAACGCGCTCAGAAAATTAAACAGGCCTATAAAGAGATAGTCGACTCTGGTCTGCACTTGGTGTCGTGTAACGACAATTGGTGGGAGGCGCAGGCACCACGCCGTGCCGATGATGAAATGCAGCAAGTAGCAGGCAGATTCAATTGTTTACACCTATCTAATCTTGGGCCTTTAGAGCCGGTGTTTGACTCTTTGGAAGATTCTGGTTTAGTTCCCCAGCAATACTATTTTACTGCCGCTCAGCATTTGGTAGGGGCCATATTTTGGCTTGGCGCGCAAAGTGTCGCTGGCGCATTAAGCCTTACGATTAATTGTGTAGAACCGATGGTTGATCAAGCAATGCGTAACGACTTTAGCAGTTTGCTTAAACAAGGTTTGTTAGGCTTAATTGAAGAACGTTGAGCGATGAAAGATAACGCTAACAGACGAGGTCTATAAGATTTGATAGCTAGCACCTATCGCTAACAGTGAAATATTCGATTTTTTTATTTAGTAGCTAGCCGCTATAGTAGGGCTAATTCACATTGGTTTTGGAGTTTAAGATGTTTGCAGTAATTTTTGGTCGTCCTGGTTGCCCTTATTGTGTTCGCGCCAAGCAGATCGCCGAGCAATTAAGCGAAGCACACGAAGACTATAACTATCGTTATGTTGATATTCATGCTGAAGGCATCTCAAAAGCCGATCTTGAAAAAACTGTAGGTAAGCCGGTTGAAACTGTACCGCAGATTTTTGTTGACGAGAAACACGTTGGCGGATGTACCGAGTATGAAGCATTAATGCGTGAACAGTTTGATATCTAATACAAGATTACCCCATTAAAGCCCGGCACTCGCCGGGCTTTTTGTTGCCCACTATTTAAGTAAACAAAAAAATACAGCATTGTTGCTAGCGCTTAGCTACAAAAGTGAGGATTGTTTAACTAAGCTCAAATTAACTCGATGTAGCCAATAGATGAGGAGTTGATTATGGATGCGAGCTATATGTTGAACCTCGAAGCCAACATCTTATTAGGTATTGTGAATGAGAAACTGCGCTTAGAGTGTAATAGCCTAGAAGACCTAGCCTTAACCTTTGGTTTTGAAGAGCGCTCCTTAGCGCGCCGGTTAGAAACCATTGGTTACCATTACGATGTGATAACTAATCAATTTAAAGCGATTTAAACTTGGCTTAAGTTACTGAATGTTAGACACTGTTGATGTGTCTAACAGGAGGTGACCGATGCTAAGAAAAATAGGATTATTATTGGCGTGCTGTGTTTCGCTGCCCGCACTCGCGGATGTAAGCATTGGTGCTGGCTATACCTTTGGCGGCGAAATGACCGACTTGGACACTGAACAGACCTATTCGGTTCGTTCGGCTCCTTCTTATATGGCCGCCTTTGATTTTGCTACTAGTCGTGGCGAAAACCGCAAACGTGAGACTTACGAAAACTACGTGGGAGCGTTGGTGTCTTGGCAAAACACCGAGATGGACGATTCGGCCACTACCGATGTAGACGTAGTATATGCTCATTTAACCGCATCTCGCCGATGGCAATATGAAAACTTTGAAACCTTTGCCAGCGGTGGCGCTGGTGTTACCCATTTTGCTGCCAGCCCAGGTAGTGATACCCAACGCTTTTCTATTAGCTTAGGTGGCGGTTACTTTTATCACCTCACTGAAAACCTCGATTTAAAACTAGAAGGCCGTCTATATGGCACCTTTGTAAACGAAGGTACCAGGATAGAGTGTGGCCCTGGTTGCCAAGTTACTTTTGTGGGCAGTTATTGGTCCCAATTAGGCTTAAATTTGGGGCTGAACTACCGATTTTAAGCTCACCCGCCAACGACATAATCTTCTGGTAAGTGCTGAAAAATATCAGCACTTACTAAATAAACTGCTTAAAAAATAAACTCTTACAAACTATTCAATAAAGTTCCGCTGTCATTAATCTTTAATACTTCAGTCACCTAGCTGTCATTTTTCAACCCTAAGATTTGTTCAACTTTTACTTGATGTACTTCACACTTTTTTAGGGATTAAAATGAAAAAGCTTACTATTATCGCTCTGGCGGTTGCCGCTGCTTCTGGTTCAGCTAACGCTGCTAAAGTTTACGAAGATGAAAAACACGCTGTTGATCTATATGGCCGTGTATACGCTGGTTACACTGCTGGTGACGATGCTGGTAAATCTGACAACTTTGGTGCTGACCAATATGTTCGTTTTGGCGCTAAAGTTAAATCTCAGTTTGGTGAATCAAGCTACGCTCTTGGTCGCTACGAGCTACAAATGGAAAACAACGGCGAAGGTGACAACACTTCAGCTACTAAAGCACGTTTAGCTTACGCTGGCTTCGGTGGCGACTTTGGTGAAGTAACTTTCGGTCGTAACTACGGTGCTTTAGAGCTAGTAGCCGATTGGACTGATTCAAGCTACGTTAACCCTTACGGTAACTCTGCGATTGGTATCAGCTCTAGCCGTGAAGAAGGTATTGGCCGTTCAGACAGCGTTCTTAAGTACGCTGGCGAGTTCAACAACTTCGACATCCACGCTTCTTACAAGTTTAACGATAACCAAAAAGACGAGACTACTGGTGCTAGCCAAGACAACTCTGCTTACGGTATCGCTGTAGCTTACGGCTTCGACTTTGGTTTAGGCCTAGGTGCAGGTTACAACATTGCTAACAATGGCGATGCTAAAGACAGCACAATGGCTCTAGTTGGTGTTAACTACGACGCTAACGGTGTTTACGCTGCACTTAACTACTCAATGGGCGAAAATAACAAAGCCTTTAAATTGCACGGTTCTGACGCTAAGAACGAGCACACAGGTTACGAGTTAGTTGCTGGTTACAAGTTCACTAAAGCTTTCCGCGCGCAAGCAATGTGGAACAAAGCTGAAGTTGAAAACGAAGGCCAAGCTAAATACGACGCTGTTGATTACTACACTATCGAAGGTCGTTACGACCTGACTAAGCAATTACGCATTGTAGCTGCTTACCAAATCAACAACATCGACGACGCTGAAAACGAATTCCACTTCGCAGCACGCTACGACTTTTAAGGAAATGTAGTCAACACGCTAAGCGCCTACTTAGCGTGTTTCCTTATTATCTTGTGTATGTTTGTCTTTTTACCAGCTCTATCTAGAGCTGGTTTTTTGTATTTGGCTACTCAGCAATAAGGCTTAGTGAGTGATATCCATCATTAAGATCTTAGAGCGTCGTTGCAGGTTGTAGATAGCCTGCTTTTCGGTAGGAAGATCTTCAAAATCGGCAGGTGCAAAGCCGCGCTCTCTAAACCAATGAATGCTTTTAGTGGTTAGCACAAACAACTTGCTTAAGCCTTGTTGTCGAGCGCGTTTTACAATTGCTTGCAATAAGCGGTCGCCACGGCTGGCTTGACGATATTGCGGGTGGCTAACTAAGCAGGCCAGTTCGCCAATGTTTTCTTGTTCGAAGGCATAAAGTGCAGCACAGCCAATGATCATGCCGTCGCGCTCTACAATGGTAAATCGTTCAATTTCCATCTCCAGCAATTCGCGTGAGCGACGCACTAGTATGCCTTCTTCTTCTAGTGGTCTTATTAATTCGATAATGCCATTAATGTCATCAAGCCTTGCTTCACGCACTCGTTCGTAACTGTATTGAACTAGCTGGGTTCCACTGCCATCGCGGGTATAGAGCTCTTGCAGTAGCGCGCCATCTTGCTGATAGCTCACTAAGTGGCAACGATCAATGCCTCTATCACTACATTGGATAGCCGCGCGTAAGTAGCGAAGCGTGTCTTTGTCGGTTTCTCGCAGAAAGGGCTCAGAGCGCATCAGCTGATTAGCGGTGTCTGGCAATAGCTCACTCACTAGCTGGCCTTTGTCGTTATGAATGCCTTGCTCGGGACAGAAATAAATCACTTTGTCCGCTTTTAAAGAAACTGCGATTTCGGTGGTAATGTCTTCTGAACAGATATTAAACAGTTCGCCAGTTACAGAAACACCCAAAGGCGACACCATGACTATTTCGCCATGATCTAATTGGCGCTTAATACTTTGATGGTTAATGCGTCGCACCTTACCGGTGTGCAAAAAGTCGATGCCATCTTCTACGCCAATGGGCTGGGCTACCACAAAGTTGCCACGCACCACATTAATGTGGGCTTGATGCAAAGGTGAATTCACCAAACCCATAGATAGCTGGGCTTCAATATCCATTTGGATTTGGCCAACGGCTTGCTTAATGATGTTTAGGCTACGCTCGTCGGTGATGCGTTGTTCACCGGCAAACAAACAACTATGCTGATGTGCTGCAATCAGACCATCGATTTGTGGTCGAGCGCCGCATACCAATACTATTTTCACCCCAAGGGTTTTAAGTAGCGCGATATCTTGAATGATGTTGCTAAAATTGCCACTGCTGCTGGCTTCGCCACTAAGCATTACAACAAAGGTTTTGCCTCGGTGGGCATTAATATAAGGCGCCGACTGACGAAACCAGTTGACTAAATCTTCGGCCGAGCGGTCCAAATTCTTCTCCGTGAATAACTAGCTACTAGATCTGACTAATGAGTCAGATATTTGTGTATTGTTGCATATTCCTTAGCATTGTCGAGCAATATGTTTTTCTTCATGACAAAACTTATACACAGTTATCTTATGCAAGAGTTGTTTAGTTAAGCTATGTGGAGTATAAGCTGCTGTATTATCTCAGCTAAGCTTCATTTAATCTGGATTAGCTGATGGAATTTAGATGATGTTTTTATCAATGAGAGGGTGAATATGGAAAACTATGTCGTACCTGAGCATCTGGCGATGCGTAAGCAGCCAAGCCAAGAGCGAACCAGGCGACTAGTGGAGCACATCCTAGATAGCACCTTGTCTCTTATCAAAGAGCAAGGTATGGCGTCGGTAAATACCAACCTTATTGCTCAATATGCCGAGATCGACATTGCTTCTTTATACCGTTTCTTTAAGAACAAAGATGCGATCTTTTTTGCCCTCGCTAAGCGTTGGTTTGAAAAGGTCCAGCTGGTTGTTGCAGAGCACAACTTTCAACAAGTTGTTGGTAACATCGTAGAGTACAAAGACAGCACCCAGTTTCTGATTAATCAGCTACCAGAAACCGATGTTATGTTGGTGAGTTTTCATGAACTGTTCACTCACGATCAAGATTTTAAAGCCTTAGAGTATTGGCACCGCGAGATTGTGATACTCCACAGTAAACGCTCGTTTATTGAAAACGGCTCAAAGTGGGATGATGAAGCCCTAACCAGTGTTTGTTTGTATTTGTATGGTTTCACTCGAAACTTTATGGCGGGAACAATCGGTTTTAGCGCTGAAGAACATCAACATCAATTTACTTGGTTTCAAGTGATGTTAAACGAAGTGCGTGAGATGGTGTTGTTAGGCGAAGTACCGGAGCAGTTTTTACGCTAAGGCGTCACTGACAATATGCGCTTGGCTGGCACTGGGGTATTCTTGCTCGTCAACCAAGCGTTCTGCACCTAAGCAATGTAACCACGAACCGTAATCTAAGGTTTTGTTTCCTAAAATTAATTCTTTTAGTACCTGTTCTGACAAACCTTGAGTAATAGGTTTACAGCTCGGCCAAGTTTTCCTGCCATTTTGTGCGATCGTCACTGTATTTTCCGCGCCTATAAGGTCAAACTATTCTGCATATAAGATTCAGTGTGGGTCAATTTGGTGATAAACAAGTCAGCTTGTTACACCAATGTGAAATGGCGCTCAATTTTTGACCAATTGGTAAGTGAAAGCATGCAGTGCTTCACATTATTTTTTTAGGGAGTAATCCATGGAACTGGAAGCCTTTTTCCAGCAGGTAAAAAAACTGCCAGTGATGCCGCAAATTATGCAGGAATTGCTGACCAGCATTAACGATGAGAATGTCGATTTACATCAGTTGGGTAAAAAGCTCGCTACTGATCAATCTTTGGGTGCCAACGTACTTAAAATGGCCAACTCGGCGGCGTTTCGCGGCATTAAACAAATAGACTCTATTGAAGCTGCGGCTATTCGTTTAGGTCTAAAGCGGGTTCGTTCATTGGTGGTTGCTGCGGGTTTAAATGGCATGATGCCAAGCAAAAACTTCGACCAACAGCAGTTCTGGAGCCAAGCCATGTATGTGGCGTTGTTAGCGCAAGCTTTAGCAAAAAGCACCGACATTGAACCGGAAATGGCGTTTACCTGCGGCATGTTACACAACTTTGGTGAATTACTAATAGCCAGTGCAACACCCGAAGAAGCGGGCTTAATTGAATTGAGCTTAGAAACCGGGGAAACGCGGGTGTCGGCACAACGCCAAACCCTAGGTTTAGATTATGCGCAAATTGGTGGAGAGCTAGCGCGCCGTTGGAACTTTTCTCCGGTAATCACCGATGCCATTGAGCAGCAGCTTAATCCAATGGATTTTGAAGAAGTGTCTAAGCCAGCTGTACTAATCCGCTTGGCCATTTTTGCTCACCATGCGCTTAATGCCGGTTTAAGTAGTGAAACGGTGGCCAACAACTTACCTGCTCCTTTGTGCGAAGTGGTGGGGGTTGATAAACAGAAGGTGACCGAATTTATTGCCGACGCAGTAGAGCAAGGCGAGCAAATGGTTGCGACCAGCGTAGCTTAAACATAAGTCTGTTTAGACTAAAAAGGGATTAGCTAAGCTAATCCCTTTTTTGTTTGAGTGGCTTGTTTGAGTTAGGCATTTGGTTTAATTGCTGGGAGATTCAAACCCTCGTAGCCACCACTGCTTGGCTTGTTTCAGTGCTCGTTGGGCGTCTTCTAACAACAGGTAATTAACTGGCACAATCAACAACGTGATCATGGTGGCGAAGATAATGCCAAAGCCTAATGATACCGCCATGGGGATCAAAAATTGTGCTTGGGTACTTTTCTCGAAAATCAGCGGCATTAAACCTGCAAAAGTGGTGAGCGAGGTGAGTATTACTGCTCTAAAACGGGCCACACCGGCGTTGGCTACCGCGCTCATTAAGTCCACCCCTTTTTTACGTTGGCGATTAATGTAGTCCACCAATACTAGGCTGTCGTTTACCACCACACCCGTCAGCGCCAGCATGCCCATCATGCTCATAATGGTTAATGGCATGCCCATAATCATGTGACCTAATACTGCACCCACTGCGCCATAGGGGATGATCGACATAACTACTAGGGGTTGCCAGTAGGAGCCAAATGGAATCGCCAACAAGCCGTAGATAACAAACAGCACAAACAACAAGCCAAAGCCTAAACTGCTAAAGGATTCTCGTTGTTCTTTGGCTTCGCCTTCTAGGCTAGCATTTACCTGTGGGTAGGCCACCAAGGTTTGGCTGAGCCACTGCTGCAGTTCTGTTTTAATCACCTCAATATTGGCTTGCTCTTTGTTCACGTCAGCCCGAATATTTTGGGTGCGTAAGCGGTCTATGCGAGTAATGGTGGCTGGGCTTTGAGAAGGGGTCACGCTGGCCACTTCACTAAACGGTAGCTCGGCCCCGTCGGGGGTGCGAATAAGCATGTTATTGAGGTTGTACTGAGAGCGACGCTCGCTGGCGGGATAGCGAACGTATACTTTTACATCTTCACGGCCGCGCTGAATGCGCTGCACTTGATAACCAAAAAATGCACTTCTTACCTGCTGGGCTAAATCATTTAAGCTCAAACCTAGTGCTTGTGCTTGAGGTTTAATGTTTAGTTGTAGCTCTAGCTTGCCGTCGGCCAGGCTGTCTTCAACATCAAATACCGCTGGGTATTCTTGTAGTTTTTGCTTGGTAAGGTTGGCAACCTGGGCCATCGCCGCAAAATCGTTACTGCTGAATTGCACATCTAAGGGCGAGCCACCGCGGCCTATTTCTGCCCTAAAGGTTAGGCTTTCTGCGCCAGGCAGGCTACCGATGAGTTGTCGCCATTCTCTGACTAAATCGCCACTGCTAATTGGGTTAGTGCGTGACTCGGGCGGCTCTATTTCAAATACCACTCGGCCTTTATTACTTTGACCACTACCCGAGCCACCGCTAGAACCGCTGGTGGCCAAAATATTCAAAATAACGCTATCGCCGGTTTCTTGATCACGGTATTTTTCTTGTAATTCTAGGGCGGCACCGAGCATGCGATTAATGTAATCGTCGGTGGTATTAAATGCGGTGCCCGCCGGCATTACTAAGGTGGCACGGGCGGTTTCACTGGGCACTCTAGGGAAGAAAATAAAACGTACCCAGCCGGCTGTGGCCAAAGACAACACCACCACAAAGATACTAATGGCGATGGCCGCACTTAGTAGCCGCCGAGATAGAGCAGCTTTTAGCAGCGGCTTATAAAACTTTAAAATAGCCGCTTCAAAGCCATTGGCAAAGCGGTTTTGCCAATAGCTAAAACGCCCCGGATTGTTACTTGCCGGTTTAATGTGTTTTAAGTGGGCGGGCAAAATCAACTTTGATTCCACCAAAGAAAACAGCAGTACCGGAATAACAATCAGTGGAATTTGCGCAAATATTTTACCGCGAACGCCTTCAATCATCATTAATGGCATAAAAGCAGCAATGGTGGTGAGTACGCCAAAAGTAACCGGTACAGCCACTTCTTGCGTGCCTTTAATTGCGGCATGCAAGGGCTCCTCACCTGCTTTTAGATGAGTATATATATTCTCACCGGTGACAATGGCATCATCTACTAAGATCCCCAGCACCATGATAAAGGCAAACAGCGAGATAATATTGATGGTGACATCCATGGTTGGCATCAGCAGCAAGCCTCCCATAAAGCTAATGGGAATACCTATACATACCCAAACTGCAATCGCAGGCCGCAGGAAGATTGCCAGTAACAAGGCCACCAATAAACAGCCTTGAATGGCACTGTTTTTTAAGGTGTTTAAACGAGCTTTTACGATTTTGGCACTGTCTCGCCAATAGTTGAGTGAGATGCCTTGTGGCAAATAAGACTGCTTATCGCTGATGTATTGTTTCACCGCATCGGAGATGGCAATGGCACTTTGATCGCCAACTCGATACACCTCAATCATTACTGCTGGTTGGTTATTGAAGCGGTTCTCGATGGGAGTTTCTTCAAAGCCATCGACCACCGTAGCAATGTCTGATAAGCGAATGCGGGTGCCGTCGGCGCGACTAATAATTAGTAGATTGGCAAACTCATCACCTACATAAGCTTGGCCTTTGGTGCGCAGTAATATCTCACCGCCCTGAGTTTTCACCGAACCTGCGGATAAATCTAGCGAAGCTTGGCTAATGGTTTGAGCAACTTTACTTAGCTCAAGGCCATATTCGCGTAGCTTTTGCTCGGAGACTTCGATAGAGATTTCGTAAGGGGCTACCGAATCTAACTCGACCTGAGTGAGCTCGGGTAGCTGCAATAGTTCATCACGAATCGATTCCGCTACTAAGCGCAATTCGCTATGAGCTAAGTCGCCGGAGACGGCAACGGTAATGGTTTCTCGCTTACGCTGGGTAAGGCTTACTACTGGGCGCTCTGCATCGCTAGGGAAGGTATTAATCGCATCGATACGTGATTTAATATCGCTCATTACGTCGCGAGTATCGTAGCGAGAGTTAATTTCGGCGCTCACTCGAGCAGCCCCTTCTTGCGAGACTGAAGATATTTGGTCGATACCTTCAATATCGCTGATCGCTTCTTCTATGCGAATTGCTAGGCTTTCTTCACTTTCTTCTGGGCTGGAGCCCGGCAAAGCGATGCTCACATTCACCATATCTAATTCAAACTCAGGGAAAACTTCTAGCGGCAATCGAAATTTGGCCGAATATAAACCTAAGCCGACGATTAGCACCATTAGCAAGTTAGCGGCAACATGATTGCGAGTGAACCAAGCAATTAAGCCATGCATAATAGTTCTCTCCCTAAGGGGATTAATTGGGTAATTTGCTGCATGGTTTAAGCTCCTATGGGCTTAGCGGGGGTACCACTAATTACCCTGCCAAGGGGCGTAGTTACTAACATTTGGCCGGCTTCAATGCCGCCGTTCACAATATAACTTTGCTGATCTTGCCACAGAATGTTGACTGATTTTCTTTGTAGTAATCCATCTTCCAATACAATCACTTGTTGCCCCGAATAGAGAGCGCTGCGAGGGATAATAAATACTTGCTCCAAGGTTTTTCCTTGAATTTTCGCGCTGACAAACTGGCCAATTTTAAGCGCCGGTTTGTTTTCGTTGGCGGGGCCGTAAGGGTCATCAATTTTTGCCACCACAAACAGTTGTCTGCTGGCGCTATCTAGGGCTGCTTCACTGCGTTCTACCTTAGCTTGCCAATGGTATTCTTTAGCGCCAAAGTTAGTGCTTAAATCTACTAGAGGTTTGCTGGTTGGGCTTTGACTGCGACGATAGTTTTCAGGAATATTTAATACGCTTTGCTCATTCAAACTTAAGGGTAAACGCACTTCCAAATAATCGACAGCGTAGCTGCTAGCGAGGTTTTTCCCGCTGCTAACGTATTCACCCAGCTCGACATTTTTTTCCAAAATTCTTCCGGCGTAACTAGCGCGGATCACGGTGCGTTCTAAATCCAATTTAGCGCGAGTTAACTTGGCTTTGGCCGAGGCCATCGCGGCTTCTTGAGCGGCCAACTGAGGTTTGCGTAAGACTAAGTCGTTGGCCGGTTTGCCTTTGCCTAAGCGTTTCCAGTCACGCAGGGCTTGTTCTACTTTGGCTTGTTCTTCGGCTAATTGCAGTTGGGTAGTTTGTAACTCTGCTTCGGCGATAGTGATGGCATTTTGGTAATCTCTGGCATCAATTTTAAGTAGCACTTCGCCTTTTTCAAAAAAAGCGCCCTCGCGAAAATTATCCGACACATAGGTAATACTGCCAGCTACTTGGGCGACTAGGTTGCTTTCGGTATGTGGGCGAATGGTTCCAAAGGAGCTAACACTGGCCTGATAACTCTGCAAACTGAGCGGACTCACTTCCACTGCGAGTTTAGCGAGTTCTGCTTGCGGTTTACGTTGAGCCTGTGGTTTGTTTGCCTTGATGTATTGGCTAATAAGTAGGCCAATAATAATCACCAACAGAGGCAGGCTAAGTCGTATCAGTTTGGCCATAATTGGCATCACTCCAGTTAAAATAATGGCTCGGAGGCAAAGGTCTCGCGAGTGGTTTGTGCTTGTTCGAGATGCCCACCTAGGGCGAGGTAAAGCTCGATACGATTTTGTAGCTGCAAGTTAAGCGCGGTAATGGCGCTGCTTTGGGCATCAAAGGCGCGGCGCTGCGACTCCAATACCGTGACGTATTCATTTAAGCCGGCTAAGTAATTTTCAAAGGCTAAGGACTCAGCTTGTTTTGAGTCTTCCGCTGCGGTGGCGAGTAGCTGAGCGTTTTGGTACAGGCTAGGCTCGAGGGTGAGGCTTTCTTCCACTTCGCCAAAACTTGCCAATACTTGCTCTAAATATGCCGAGTTTAAACCTTGAGCAACCGCGTACTGTTGAAGTTGCTGATTCTCGCGACGAGCGGCATCAAAAATTGGCGCGGTGACTCCGGCAAACAAAGACCACACCAATGATTCACCATTAAGTAATTGGTTGAGTTGGCTGCTTTGCGCGCCGCCACTGGCGGTAAGGGTAAGGCTAGGGAAGCGGTCACGATAAGCTGCATACACCCGTAAGTCGGCTGCGGCTAGCCGATATTGAGCTGCCTTAATGTCGTGGCGTCGAACTAATAACTCTGAGGGCAAGCCTGCTGGTATAGCATCTAATGGTACGTTAAGTTGCCCAGCTACTTTAATGTCACCGCCGGGGTAGCGACCAAGCAGTAGCTCTAGCTCGCGCTGTGCTTGAGTGAGTTGATTGTTTCGAGAGTTTAGCTGGGCTTGAGAAGCACTTAAGTCAGCACGCGCTAGGTAAACATCTAAGGCACTGTTTAAACCACTTTGATAGCTTTCTTCAATAATTTGCAGGTTGGCTTTGAGGTTGTTATAACGTTCTTCAATGAGCTGTTGCTGCTGCTGGGCCTCAATCACGTTATACCATTGTTGCGCAGTGTTTGCGGCTAGGCGAATTTGCGCTTGTTGCCATTGTTCAAAGCTTACTTTGGCATCTAACACTGCGGCTTGTTGCAAGGCATCAAGTTTTCCTAGCCAATCAATTTCCCAGCTAATATCTAGGCCTGCGCGCAGTTGAGTGGCGGTGCTACTATCGCTGCCACTGCGTTGGCCGGTTAAAAAGGCTTCAACATTTGGCCAGCTTTGTGAATCTTGGATTTTTACTTGGTAAAGCTGTTGGTCAAGGGCGAAGCCTTGTTGTTGTAACGCGGGATTATTGCTTAGCGCTTCAGTGATCAAGGTTTGGAGGGCGCTCGGTAAGGCTTGCTCAAATCGCTGTTGATTGAATTGACCTTGCTGATATTCGCTGGTCCAGCTGGTGGTTGTGGCCACAGTATGCGGTTCGTGAGCAGGCGTATCGTTCATACTGCAAGCGCTTAAACTTACAACAAGTAGAGTTATCCAAGCCCAACTAGCCACGTGCATTCCATGTCCTATGATTCAATCCTTACTATTAGTGTTATTTAACGTTTCTTGGATTGCATTGTCGAGTCTTCTAGTAAAGCTTTTACCTTTATTTACAGTTGCTTTGGCTAAACCTGGTGTTTAGCTTGACCCAGGCGGTAAAGCTGCAAAATCCAAGAGAAGACCAGTTTTGCATCCAGTGGACGTACCAAACTTGTCTTAGCTAAAACGAATTGAGTAGGCGATAAGATCATTTGCCGTTTATCAATAAGGGCTTCTGCGTAGGCAAGCGGAAACTCGGGATGTCCTTGAATAGCAAAGGTATGTTGGCCTATTTGGAACATAAAGTAAGGACAAAAGTCACTGCTGGCTAGCAACTGGGCTTGCGCTGGAAGAGCAGTTACTTGGTCTTGGTGGCTCACCAAGATGGATAAGCTATCTTGCTCCGTCGGCTCTGCCCAAGTGGGCGCTTGAATAAGAGTGTTTTTAGCCACGCCTAAACCCCAACCTGCACTTGATTTTTCAACCTTGCCCTCTAGTGCGCGAGCAATGATCTGATGACCAAAACAAATTCCTGCCAAGGGGCGCTGCAATTGTTCACACTGCTGTACCCAAGCCACCAATTGTAAAATCCATGGCTGCTGATCGTAGGCATTATGTCGGCTGCCGGTAATTAAAAAACCATCAAATTGATTGAGTTTAGGCAGCTCACTGTTAAGTACATTGAACACTTCAAACTGTAGTTGTGAATCTTGCTCGCTCAGGTGCTTGATGAACATGTCGGGATATTCACCATGAATTTCAGCAAGTTGCTTATCAACTCGGTCACAATTTAGAATCGCAATTTGCATAGTAAAAACCTAAAGAATAGCTATATATTGACCATAAGCTGTTAAATAAACTGTATCAAGTATGGAATAAAATTTAATATTTGTGTAGTTTTGTTCATTATTGGGTAACAGTTGATGGATTCATCCGGAGGGAACATGGCGCAGCAGGATCTAGCTTATTGGCAACAACAAGCGCGGGAATTGGAATTCCCCACTAAGGCATTTATTAACGGAGCGTTTGTGGATGCGCAATCAGGAAAAACCTTTAGCAGCATTAACCCCGCGACTGGACAAGTGCTAGCCGAGGTAGCTGAGTGTGATGCTGCCGATGTTGAATTGGCGGTTAGCGCAGCACGAACAGCCTATCAAAGTGGAGTGTGGTCAAACCTTCCGCCGGCCGAGCGAAAGCAAAAGCTACAAACCTTTGCTCAACTCATTGAGCAGCATCAAACACAACTCGCTTTGTTAGAAAGCCTAGACATGGGTAAACCTATTGGTGACGCTCTGTCCTACGATGCGCCTGCCGCCGCACGCTGTATTGCTTGGAATGGTGAAGCGATAGATAAGGTTTATGATGAAGTGGCACCTGTTACCACTGATGCTCTTGCTTTAGTCACGCGAGAGGCGCTGGGTGTAGTGGCTGCCATTGTGCCGTGGAATTTCCCCTTAGTAATGGCCTCGTGGAAAATTGGACCTGCCTTGGCCACCGGTAATTCGGTTATTTTAAAACCTTCGGAGAAATCTCCCTTAAGTGCACTGTATTTGGCGCAACTGGCGAAACAGGCGGGCATTCCCGACGGGGTGTTTAATGTATTGCCGGGTTATGGACACACCGCTGGGCAAGCGTTGGCGCTGCACATGGATGTAGATTGTATTACCTTTACTGGCTCTACTGCTGTGGGTAAAAAATTGGTGGAGTTCTCTGGGCAATCGAACTTAAAGCGTGCCTTTATGGAGTGTGGCGGTAAGAGCCCGAATCTGGTGTGTGCTGATGTGGCCGATTTAGATAAAGCCGCTGCCACTGCGGTTGCTGCGATTTTTTATAATCAAGGTGAAGTGTGTACTGCTGGGTCTCGGCTTATCGTGCATCGTAGCGTGCATAAAGTCTTAGTAGATAAAATGCTAGCTCTTGTTGATAACTGGCAACCGGGCAACCCATTGGATCCAAATACCAGCATGGGGGCAATGGTTGACGAACTACAGATGCAGCGAGTACTGGCATTTATAGAGCAAGCAAAAGCACAGAGTGCCAAGCTGTTATGTGGTGGTGAGCAAGCTCTACCGGAAAGTGGTGGCTACTTCCTTAAACCCACTATTTTTGATGATGTAGATGCCAAGCTGGATATTGTTAAACAAGAAATCTTTGGTCCAGTGTTAGTAATTCAAGTGTTTGACGAGCTTGAGCAGGGCATTGCCTTAGCCAACGACACCGAATATGGCTTAGCCGCCGGAGTGTGGACCAGTGACATTAATACTGCGGTGCGCACTTCACGTGCCCTGCGCGCGGGTACGGTATTTGTGAACAATTGGGATGGCGGTGATATGACAATGCCCTTTGGTGGTTTTAAGCAGTCGGGCAATGGGCGCGACAAATCCTTGCATGCGCTAGAAAAATACACCGAGCTTAAGTCTACTTGGATTGATTTGACTTAGCGTTAATGGGGTCGGGCTGCTCGATAAAGTGTTCTAAAATGAACTGTTGATCGAGTGGGTTCAAGTCAAAACGAAACGCTACATCGTTTAAGGAGCGAGCATCATGACAATGGTGCTCGCCGATATACTTAACCGCTCTAATCAGATCGGTGCCCTTGGGCAATAAACAACAATCACTCATAGCATCCTCCTGTACATCCTAATGAGGTGGCTAAGCCAAGATGTCACTGGCAATAAAATGTTGCCAGTTATCTTAGCTTGTCACTACAAGTATAGCTGTATTGGCCAGAGAGATAGTTATGGGCGGTTTTTATCAGCCCATAGGTGTAATAATTCTACTGCAATGGTCGCTGCGGCCAATGCGGTCACTTCGCTATTATCATAGGCGGGCGCTACTTCTACTACGTCCATGCCGACAAGGTTTAAACCCTTTAAGCCACGCAAGATTTGCAGAATTCGATTGCTGCTTAAGCCACCAGCAACTGGTGTGCCGGTGCCTGGCGCGTAGGCAGGATCTAAACAATCGATGTCGAAGCTAAGATAAACAGGCAAATCCGCCACTTGCTTACGTATGCTTTCTACCACTTGCTCAATGCTTAAGTTATTAGCTTGGTCAGCATCGATGACAGTGAATGGGTGGCCAACTCGCTCATACTCGGTGCGAATACCTACCTGTACTGAGTGCGCTGCGTCGATTAAGCCCTCTTTGGGCGCATGGTAAAACATGGTGCCGTGGTCGTAGCGGCTACCTTCGCTGTAGGTATCGGTGTGGGCATCAAAATGCACTAAGGCTAACTTTCCATGATGGTGTGCGTGAGCGCGCAATAGTGGCAGCGTAACAAAGTGATCGCCACCAAAGCTCAGCATGGTTTTGCCTGCTTGCAGCAGCTGCTTGGCGTAGGCTTCAAGTCTTTCAACAAACTGTGCTTGCTCACCACAATCAAAGACTAAGTCACCGGCATCAACCAAACTCACTCGATCAAGCAATCTAAAATCCCAAGGCCAGCGCTTTTCTTCCCAAGTTAGGTTGACTGAGGCGCGGCGAATGGCGTCAGGACCCAATCGTGCACCGGATCGCCCGGTTGTGGCTAAGTCAAAAGGCAGACCGGTGATTACTACGTCGGCATCACTTTGCTCGGGACGATGATCTAAGCGCTGTCGTAAAAAGGTATTTGCGTTGGAGTACAGCGAGTAATCAGGATGATCGGCAAGCGTGCTCATTATTTATTCCTTGCTATAAAATAGTTAACAATTCATTGTGAATTGCTTCTCTAATTACTACAAGTGTTTTGTATAAAATGACATAGCTAGCTTATTAGTAGAAAATAGCGGGCTAATTGAGCAAGCAAACACTAGACACTAAAGAGCACTCTTCCTACACTGAATGAAGCTCTCACTACTTTTAGTTACACGGACGTTTATATGCCTAGGCCATTATTTTCATTCACCTTTTTACTCATACCCCTTGCTTTGGGGGGGATGGCAGTGAATGCATTGAGTCAGCATGCTGTTGCCGCAGATGATGAACTGTTTGCCGACACTGCGGTAAATGTGCAACAAGTAAAAGCTTTTGTGCCGGTATTAAGTGAGGATTATGCGGTTGAACGGCAGTTTGTTGGGCAAGTTATAGCTAAACAACGTGCAGACATTGGCTTTGAACTAGCAGGTAAAATATCCAAAATATTCGTAGATGAAGGCGAACGTGTTATACAAGGCGATGTGTTGATGCAGCTAGACACCGAGCTGCTAGAAATTGAATACATAGACTTACAAGCGCAACTACAACAATTAGCAGCCGATGCTGCTCTAGTTCAAGCTAACTTAAAACGGGTTAAGTCCCTTAAGAGCGACGGTTATGCATCAGCGCAAAGTGTCGATGAGTTGGTTGCACAGCAAAAATCCTTAAAAGCCAATAAAGCACGTATCGACGCCTCAATTAAAGCTAATCGCACCCGCATTGAAAAATCCACATTACTGGCTCCCTATAACGGCATTATCGATAAACGAACGGTGTCGGAAGGTGCGGTGGTTGGTGCTTCTCAGCCAGTGCTCACGGTATTACAACAAGGCGCTAACGAGGTAAAAGTAGGTGTGCCGGTGCGCTTGCTCGAGCAGGTTGATATGGTCACTCCTAAATCGGTGACAGTGGCTAAGCGTCATTATTCGGTAGATTTAGTGGCTGCGGGGGGGCAGGTTGACCCGGTTACTCGCACCGTACAGCTGCGGTTTGCTTTACCTGATAACGATAGTTTGGTGAGTGGGCAATTGGCCTATCTAAATGTAGTGGAAACCGTTAAAGAGCCTGGTTATTGGGTGCCAGTGAGCGCGATTACCGATGGTGTGCGAGGCTTGTGGAATGTATATGCCATTGTGGCGCAAAGTGACGGCAGCTTTAAGTTAGAGCGCCGTGATGTAAGTGTGCGATATGCCACCGAAGAGCAGGCTTTTGTGAGAGGCGCGCTGCAGGCTGGCGAAGCCATCGTTGCTACAGGAATGCACCGCTACGTGCCCGGGCAAACCGTTAACCCAAGCAAGGCGTTAAGCCAATGATTGCGGCTATATACAATAATGGGCGTTTAATTTCCTTACTTATAGCGCTTATTTTGGTGGCTGGCATGGGGGCCGTTAGCACCTTGCCGCGCAGTGAAGACCCTAAAATTACCAGCCGTTTTGCCAGTATTGTGACTCAATATCCCGGTGCGTCTGCAGAACGGGTTGAAGCCTTGGTGACCGAATTAATCGAAAACAAAATTCGCAAATTGCCAGAAATTAAACGGGTTCAATCCTCTTCTCGTCCTGGCTTTTCGGTGCTGCAAGTTGAATTAAAAGATGAAGTTATCGATGTTGTTCCCGTATGGGCAAGGGTGCGTGATTTGGTGGGAGAACTCCCCCCCTTGTTGCCCTTAGGGAGTTCTGAGCCGGTAGTCGATGATGACCGAGGTTATGCGTTTACCACCTTGGTTGCACTGCGTTGGACAGGCCCCGGAGATACCGATTTAGCCATTCTTGGCCGTTATGCTAAAGAGCTACAAAACCGTTTGCGCAATGTGGCAGGAACCGACTTTGTTGACTTACAAGGGCAGGGTGAAGAAGAAATACTGGTAGAAATTGAACCCTACCAAGCGGGCGCCATGCAGCTAACCACTGACCAAGTGTCGCAAATTATCGCCGGAGCGGACGCTAAGGTATCGGCGGGCGAACTGACTAACGACAATACACGAATGCAACTAGAGCTGGAGGGTGAACTTAACTCGCTAGAGCGGATTAAGAATATCCCAGTAAGCAGCGCCGAAAATGGTTATGTATTCCGCTTAGGAGATTTGGCCAAGGTAACTCGCCAGCTTAAATCTCCACCCGAGCAAATTGCTGTGGTTGAGCGCGATTATGCGGTGGTAGTGGGCATAAGAATGCTCTCTGAATATCGGGTTGATTTGTGGAGTGCCCGAGTGAACCAAGCACTGGATGACTACCGCACTATTTTGCCTAGTAATGTCAGTGCCGACATCATCTTTGAGCAAGATGGTTACACCGCCAAACGCTTAGGAGAGTTGGTGGTTAACGTGCTTATTGGTTTTGCCATTATTGTGGTGGTATTGCTGCTTACCTTAGGTTGGCGCTCGGCGCTGATTGTTGGTTTGTCACTGCCCTTGACGGTAATGTTCACCTTAGCCTGTATGAAGTTTTATGGCTTGCCCATCCATCAAATGTCGGTAACTGGCTTGGTGGTGGCCTTGGGTATTATGGTGGACAACGCCATTGTAATGGCCGACACCATTGCCCAGAAGCGCCAGCAGGGCAAGAGCGGTTTACAGGCTGTAAAAGAGTCTTTAGCTCATTTATGGCTGCCATTGCTGGGCTCTACATTAACAACCATTCTTGCTTTCTTACCGATTGTATTAATGCCAGGGCCTGCGGGTGAGTTTGTTGGAGGTATTGCACTTAGCGTGATTTTCTCGCTGATTGGTTCTTACTTTATTTCGCACACCTTGGTAGCGATTTTCTCTGGCCACTTTTTGCCTTCACAGCAAACTGCCGATCATTGGTACGAAAAAGGCGTGCAAGTTACTTGGCTCAGTGGAGCCTTTAAAGCCTGTTTACGTACTAGTCTACGCTACCCTAAACTAGCAATTATTGTGGTATCTAGCCTGCCAATTTTGGGTTTCTACAGCGCTGGCAGTTTAACCGAGCAATTCTTTCCGCCCTCTGATCGTGACATGTTCCAAATTGAAGTGTACATGGCGCCACAATCGAGTATCTACGCCACCGAACGTTTAACCGAAAAGTTAACCGAGCATTTATATGCCAAAGAGGGCATCAGCTCGGTGAGTTGGTTTGTAGGCAATAATGCCCCCTCGTTTTACTACAACTTGATGCTGCGCCAACAGGGGGCCAAAAACTACGCGCAAGCAATGATTAAGACTGACGACTTTAGGGCTGCTAACGATCTTATTCCTAAGTTACAAGTCGAGTTTGATTTGCTCTATCCCGAAGCGCAAATTTTAGTCAGGAAATTAGAGCAGGGTCCGCCATTTAACGCGCCTATCGAACTGCGGGTTTACGGGCCAAACCTAGATAAACTTAAAGAACTGGGTGATCAATACCGGCGCATTCTTTCCGAGATCCCACACGTTACTCATACGCGCGCTACTTTGTTGGCGGGCACGCCCAAGGTGTGGTTAAAGGTTAATGAAGAAGCATCTCGCTTAAGCGGCATTGTATTAACTGATATTGCCGGCCAGTTACAGGCAAACCTGCAAGGCCGTATTAACGGTAGCGTGCTCGAGGCGAGTGAGTCTTTGCCGGTGCGGATTCGTTTGGCCGATGAGCAACGTAAACACGTTGAGAACTTAGGTGATCTTACCCTTACCAGCCAAATAGCCGGGAATATACCGTTAGCGTCTATCGCTGAACTAGATATTCGCCCCAGCCGCGGCGAAATACCGCGTCGTAACGGTAAACGAGTAAATACCGTAGAAGGCTATTTGCAAACCGATATTCTGCCAGAACAGGTTTTGGAAGTATTTCGAGAGCGTTTAGAGCAAGCCGAAATTCCACTTCCCGCTGGGTATAGCTTGGAGTTTGGTGGTGAAGGCGCTGAGCGTAATGAGGCGGTGGGCAATTTATTGGCCAGTGTCGGCATTATCGCGGTGCTACTGATTACTGTAGTGGTGCTGTCGTTTAACTCCTTCCGTTTAAGCTTCTTGATTATGATTACTGCGATTCAAGCGGCAGGTTTGGGTTTATTAAGCGTATTTATATTTAATTACCCCTTCGGTTTTACCGTTATTATTGGGCTATTAGGTTTGGTGGGCTTAGCGATTAACGCGGCTATTGTGATTGTCGCCGAGCTTAAATCCGATGCTAAAGCCTGCGCAGGCGATCATGAATCGATATGTTTTGGGGTGCTTAGTTGTACTCGGCATATTACTTCTACCACCATCACCACGGTGGGTGGCTTCTTACCGCTAATTTTAGAAGGGGGCGGTTTTTGGCCGCCTTTTGCGGTGGCCATTGCTGGTGGTACGGTGCTTACCACTATGCTGTCATTCTTCTTTGTGCCAGTGGTCTTTTCGATAATTGCCAAAGGCAAACGCAAAATACCATCGGTAGGCGAGCCCACTGTGGCGCATTAGTAAAGCCTCAAAGAATAAAAAAAAGCCGCTAAAGCGGCTTTTTTATCAGTATTTGTAGTCTCAACAGAGCTTAGAAAGTAGGTGGCGTCGCGGCGCTGATGAGCTCACACTCTTCCTTACTTTTATTGCGAAAGCGATGTGGCTTACGGGTTTCAAAGTAGTAAGAATCACCAGCTTTTAGCACTTTAGATTTGCTGCCTACGGTAATTTCTATTTCTCCGCGGATTACAATGCCACCTTCTTCACCTTCGTGTTGAATAAACTCGGTGCCAGTATCGGCGCCTGGCGGGTAAATCTCGCGCAAAATCGCCAGTTGTCGGCCATTGTGTTTACTACCAACCAATAACATTTTGACCTTGCCGTCACCTAGGTCGGTAAGTTCTTCGGCGCTATAGAAAATCTTGTCGTCACTTTCCATTTCAAGGGTGAAAAACTCGCCCATTGAAATAGGAATGGCATCAAGTATTTTTTTTAAAGAGCCTACCGAAGGGTTAACTTGGTTTTGCTCAATTTGCGAGATCATGCTGTTAGTGACCCCGCTTAACTTGGCCAGTTCGCGTTGCGAAATGCCGCGCATTAGGCGAATACTTTTAAGGCGTTTTCCAACATCCATTAAGTTTTATTCCTCAAAATTCAACGCCTATTTAGCATTGCTAATCTTTAATTCTAGCAAGCGGCGTTTTTCTGCTTTGGCCATTAGCCACCAAGCAATAAAAGTAGCGACAGATACTACACCAATAATCAGGGTAGCTAGGGCATTAATTTTGGGACTTACCCCTAACCTTACGCTAGAAAACACCACCATCGGCAAGGTTGTGGCACTTGGGCCGGATACAAAGCTGGCAATAACCAAGTCGTCTAAGGATAAAGTGAAGGCCAATAACCAGCCGGCCACTAAGGCAGGAAGAATTGTCGGCAGGGTGATAACAAAAAACACTTTAAAAGGTGTCGCCCCCAAATCCATGGCGGCTTCTTCGATGCTTTTATCTAGCTCGCGCAAGCGCGAACTCACCACCACCGATACATAGGCTGTACAGAAGGTGACGTGGGCAATCCAAATAGTTAGCATCCCGCGTTGGCTAAATAGATCAAATACTTGGCCTAAAGAAATAAACAGCAATAACAGGCTTAAGCCGGTGATCACTTCTGGCATCACCAGTGGGGCAGTAATCATAAAGGCAAAGCTGGTTTCGCCTCTAAATTTGCTATAGCGGGTCATCACAAAGGCAGCAAGGGTACCTAATACTACAGCTGCAGAGGCAGATAAAAAGCCAATGAGTAAGCTTAAGCTAATACCATTCATCAGTAGTGAGTCGTTAAACAGCGCCCCATACCACTTGGTAGAAAAGCCACTCCACACTGTAACTAAGCGGTTAGCGTTAAACGAGTATGCGATAAGGCTTAAGATTGGCAGGTATAAAAAGGCCAAGCCAAGGCTGAGTATCAGCCACTTCCACTTAGTTTTGTAAACCGGGATCGCGTCCATTAGCTGGCCTCCAATTCACGTTTTTGATAACGATAAAAGAACATAATTGGCACCATTAATAGCAATAACATCACCGAGGCTACGGCTGATGCAACAGGCCAGTCACGGTTATTAAAGAACTCTTGCCACAGCACCTTACCAATAAGAATTGAGTCGGGTCCACCTAGTAACTCAGGGATAACAAACTCACCTACTGCGGGAATAAATACCAACATTGAGCCTGCGATAATGCCGGCTTTGGTTAGTGGCAGTAGCACTTTGAATAATACCGTTAGGGTCGAGGCTCCTAAATCACGTGCCGCTTCTATTAACGAGTAATCAACCCGCATAAGTGCGGTGTATAAGGGCAAGATCATAAACGGCAAATAGGTATACACAATGCCAATATAAACCGCTGTGTCGGTGTGCAGTATTTGCAGTGGTTCGTCGATAACACCTACGTAAAGCAAGATATTGTTTAAGAAACCGTTGTTTTTAAGAATGCCTATCCAGGCATAAACCCGAATTAGAAAGCTGGTCCACGAGGGTAGAATGATCAGCATCAGCAAAATATTTCTGTTAGCAGGGCTCGAATGCACGATGGCCCAGGCCATTGGAAAGCCGATTACAAAACACAAAAAGGTGGAAATCGAAGCAATGCGTACCGACTGCAAGTAGGAGCTAATGTAGAGATCGTCTTCGATTAAGTAGCCATAGTTGCCTAAATTGAGCAGTATTTGCACTTGCTCATCCACCATAGTGATTAACTCACTATAGGGAGGAATGGCAATCATGGCCTCGGCAAAACTGATTTTAAAGACAATAAAGAATGGCATTAAAAAGAACAAAAATAGCCAAAAGTAAGGCACCGCCATAATGGCGCAGCGCCCACTTGGCACCCAGCGATTAAGCCTTTGTTTAAGTTTGTTGCTAAGCATGGTCATATTTTGAGTACCACGCAGCTGTCGGCTTGCCAGCACAAATACACTTGGTCTTCCCAGGTTGGCATATTGTTGCGGTGGCGGCTGCTATTAGGCATAGCGGCGGTGACCCGTTTACCACTGGCTAAACGCACATAGTAAATAGATTGATCGCCAAGATAGGCGATGTCTTCCACCTTGCCTTGACATACATTGTTATTGCGCCCCTTAAGGGTTTTGAAAATACTCATTTTTTCGGGGCGAACAGCCACCATGAACGGAACGCCAGGAGCCGATGATACGCCGTGATTTAAGCTAATCGGATAACCAAGCTCTGGGCTGTCGATAGTTGCGCTGTCGTTGTCATTGTCACGCAACACCCCTTCAAATACGTTTACAGAGCCAATAAACTCGGCACTAAAACGCGAGTTAGGATATTCGTAAATTTCTTCTGGTTCGCCCACTTGAATAAACTGGCCGCGATTCATAATGGCAATGCGGCTTGCCATGGTCATGGCTTCTTCTTGGTCGTGGGTTACCATTACACAGGTAACGCCAACCTTTTCTAGAATATCCACTACTTCAAGCTGCATCTGACCACGCAGGTTTTTATCTAGTGCACCCATCGGTTCGTCTAACAATAATAGTTTTGGACGTTTAGCTAGGCTACGTGCCAGTGCCACGCGTTGGCGTTGTCCACCCGATAATTGATGCGGTTTGCGGCGAGCGTAGTCTTTCATGCGCACTAGCTCGAGCATTTTAGCAACGGTTGCGCCAATTTCATCTTTGGGCAGCTTGTCTTGTTTTAGGCCAAAGGCGATATTTTGTTCCACGGTCATGTGGGGAAATAGCGCATAGGATTGAAACATCATATTCACTGGGCGCTGATGTGGAGGTACACCAATCAGCTCTTGGCCATCGAGGATAATTTTGCCAGCACTGGGCTTTTCGAAGCCAGCTAACAACCTTAGTAAAGTGGATTTACCACAACCCGATGCACCTAATAAGGCAAATATTTCGCCCTTGTTTATGGTTAGGCTTACGTTGTCTACGGCTATTGCGCCGTCGTAGTCTTTACTTAAATTTTCAATGTGTAACAAAGGTTCCGGGGCTTTCTCGCCATCAACTGGAAGCTTTGAAATGTGTGACACCGCAGCCATTGCGGATCCTCCATAAAGAATCAAAAACGCACTTGCCACCCAAGGGTGGCAAGTGATTACTTAGTTTTGAAGAAACTTAGTCCAAGAGCGTGTCAGAGTTCGAGACGCTTTTGCTGGCATTACCTTGGCTCCATATAATTTAGCCAAGGTTTCGTCACTTGGATAGATACCCGGATGTTCAATAATTTCTGGATCAATAAACTCTTTAGAGGCAGGCGTTGGGTTGGCATACCATACGTAGTTAGAGATCTCCGAAATCACTTTAGGCTGTAGCAAGAAGTTAATGAATTTGTGTGCATTATCTTTATGTGGTGCATCTGCTGGAATGGCCATTAGGTCAAACCAGGCTAACGCCCCTTCTTGCGGGATAACATACTCAACCACTACTCCGTTATCGGCTTCGGCAGCGCGATCTGAGGCTTGCAGTACATCACCAGACCAACCAATAGCCACACAAATGTCACCGTTCGCTAAGTCGTTAATGTATTGCGAAGAGTGAAAATAAGTCACATAAGGGCGCACTGATTTGAGCAGTTTGTAAGCCTCGCCAGTGTCTTTGTAGTCGTTCGGATCAACACTGTTTGGATCTTTACCTACGTAATGCAGCGCTGCTGCAAATAACTCGGTAGGAGCATTTAAAAATGCTACTCCACAGCTTTGCAGTTTTTCCATGTTTTCTGGCTTAAATACCAGATCCCAACTATCTACTGGGGCGTCGTCACCTAATACTTCTTTAACTTTGTCTACGTTGTAACCTAAACCTGTGGTCCCCCAAAGGTAAGGCACTGCATATTGATTATCCGGATCTGCAGTTTCATCAAGCATTGACATGATTTTATCATCTAAGTTGGCGTAGTTACTCAACTTTGTTTTATCTAATTTGATAAACGCACCAGCCTGAACTTGGCGGGCTAAAAAGTCTGAAGTTGGCACCACAATGTCAAAACCGGTTGAGCCAGAAAGAATCTTGGCTTCAAGTACTTCGTTTGAATCGAATACATCGTAAACCACTTTAATGCCGGTTTCGGCTTCAAACTGAGCGATGGTGTCTTCGGCGATATAGTCAGACCAGTTGTACACATTAAGTACTTTTTCTTCGGCTGCCTGCAGGGTAAATGCGCTGGCAGTTAACAGGGAGGCTAGGGTTAGGGTAAAGCTAGCGTTTTTCATGTTGTTCTCCAAATCCTTGTGGTGATTGCTCGTACTGCTTCGCGGATTAACTCAATGCCTGCAGAGTGTCATCCAAACTTTGTTTTGCCAGTGTAATTAACTGATCGACTTGTTGTTTTGTAATAACCAATGGAGGTGAAATAATCATGGTATCGCCGCAAGCGCGCATGATAAGCCCATTGTTTATGCATATATCGCGACACACACCGCCAGCGCCTTGCTCTTTGCTAAAGCGTTGTAGGGTGTTTTTATCGGCAACCAGCTCTATGGCAGCCACCATGCCTTTACTGCGAGCCTCGCCTACCAAAGGATGATTAGCCAGCTCTTGCCAGCGTTGGGCTAGATAAGGGGCGATGTCATCACGTACATGGCTAATAATGTTCTCTTGTTGCATGATGCGAATGTTTTCAATGGCTACCGCGCAAGCTGCCGGGTGGCCGGAATAGGTAAAGCCATGAGCAAATTCGGTATCGGCCTCGGTTAGGCCTTGAGCTACTTTGTCAGACACCATCACTGCGCCCATTGGTAAATAGCCAGAGGTAATGCCTTTCGCTAAACACAGTAAATCTGGCTTAATGTTGTAGGTTTGGCAGGCGAACCATTCACCGGTGCGGCCAAATCCACAGATCACTTCGTCTACTATCAACAAAATATCGTATTTGTCGCAAATGCGTTGAATCTCAGGCCAATAAGAGTCGGGTGGAATAATTACGCCACCGGCACCTTGAATAGGCTCGGCGATAAATGCTGCTACTTTATCTTCGCCTAGCTCTAGAATTTTTTGCTCTAATTGTTGGGCACGCTCTAAACCAAACTGTTGTGGATCTTGGCCTTGGCCTTCTTCAAACCAATAAGGTTGATCGATGTGGCTAATATTAGGCAATGGCAAGCCACCTTGGGCGTGCATAAAGCCCATGCCACCAAGGCTTGCTCCCGCCATGGTGCTGCCGTGATAGGCGTTGTTGCGACTAATTATTTCTAACTTATTGGGCTGGCCTTTGCTGGCCCAATAGTGGCGTACCATGCGTACTACGGTGTCATTGCACTCTGAACCCGAGCCGGTAAAAAAAGCATGGTTTAAGCCCTCTGGTGTTAGTTCGGCTAGCAAAGTAGATAACTCAACTGCCGGGCTGTGAGTCGTTTGAAAAAACAGGTTGTAGTAAGGCAGTTGCTGCATTTGTTTGGCTGCAGCATCAACTAGTTCTTGGCGACCATAGCCTAGATTTACACACCACAGGCCAGCCATGGCATCGAGCAACTTATTGCCCTCACTGTCGAATACAAACACACCTTCGCCTCGTTCTATCACTCGAGCTCCCTTGGCATTTAACTCTTTAAAGTTAGTGAAAGGGTGCAAACAGTGGGCGCTGTCTTGTTGTTGTATCGTCAATGTTGCTGTGCTCATTTCGCCTCCTTGTGGCTAAGTTAACTCTGGGTTTATACGTTGAGTAACAAAAACTCACGTTCCCAAGAACTAATGACCTTGAAGTAGGTTTGGTATTCCTTACGTTTTACTGCCACGTAACAATTCACAAAGCGCTCACCAAGGATTTCTTTGAGTTCGTCGCATTGCTCTAACTTAACTAATGCTTCTTCTAAAGTGCCGGGCAGGGTGTAACGGTCTTCGCTTACATCACCTTTTTCCTCTGCAGAAGGTGTTAGCTGTTTTTTCATGCCGATGTAACCGCAGGCTAAGGTAAGTGCCATGGCTAGATAAGGGTTGGCGTCGGCGCCGGCAAAGCGGTTTTCTACGCGGCGATTTTGCTTATCTGATAGCGGTACGCGTAAACCCACGGTGCGGTTGTCGATGCCCCACTGCAAATTAATTGGCGCCGAGTCGCCAAACATTAAGCGTCGATAGCTGTTCACGTTAGGGGCGTAAAAGGCAATGCTAGCGGGAGTAAATTGCTGTAAACCGGCGATAAAACTTAAAAACATTTGGCTGTTGCTGCCATCTTCATTAGCAAACAAATTGTTGCCATTATGGTCTTCTAAGCTTTGGTGAATATGCATCGCGCTGCCGGGCTCATCTTCCATTGGCTTAGCCATGAACGTGGCATAGGTATCATGCTGTAAGGCTGCTTCGCGCATGGTCCGTTTGAAAAGGAATACTTGGTCACAGGCTAACGTCGGCTCGCCGTGATCAAAGTTAATTTCCATTTGCGCTGCACCAGATTCATGGACCAAGGTATCTACGTCTAGGTTCTGCGCTTCGCAGTAGTCGTACATGTCTTCAAACAGCGGGTCAAACTCATTTACCGCATCAATGCTAAAAGACTGACGTGCTGTTTCTGGTCGACCATTACGTCCAATGGGTGGCTCTAGTGGGTAATCCCAGTCGAGGTTTTTCTTCACTAAGAAAAACTCTAGTTCTGGCGCCACAATTGGCTTCCAACCTTCTTTTTCGTAGAGCGCGAGTACTTTTTTTAGGACTGAGCGTGGCGCCATGCCAATCAGCTCGCCTTGGCTGTCGTAACAATCGTGAATAAGCTGAGCGGTAGGCTCTTTGGCCCAAGGAACAAAACGCAGGCTGTCGGTATCGGGCTCTAGGTTCATGTCTTTTTCGGTCCAATCGAATAAGTCATCATCGTCGGGCCAATCGCCAGTGACTGTTTGGTAGAAAATTGATTCAGGCAGGCGCATACCGCCTTCTTTTAGATACTTGCTGGCGGGAATGATTTTGCCGCGAGCATTACCGGTTATATCGGGGATGAGGCACTCAACTTCGGTTATACGATTTTCCTCAAACCACTTCCTGACGTTATCCATAATCACCTGTCATAAATCTGTTAAGTAAATAGGGGCATTTTCTTGTTTAGCTTAATTTTTGCCCCGTATTAATTAGAATTGTCATGATTTTTCGCCAAAGTCAACAGAGTGTTAAATAAAAACTAAATATAGCCCCTTTTTTAGCTTATTGTGCAATTTAATTTGCATTATACTTAACACTGTGTTGTAAATTTATAGGGTTTAAGGGACGCTTTTACCAAGGGACTGTTAATTATGTTGAAACACCAGCCACAGATTCAGCCAATCAGTATGCTTCAACAAGTAGAGGATTTTTTGGCGGCTCATCCACAGTTAGAGAGCATAGATTTAATGCTATCTGACATGAATGGTGTGATCCGCGGTAAACGCATAGAAGCGGCGTCCTTAGCCAAAATTGCCCAAGAGGGGATGTGTTTACCGGCTTCGGTATTTGCGCTAGATATTTGCGGTGACACCGTAGAGCAAACCGGACTGGGCTTTGAACAAGGCGATGGCGACCGTATTTGTCACTTGTTACCACATAGTTTGTCGATGATTCCTTGGAAAAAAAACGCCGCGCAAGCTTTATTAACCATGCATGAAGTTGATGGTTCGCCATTTTTTGCAGACCCACGACAATTACTTAGTAAAGTATTGCAAGGATTGCATCAGCAAAATTTATTTCCCTGTGTGGCCATTGAGTGGGAGTTTTACTTACTTGATGCACGTAGTGAAAACCGCCAACCACAAGCGCCGTTGCTGCCAAAATCGCAGCAACGTATGCAGCAAACCCAAGTTTATTCCTTAGATGAGCTCGATGAATTTGATGAATTTATTCGTGATATTCAGGATTACTGCCATACCCAAAATATTCCCAGTGATAACGTTATTGCAGAATATGCTCCCGGACAGTTTGAAGTGACATTGCAGCATCAGCACGACCCGCTGCTAGCTTGCGACCAAGCCATTCTCTTGAAACGCGCAATTAAAGCAGTAGCCAAACAACATGGCTATTTAGCCACTTTTATGGCCAAACCTTATGCCGAGCATTCTGGCAATGGCTGCCACGTGCACATTAGTATGTTAGACAAGCAGGGCCACAACCGCTTTTCCACTGAACAAAGCTTACTGGAATTTGCCTTGGCCGGGCTCTTAGACACCATGCCCCAGGCCATTGCTTTGTTAGCGCCTAATGCCAACTCTTATCGCCGATTCCAACCCGATATGTTTGTGCCATTGCAAGCCGATTGGGGCTGGGACAACCGCACCGTTGCCTTGCGTATACCTTCTGGCAGCACGGAAAATACCCGCATCGAGCACCGCGTAGCAGGTGCCGATTGTAACCCTTATATTGTTATGTCGGCCTTGTTGGCTGGAATTACCCATGGCATAGAACAACAGCTTGATTGCCCTAAAGCAGTGAGTGGCGATGCCAGTAAAGTACCAGCCCCTGCTTTGCCGAGCTCTTGGCAACAGGCCTTAGCCGAATTTGAGCACTCCACCTTGTGGTCGCTACTAGGTGCAGATTTTAGCCATGTATACCATGCCAACAAACTTAATGAGTGGCAGCGCTTTGAGGCGCAAGTGACACCTTTAGAGCAGCAGTGGTATCAGCAAATGGTGTAGTGCGAACAGCAGATTTGTTTTTATGTTTAAGGTGAGAAAATGAAAGCGCAACATGCAAATTCATATTATGCAGCAAGTGCCAACCTGCAGTTGGACTATCCGCAACTGCAAGGCGAGCATCAAGCTGATGTATGTGTAGTAGGGGCGGGTATAACCGGCGCTAGCACTGCACTAGAGTTAGCCAGCCAAGGTTATAAGGTTATTTTGCTGGAAGGTAGTCGCGTGGGCTGGGGAGCCTCGGGACGAAGTGGCGGGCAAGCGATTTTTGGCTGGGCCAGTGAGCAGTCCACCCTAGAAAAATTAGTGGGTAAAGATGATGCCAAAAAACTCTGGGATCTCTCGGTTGAATCGCTAGCGGTTACTAAAGACAACATTCGCAAACACCAAATCGATTGTGATTGGCAAGATGGCCAAATTCACGTTGCGATTAAAGATCGCCATGTTCGCGAGTTAAAAGAATGGCAGCAACAACTCAGTGAAGATTACGGCTATGAGCATTTAGAATACTGGTCGCAAGATAAGCTCGAAAGCCAGTTAAAAAGCCCACGTTATTTAGGTGGGATGTTTGATTCAAATAGCGGTCACTTACATCCGCTTAATTACACCTTAGGCTTGGTAAAGGCTGCCGAACAAGCTGGCGCTAGCATTTATGAAGACAGCAAGGTCATCAAAATTGAACACGGCGCCAAGGTTAAACTTCATACCGCGCAGGCTAGTGTTAGTTGCCAACACGTGGTGTTGGCCTGTAATGCCTATATGGAAGGGTTAAACAGTAAGTTAGAGAGCAAAGTAATGCCGGTAGGTACTTATATTTGTGCCACGAAACCCTTAGGTGAAGAGCGTGCACGCGAACTGATTGCCAACAACATGGCGGTATGCGACATCAACTTTGTACTGGATTATTACCGCTGCTCTGGCGATCACCGCATGTTGTTTGGTGGCCGAGTAAGTTATTCGGGAATTGAACCACGTAATTTAGCGCAAACCATGAAACAACGAATGGATTGGGTATTCCCGCAATTAAGCGATGAACCGGTAGAGTTTGCTTGGGGTGGTAATGTAGGCATCACTATTAACCGTGCGCCGCACTTTGGCCGAATAGCACCAAATGTGTATTTTGCTCAAGGCTTCTCGGGCCATGGCATTGCAGCCACGGGTTTGGCGGGCAAGCTAATGGCGGAATCGATTATGGCCACCTCCGAGCGCTTTGACATATTCGATAAAATTCCACACATGCCTTTTCCCGGTGGGCGCTTATTACGTACTCCTGCCTTAGTGCTTGCCATGACCTATTACCGAATTCGAGATTTGCTTTAGTACTATCGGCTGGCCAAGCGCCAGCCGTTCAATCCTTGTTTCTCGTACTATAGTTCGTATTTTCTGCCTATAAACCTATTAGCGCCCGCTGATTTATCGTTATACTTGCCTAATATTCGTAATCATAAAGGTAAGCACGTAATGGCTGCATCACCGATTAATCAGGTTTTTCCTAAGGCAAGTCGCCTTGTATATGGCTGCATGGGCTTAGGCGGAAACTGGGATAACTCACCAGTAACGCAAGATCATTTAAACCAAGCGCATACCGCTATTGATGCGGCCTTAGAAATAGGCATTAACTATTTTGACCACGCCGACATCTATACCATGGGTAAGGCTGAACAAGTATTTGGTCAAGTATTGGCACAGCGCCCAGAGCTGCGTGAGCAAATTATTCTGCAAACCAAAGCGGCAATTCGCTTTGGTGATGAGCAGTGGTGTGGTCGTTATGATTGGTCGGCAGATTACATTCGTCAAAGTGTTGAAGATTCGCTGCGCCGCCTACAAAGTGAAACCATTGATGTGATGATGCTGCACCGCCCAGATCCTTTGGCCGAAATGGACGAAGTGGCCGCGGTGCTTAGCGAGCTTAAAGATAGCGGTAAAGTGCAGCACTTTGGTGTATCTAACATGAGTGGAGCACAAATTGCGCATTTGCAATCGCTGCTGAGTTTTCCGCTAGTGGCTAATCAGTTAGAGATGAGTTTGTCGAAACTAGACTGGCTTGACCACAATATTGCAGTAAACGACGAACAGGTAAAAGGCCACAGTTTTGCGCCTGGTACCCTTGAGTATTGCGCTATGAATAAGGTGCAAATTCAGGCTTGGGGAAGTTTATCCCGCGGCTTGTTTAGCGGTGCCGATTTATCAAATGCCAGCCAAGCTCAGCGTGATACCGCGCAGCTTGTTCGCCAATACGCCGATCAAAACTCAAGTTCGCCAGAGGCCGTTGTACTAGCGTGGCTAATGCGCCATCCTGCCGGAATTCAACCAGTGATTGGTAGTGTAAACCCAGACCGCATTCGCGCCTGTGGTGATGCCACTAAACTGCAGCTTAGTCGCGAGCAATGGTATCAGTTGTATGTCACATCGCGTGGCAAGGCTTTACCTTAAACACTGCATATTCAAGAAAAACGCCGAACTAATGCTCGGCGTTTTTGTTAGTAAAGTTACGCTGCTGGTGGCGTGAACTCTGCTTTAAGTTGTTTTACCAAGCTTACCAGCCACCACGCTACTACTGCGCTAAGTATTACCGTAGATAGCGGCATAACCAGCCAGATCCCCACCACGCCATAGGCAGCGGGCAATAGCAACATAAACGGCAGTTGAATAGCCATATTGCCGACCGAAATAAAGCTAGCGCGATTAGCGCGGTTTATCGACTGAAACACCACCGCGCCGGTAAAAATTAAGCCATCTAATGGCATGGCCCACAGGTGTAAGCGAATACCGCTTACGGTGGCGTCTAATAGTGCGGGGTCATCGTTGTTAAATATCGACACGCTAAGTTCGCTAAATAGGTTCATCAAAAACACCGCCGCTACACCGCTGCCTAGGATAATGCTAAAGCCTAGCGCCATCACTTTGAGTACATTGTCGTAGCGTTTAGCGCCAAAGTTAAAGGAGATGAGAGGCTGCATGCCGTTCGCAAACCCTTCGGCAATAAAGTAATAAATAACGCTTAAGTACAACACAATGGCATAGGCGCCGGTATCGGTCACACTGCCATAACGTAAAAATAAGTAATTGTGCACCAAGGTAATAAAGGCGGTGTATACCGTAGTAAAAAAGCTGCTTAAACCTAAATTGCTTATATTGGCGAGGTACTTTGGCTTTAAGCTAAAACCGCTTACTTGAAAACTCAAGCTGCTGTAGCGAGAGAAAAAGTATGCAATGGCCAAGAACATTACCAAGGCTTGTGCGCCTAAGGTGGCGTAAGCCGCACCCGCTAGCTGCCAATCCCACTTTACAATAAATAAATAATCGAGGCCGATGTTGGCCAATGCGCCCACTATCATCAATAGGGTGGCAAAGTTGGGAGAGTTGTCGTTTCTAATCAATATGGGCAGGGCGCAGCTAAACAATACAACCAGCGCGCCGTTCCCTAAAATGCCTAGGTAGCTCTCGGCCATATGTTGAATATTGCCGCTGGCCCCTTGCAAGGTAATGGGTTTGGCGCCTAATAAGGCCAAAATGGCACTAAACAGCACCGCCATTATCAACATGAGCAAGAAGGCGTGGCTTAACAAGCTCTGTGCCTTGCTGGTTTTACCCTCACCGGTAGCAATAGAGATTAACGCACCGCCACCTACTCCAACCATTAAACCTAAACCGGTGACTAAAAATATAATCGGCCAAGCTAGGTTAATGGCTGCTAACCCTTCTGCACCGAGCACTTGGCCAATGAACATGCCATCAACAATCAGATAAATGCCACTCACAATCATTGCTACGACCGAAGGAATGGAATAACGCCAAAATTGTAAGGTAATGTTTTTACTAAGCATGATTGGCCAAGGTTAAGGAATAGAAAGTACTCAGCGAGCACCGAATTGCAGCCCCATCATATTCACTTTAATGGAGCTGACAAGAGGGAAAGCTAACAAATAAGGGCTATGCTTATTGTTTGTGCAAATGCTGCCCGAAGGGTTCGGATAAGCGAACTTTACTCTTTGTTAAGCACTTCTTGCTTAGCTCACTAGGCTTCTAAGTGCTCGCCGCGATTAAAGCCCGCTTATCTCGAACAAAATTTCAACACCAAAGATCAACAGACCCTAGTTCAAGCTTTGGTTTTTACGAGGAAAATAAGTGGATTCATATGTAACCATCCGAGCTGCCAAAGTGGAGGACGCTGCGGCCATTAGCCAACTACTTTGTGATTTGTCTCGTCGTTACTTGGTGGAGGATTTTACCGAACAAGGAGCAAAGCGCTTGCTGAGAGCGATGAGCGAAAGGGCTATTCGCTCTTATATCCGCGAGGGTTTTTGTTATCACCTCGCCGAGCAAAAACAGGCAGGTAAGGTGGAGTTATTAGGCGTGGTGGCCACTCGGGATAACAGTCACCTTTATCACCTTTTTGTTGCCGAGCTTGCTCAAGGAAAAGGCTTGGCAAGTCGCCTTTGGAAACATGCTAAAGCCCTATGTATAGCAAACGGCAATAAGGGCGAATTTACGGTTAATGCGTCGTTATCTGCTAAAGCGATGTATCAGGCTTGGGGCTTTGTTGCTGAGCAAGAACAGCGCGATACCAAGGGCATTATCGATGTGCCAATGCGCCTAACACTCAATGAGCAAACTAAGGAGAAAACATGCAACTAGCGCAGTTAAATATAGCCACCGCCAAAGATGATTTAGATTCACCCCTGCTCAAAGATTTTGTCGATAATTTAGATCCCATTAATGCCATTGCTGATGCGAGCGAGGGCTTTATTTGGCGGCTTAAAGATGACACCGGCAACGCTACCGATGTGCAAGCTTGTGATACCCCAAGGATGATTGTCAATTTATCGGTATGGGAGTCCTTAGCTAGTCTGCAGCACTTTATGTTTAAAACCCATCATATCGACATTATGAAACGCCGGGCAGAGTGGTTTGATAAATCGCCGTTGGCAACTTACGTATTGTGGTGGGTGGAAGATGGTCATGTTCCCAGCACCGCTGAGGCACTTGAGCGTTTAGAATTATTAAGGCAGCACGGAGAGACTGCTCAGGCCTTTAGTTTCAAAAAAACATTTAGCGCAGAAGACGCCTTACAGCGCTAATCTAAGGTTTGTTTTTAATAGCCTTTGGCATCCTTTGTTACTCAGGTTTTGTTGCTCCTCTTTGGATAGAAAGCGTCTAAGCTAAGTAAATGCAGGGCGAGTATGCCCCGCCATTTTTGCGCAAGGAGAGGGTATGATTAAGCCGATTATTGCCGATAACAAACCCAAGAAGGTGAGTTTAACTAAGGGAGACCAATACTACTTTTGCAGCTGTGGTCGTTCTAAATCCCAACCCTTTTGTGATGGTAGCCATGCAGGTACCGGCCTTAGCCCCAAGACTTTTACCGCAGAAGAAACTGGTGATGCTTATTTGTGCGCGTGTAAAGCCACGGCGAATAGCCCATTTTGTGATGGCAGCCATAAGCAGTTTAGTGCCGAACAAATAGGCCAAGAAGCCCCACAGCCTCAAACTAACAGCGCTGCACCGCAGGCCACGCCTACAACTGAAGAGCCCACCGTTGCCTTTATTCATCAATTGGCGCGTGAAGGTTTATCAAAACTGGGCCACCATGGAGCAATGACCTCGATGGGGGTACCTAGGCATCTTCTGCCACATTGGGACGACATCCAAGTGATGGTGGCACAAATGGCCAAAAAGCCTTTGATGGAAGATCAGCCAGTGGCCACAGAGCTGATTATCGGCCCAGAGGCGAAACAGCCACTGCAGCTAAAGATTCCTCTGTTTGTCTCTGATATGAGTTTTGGTGCCTTATCGGAAGAAGCTAAAACCGCGCTGGCTAAAGGCGCCGAGCTGGCCGGAACAGGGATTTGTTCTGGTGAAGGCGGCATGTTGGCTGAAGAGCAGCAGCAAAACTCCCGTTACTTTTATGAGTTAGCCAGCGCCAAATTTGGTTATCAAGAATCACTGCTTACTCAAGTTCAAGCTTTTCACTTTAAAGGAGGGCAAGGTGCAAAAACCGGTACCGGAGGGCATTTACCAGGCAATAAAAACCATGGCAAAATTTCTCTGGTTCGCGGCATAGCTGAAGGACAACCTGCAATCTCCCCGCCTACCTTTGCTGATTTACACAGTAGCAAAGACTTTAAACACTTTGCCGATCGGGTGCGTGAAATAAGCGGCGGCATTCCCATTGGTTTTAAGTTAAGTGCCAACCATATCGAGCGAGATATTCAATTTGCTTTAGATAGCAGCGCTGACTACATCATTTTAGATGGGCGTGGCGGCGGTACCGGTGCGGCACCAGAAATATTTAGGGACCATATTAGTGTGCCTACCATTCCGGCCTTAGCCAGAGCGCGACGCTATCTAGATCAACAAGGCGCCAGTGGCAGGGTGAGTTTGATTATTACCGGCGGCTTGCGCTTACCGATGGATTTTGTCAAAGCCATGGCTTTAGGCGCCGATGGTGTAGCGGTATCTAATAGCGCCATGCAAGCCATAGGTTGTGTGGCAGCGCGGATCTGTAATACCAATAATTGCCCAGCTGGGATTGCTACGCAAAATGCTGACTTGCGCCAGCGTTTAAATGTGGACAAATCGGCTCAGCAACTGGCTAATTTCTTTAACGCATCGGTAGCGCTAATGCAGGTTATGGCACGAGCATGTGGACATCATCATCTTAATCAATTCACTAAAGACGATTTGGCAACTTGGCATCGAGAAATGGCGCATTTAAGTGGCATTGCTTACGCAGGCTTTAGCGCAGTGTAGTGTTGTTTTATTGGCTATTTAAGCAGCGATTTGTTGCTTAAGTAGCCTTGAAATTAAGGGCTTTTTCTAGGCTTGTTGGAAAAGCCAGCAATTACCAGTTTTTTTATAAAATGTCTTTACAGGGCGGAGCGAAAACCCTAATATACGCCTCCGCCAGCATTGAGCACCCGTAGCTCAGCTGGATAGAGCGTCGCCCTCCGGAGGCGAAGGTCACAGGTTCGACTCCTGTCGGGTGCGCCATTGCTTCGGAAACGCTCGAAATACTCAGTGGTGGGTATAGCTCAGTTGGTAGAGCCCCGGATTGTGATTCCGGTTGTCGTGGGTTCAAATCCCATTACTCACCCCATTATTTAGATGCAACGAGTTTCGTTGTTATCGCAATAGTTTGGTTATTGCTAAGAGCTTGCTCTAAAATAACTAAGACGATAAACGCTGCTTGGTAGCGCATCGTCGCGAAGCTCATAAAGAGCGGGAGCAGAGGGTTTAGTTCTCTGAAGTATCAAGAAAATCGGTGATTAGCGCAGCTTGGTAGCGCATCATCGCGAAGCTCATAAAGAGTGGGACCAGAGGGTTTAGTCTTCTGAAATATCAAGAAAATCGGTGATTAGCGCAGCTTGGTAGCGCATCTGGTTTGGGACCAGAGGGTCGGGAGTTCGAATCTCTCATCACCGACCACCTTCTAAAAAGCCTGCTCATCGAGCAGGCTTTTTGCTTTCTGCAGGTCGGTATTAACCAAGAAGGTAGGAGTTTGCCTTTTGGCTTTAGTTCATCATCACCTAACTATAGAAAACGTTACTTTCCGTAGGCATCTGCAGTGACCAATATACAGCGTTTAGCGTAGCCAAATCCCCATTTGGTAACATCACCAATACTAAGATCGCTTAGCATTAGGGTGGAGTCTTGAGATTGCTTTGCTTGCTTTAAAGCGAGCGCAGTTGATGGGCTTTGCTTTAATGGAAATAGATATAAAGCATAAGTTTGGCAGTGTTCGCCACTTGCGGGGCCAATATATTTTAAGCTACTAGCATCCCCTTGATAGAAGCTGCGCTCAGCATAGGACCCATGGTCCCCAGTAGAGCAAGCAGTGAGTAAAAATATGCTTAAAATGATTACGCTGTTGTTGAATAATGAATGCCGCAAAGCCAATCCTTGTTGTTGAAGCTAAGCCAAGTATAAACGTTAGCGATAGTCTTATGATACATCGCCAGCTTCACTGGCAAGTAGAGAGAGTTTTGACTAATTAATTGTTGAGTACTTAGGCAATAATTGACAGAAAGGCTATTGTCACTTGCTGATATTTTGTACACTAAGCAGTAAATGAGTACAACTTGAGCAACAATGAAACATCTATTTCTCGTTGTGTTTACCAGTCTATCGCTCTGTTCGATATCTATTGCCGCTGAGTTAAGCCCTCAGCTGGTACGCCATATTGCGCCGCAAGGCGAAAAAGATTTACGAAATCGCTACTTTATCGATTTACTCGACTTGGTCTTGTCTAAAACTGAGCAGGAGCTTGGGCCTTTTCGTCTTGAGAGCAATAAAGCCAAAATGAGCCAAAATCGCTCCTTGCTGCAGCTGCAAAATAACGACGGTATTGATGTGGTGTGGACAATGAGCACCGCAGAGCGAGAAGAGGCCTTATTGCCCATACGGATCCCACTGTTAAAAGGGCTGCTTGGACAGCGCTTATTGATGATTCGCCAACAAGATATTGGTCGTTTTGCCAAGGTGGAATCTCTTCAAGACTTACAAGCTTTTAGTGCTGGTCAAGGCAGCGGCTGGCCAGACAACAAAATACTGCGTGCTAACAATATTGGCGTAATTGAAGGCATGAATTACGAAGGTTTGTTTGGCATGTTACAACGTCAGCGCTTTGATTATTTCCCACGTGGAATTAACGAAATCTTTGATGAATTAGAGCAACATAAAAGTGAAAACTTTGTGGCTGAGCCGCACTTAGTAATTAGTTATCGTGCACCTATCTACTATTTTGTAAGCAAGCAAAACCGCGAGTTAGCAGCGCGTATCGAACAAGGTTTATGGATCGCCTTTAGCGATGGTAGCTTTGATGCACTGTTTTCTCGCTATCAATACGACAATCTCGTTAACGAGCTGAGATCTCGCACGGTGATTAAATTAAATAACCCCTATTTACACGCTAGCACCCCTAGCGAACAAAGCCCGCTTTGGCTTAAGTTTAACTAGCCCTCTTGTTATCCCGTTTATTGTTCAATCGCGCTGAGCATCAGCTGGATGTTGGAAGTTTTACATGCTTTGATGTTTTATTGATCTAGCCATTTGTTATTAAGTAAATCCATTACATACAATTAACTTGATAAGTTAATTGTGAATAATGCCAATGCTGCGTCGCTGTTTAATGCTGTTAGTGATTTTTACCCTCGTTACTGGGGCCAATGCGGCAAACCTGGTGGTGAGGCACGTTCAGCCAGAAAGCGACAAAGATCAGCGGCATCAATACTTTATTGAGTTGTTAGAGTTAGCCTTAAGCAAAACAGAAGCGAGCCACGGTTCTTATACCACTCAAACTTGCGCTGTTCGGATGATGCAAGACCGAGCCCTACAGCAAGTTCAGCGCAAGCGTTGTATCGATATTGTTTGGACAATGACCAGCCTTGAGCGTGAGTCGAAACTGCTGGCTGTACGCATTCCTTTATTAAAGGGCTTATTAGGCCAGCGGGTATTGATGATCCGCCGAGAAGACCTTCGTCGATTTAAAGACATTCAACAGCTTAGTGAGTTGGGCCAGATGCGCGCAGGGCAAGGCATGGGCTGGCCTGATATCGAGATACTAGAATACAATCGTTTGCCAGTAATTGAGGGCAAAACCTATGAAGGTTTGTTTGGCATGTTGGAGCGCGGTCGTTTTGATTATTTCCCTCGAGGTATTAGTGAAATAGGCGCTGAATTAAAACAGCATCAACGGGAAGGTTTTGTTGCAGAGCCAAGAATATTACTCAGTTATCCCGCACCCATTTATTACTTCGTAAACCCAGAAAACACCGCCTTAGCAGAGCGTTTAGAGCAAGGCTTAAGGCTGGCCATTGATGATGGCAGTTTCGACGCACTATTTAGAAAGTTTAATTACCATAAATTGGCAGATTTAATGGAAAATCGCTTGGTGTTTAAACTACGCAACCCGTCTTTACATCCCAAGACGCCGATTGATGAAGATAAACTTTGGGTACTACCCAACCTAGTTAAAAACTTGCGGTAAGCGCATGTATTTAGCTGTTTAGTTAATTCAAACAGCAATATTGGTTGTGAAAACATTGTCATTTCGCCTAGTATGAAAGGTGACGAGGTTCACTTTTTTGTTGTTAAGGCTATTACGTTTTTTGCGTCTTATGTTGAACTGTGGACTGCATCAAAAATCTTCCGTTAAGCTAGGCTAGTATCGCCTTATTTAGCGGGTTGCAGAGGTTTTCCACCTTTTTGTTACTCTCATTGTATTGAATTAGTTTTAGGAGTTTTTCATGCCTTTCGCACAGCAAGATAAAAAAGTGCAAACGTTTACCCTTAGAAATGCTAAGGGGAGTGAGGCCACCGTATTAGCATGGGGAGCCACCCTAGCTAGTTTAAAAATAAAACTTAGTAGCGGTGAGTTACGTGAAGTGGTTCTGGGTTGTGACAGCTTTGAGGATTACCTAAAACAAGACGCTTACTTAGGCGCTACAGTGGGGCGCTATGCTAACCGCATCAAGCAAGCGCGCTTTGAGTACCAAGGGCAAGTTTATGCCTTAAGTGCCAATCAAGATGAGCATCAATTACATGGCGCCAATGATTTTAGCCACCGCGATTGGCAAGGTGAGCAGCTGGCAGACAACAAAGTTCGTTTTACTATTAGCTCAGCCGATGGAGAGTGTGGTTTTCCTGGTAATATGCAAGCACAGCTTGAATACACCTTAGATGAAGATAATCAGTTAGTACTGGATTACTCAGCTACTGTAGATAAAGCCTGTCCGGTAAACCTCACCGACCATAGTTATTTTAATTTGAATGCCGCTAGCTCAACGGTATTACAGCACCACTTATACATTGCAGCAGATCATTACTTACCGGTAGCAGCAGATGGTATTCCGGTTGATGGCTTAAAACCTGTAGAAGGAACTGGCTTTGATTTTAGGCAAGCTAAGCTGATTGCTAAAGATCTTAAGAAAGATCCCGATCAGCAGCTAGTGGGCGGATACGACCATAGTTACTTGCTGCAGGAGCAGGTAGTGAGTGAAGGCAAGCCAGTAGCCCGTATTATTGCCGATGACTCGTCGTTAGCAATGGAAGTGTATACCAATAAACCTGCGATCCAGCTTTATACTGGTAACTTCTTAACTGGTAATCCGGGGCACAATGGCGAAGTGTATCAAGCTCATAGTGGCGTTGCTTTAGAAACCCAATTCTTGCCAGATTCTCCCAACCGCCCAGATTGGCCACACCAAAGCTGTTGGTTAAAGCCTGGCGAACGTTATCAATATCAAACCTGTTATCGCCTGTATCAACCCACGGCATAAACTTTCTTATATATTGAAGTTTTTGTAGGCAGCGTACCGATTTTCACATACATCGTGTATGCTGCTTGCACCATACTCCAAATCTAGGGATGTTTATTTATGAAGAAATGGTTGGCACTGTGCGTTGGTGTGCTTGTATTAAGCTTTCAAGCCGTCGCAGACGATTATCAAGCTACGATTCAGCAGTTCAAAAAATCTGATCGAACTACCCCATTTTTTAACAATGCTTATGGCTATGCGGTGTTTCCTACCATTGGTAAGGGTGGCATTGGTATTGGTGGCGCTTACGGCGAAGGTAAAGTTTACCGAGGCGGAGCATCTACAGGCAGCGTGAATATGGGTCAAGTTACACTTGGTTTCCAGCTCGGTGGGCAAGCGTTTAGCCAAATCATTTTCCTTCAAGATAAACGCGCTTACGACGAGTTTACTAGCGGCAGCTTCGAGTTTGGTGCTCAAGCGAGCGCAGTGGCTTTAACCGTTGGTGCTTCTGCTCAAGCAGGTACTTCTGGTACTGGAGCAGCCGCGGGTGAAACCCAATCTAAAGCGCATTATGTAAGTGGTTATGCAGTATTCACCTTAGCTAAAGGTGGTTTAATGTATGAAGCCAGTATTGGCGGACAGAAGTTTAACTTTACCGCTAACTAAGGTCTTAGGTATCGCTATTAAAAAACGGACCTGTTAGGTCCGTTTTTTATACGCTGTTAAAGCGCCTTATAGCCGATTACTTGTTGTTTACTCAGCCTAAAATGAACAATGTTTAATTAGCTTAGCTGGTTGACGCTGAATCAGTATTTCGCCATTTCGTACCGATAACAGTACTTCGCCTTGGCGTTGAATCACCGATAAATCGTCTTCTCCTTCTAGCAAAATAAAGTTTGCAGGTTTGCCTACCTCAATACCGTATTCAGCTTCTACTTGTAAGGTTTTAGCGCCATTGTCGGTAATAAGATCTAAGGCTTTAGATAGCTCTTTATAGCCCATCATGTGACAGATGTGTAAGCCAGCGTCTAATACTCTTAGCAGTTTACCGTTGCCTAAGGTATACCAAGGGTCTTGAATAGAATCTTGGGCAAAGCAGACATTCATGCCGGCTTCACATAACTCTTTCACTCGAGTTACGCCGCGTCGTTTAGGGTAGGTATCAAAGCGGCCCTGCAAGTGAATGCTCTCGGTAGGACAAGAAACAAAGTTTATTTTAGACTTTTTAAGCAGCCTAAATAATTTAGAACAATAGGCGTTGTTGTAAGAATGCATCGCGGTAGTGTGGCTGGCGGTAACGCGCTCACCCATATCAAGCTCTAAGGCTGCGGTGGCTAATACCTCCAAAAAGCGCGATGCTTCGTCGTCAATTTCATCGCAGTGCACATCTACCAATAGATCATGTTGTTTGGCGAGCTCCACCACCCAGCGCATCGACTCTACCCCATATTCGCGGGTAAATTCAAAATGGGGTATTCCGCCTATTACATCTGCTCCCTCTTCAATGGCTTGCTCCATTAAGGTTTTGCCATTGGGAAAAGACCAGATCCCTTCTTGGGGAAAAGCAACAATTTGTAAATTAATTGCTGAAGACAGCTTAGATTTGAGCTTGGCAATGGTTTTAAGCGCGGTAAGTTGTGGATCGGTCACATCCACATGGGTGCGAATGTACTGCACTCCATTTTCAACCAACAGTTGCACGGTTTTTAACACGCGTTGTTCAATGTCTTCGGGGGTGAGCAGCGGTTTACGTTCGCTCCAGCGCTCAATCCCCTCAAACAAGGTTCCGCTCATGTTCCAAGAGGGCTGCCCGGCAGTGAGCACTGCGTCTAAGTGAATATGCGGCTCAACAAAAGGAGCAGACAATAAATTACCGGCGGCATCTATCGCTTCTTCATATTCTGGCAAGTTAGCTGATAAAGCCGCGGTTTGCGGAGTGATGTGAGTAATGAGCCCTTGGGCAACAGATAGACTAAACAGCTCTGTTTGCCCTCTTAAACGTGCGTTAATAATTTTCATGATAATCCTTGAACAGAATGTTGTTGCCGTTGGATTGTTATGGGTTCCATCAGCAGGGCATTTTGTAATTCTAGACGTTGCTGCGCTTGTTCTAGGTCACAGCCAGTGAGTGTTTGTACCTTGGCGAGACGGTTGCTGAGCGTATTTCGGTGAATATTTAGCTCTTTGGCGGTTTGTCTTAGGCTGGCTAAATTGTCAAAGTAGCAGCGCAGCGTATGCTTAAGGGTGATTAAGCTAGGTTCTTGGCAATGGAATAAGGGCCCGAGTTTGTCGCAGCAAAAGTTCAGTAAAATTTGTGGATCCTCAATAGCGGCAAATACTCGGCTCACCCCTAAATCTAAGTAGTGCACAACGGCGGAATGATGGCTTTGTAATTGGCTAAACTCTGCAGCTTGTCTAGCCTGCAAAGCGGCATTGGCCAACTGGTTTAACCCTTGTGGGCTAACACTCACACCCAAATTGTATTTAAGCTTTTGTTGCATTAAATACTGATTAAGTTGCTGCCAAAGGCTACGCTGTTGCTCTAAAGAGTCTTGGGCTTGAATGGGCAACAATAAATACCAGCCGTGATGATCTTCAATTAGCGGGTAGGGGCTTCGCATGCGATTTAGCCACTGGCGAAGTTGAAATACCCAAACATTTAAGTCACTTGCATCGCTAACTTGTGGTTGTAGCTGGGCAATACTAATGGCTGCACCAAAGTTTAAGCCTAATTCTTTGGCGCGGTGTCGAGACAGCATCGACAGTTGGTTGGGGCTATTAATCACATGGCTAATAAAATGCTGTAGCGAGTGGCTAGATAGGTTGTCTTGAATTAAGGCCTTACAAATTAGCTCGGTAACTTTAACCATTGGCAAGCTGTAAGGTTGTTCAAGTACTGCAAATTGATGTTGGTTGGCGTAGCTAATCACGCTCTCGGGAATGGTGTCGATAAATTCCGAGTGGGTCAGAATAACCATGCCTGCCGCCGACTTTTCTAAAGCTTCATCTATAAGTTGATAATACTCTTGTTCACTTCGTTGCAAATTTATGCCGGTAACAAAGACGAGTTCACCACCGGTTAACCAAGGTGCTAGCTCTTTGTTCTCGGCTAAGTATGGCCAGCGAATAGCTTGTTGAGAAGCTTCCCCGGTAAGCAAGTTAATGCTCTCTAAACCGGGGATTAGGGGAATATCTTTAGCGCGAATAGCCAAGCACTACCTCCTTAACTGGCCGTTTGTTTGGCTAAGGGCTGAGCCGAGCTAATGTGCAGCAATACACCATAGAAACTGGCCGACACAACAATCCCAACTAACGGCGCTATCCAAGGGGAATAGTAGGCTGCAGCCGAACCAACCGCGTACGCAGCTAAACCACATTTATCGAAACTAGGCAGCTTAATTTGCTCTAATGCTGGTGGGTTTCCACGATGTTTGAACCAAAAATCAGCCATGATGATGGCGCCAATAGGTGGAATAAAAGTGCCCAAAAGGATTAAAAATGGGATAAGCAGGTTATACATCCCAAATACTGCTAGCAGGGTGCCGATGGCCGCACCTACTAGAGTAATTAAGCGGCGTTTGTCGGTTCTCATCAAGTTACAGCCGGCGGCGGCAAAGTTATAAATAGTGTTGTCTTGGGTTGTCCAGATGTTGGCAAATAACATCAGAATAGCAACCAGAATAAAGCCTTGGCTTACTAGTACGTCTACGATGTCGGCTTGCTGGTAAACCATCGCGCCGAATGCGCCGACAAATACCATTAAACCATTGCCAATAAAGAAAGCTAACAAAGTAGTGATAACCGCTATGCGGCCAGACTTAGCAAAACGACTCCAATTGGTTGCTTGGGTTCCGCCGCTCACAAAGGTACCAAATACTAAAGTAATTGCCGCAGAGAATGCCATGGTATCGCTTGGCACAATGCTGCTAAGTTGGGAGAAGCCGCCAATATCAATACTGCCTTGGTAAATCGACAGGCCGATAAATGCCAACATGGCGGGGACAGATATTTTGGAAAGAATTTCTAAGGCTTTATAGCCAATAAATGCGGTAATACAAAAGCCAAAACCAAACAGTACCATTAAAGGTGTTGCGTAGCTTTCGGGTAAGTTGAGCAGCTTAAGCAAAATAATCGCTATGGTGGCGGTACCCCAGGCGTACCAGCCTATTTGGGTAAAACCTAAGATAATGTCAGATAGCTTGCTACCATGCTCTCCAAAACAGTATCGCCCTAGCAACACCGAGTTTAAGCCGGTTTTATACGCCACATAAGCTAGCCCTGCGGCATAGCTACCTAATAGCAAATTACCTATTAGTATGATCCACAGCAGCTCGGTGAAACTAAATGAGGTACCGAGTGTGCCACCTGCCCACATGGTGGAAGTGAAGAAAGTAAACCCTAAAAGTACAAAAGCGGTAGACCAAAAACCTTTACGGGCGTCTTGTGGAACCGCCGAGAGTGGAAAATCGTTAGTTTGGCTCATTGTGTTAACTCCATCTATTGGTGACAACAATCGCTATATTGGTGGTCACGCTAGTTATTCCATCGTGTTAAGCGTTCCAAAAGATGTGCCAAATATGCTGTTCTTTTGGCTTGAGTTTTGTTGTGCAAATGGGTGATTTTTGTTCTGCACGAAATGTACCGTTTGCACATAAAATTGCTGCGAGTAGGGCTGGAGAAATTTGTTTCAAAAAAGGCTGCAATTAAACGCACTACTATGGCGCGTATCTGATGGTTTTTGGGGCGTAACTATGCCTAGGGTCTGTTGATCTTTGCTGATGGTTTTTGCAGCAATTTGTTAGCCATTTAGGCAAGGCAGCGAGTGTGCAGTTAAGTGGGCTTAATAATCACTCGCTAACGCTAAATAAATGGCTAAGAAATGCTGCCCGAAGGGTTCGGATAAGCGAACTTTACTCTTTGTTAAGCACTTTTTACTTAGCCCACTAGGCTTCTAAGTGCTCGCCGCGATTAAAGCCCGCTTATCTCGAACAAAATTTCAACACCAAAGATCAACAGACCCTAGTTTAGTGCTGTTTCTGTTAGCACTTGCTCAATGAGCGGTTAGCCCCTTTTGTAAGCATTAATTCTGTTTGTTGGTGCTTTTCTTTTTTAAGCCAGTGCTTGCAAACTACCTCTCAAAATCCTTAAAGGTCTGAAATTGCAATTGTTTATGGTTTTATTATCTAAGTTATTTTTATTTTTTAGAATAATATAGTGACAAAGGCTGGCAAATTAGAAACTGCTTGGTTGATATTTGAGCGCTTAAACCTGAGCTAGGCATATCTCACAGTTTTGGTTTATTTAGGTGTATAGGCTGAAAAATGAAAGTTTCAAAGCATTAAACACTATAAAAATAAAACTAATGAGGTTATCTCGGAATGGAATTATCCAAAGTTGCAAAGTTAACTTTGCCAGTGTTGGCGGCGGTTTCGTTGGCTGCCTGTAATAGCAGCAGTAACAATGACAATGGTGATCAAAACGGTCTTGTAGACCTAAAAGACGGTCAAATTGCCGTTTATTACCGTTTAGACAATGCTAAAGCAAGCAATCAGTCTTTAGAAGAATACTACCAAGGTTGGACTATTCACGGCTGGAACGATGCCAGTTGTAATGGTTGGGGCGATGGCAGTGACGGTGACGCTACAGGTGGTTGGGATGCTGGCATGGCATACACCGGCATTAACGAGACTTACGGCGCTTACTGGGTGATTGACGCTTATCATGCCGGTGAGTGTATCAATATGATCCCGCGTAATTTAGAGCAGGGTGGCCAAACTGGTGACCTGCGCTTCTACTACACTGACTACAAACATGGCTTGATAAAGGCGGGCGATGACAACGTGTATGTAGATACCGATTACACCGAGGTAAACCAACCTCCAGTTGGCATTGTTGGCGCAAGTGCACACTGGGTGCGTGATAACCTCATTCTATGGGATGCAAATGGTAGTCAGTTTAAACTGTACCATTCTGCTAATGCCGGCATTTCGGTAAATGTTGAAGATAAAACAATAGAGGGTGGCGAAGCCCTAGAATTAAACATTACCGAGATGCCAGCAGATGTGAAAGCTCAATTCCCTCATTTGGCGCATTTACAAGCTTACGAATTAAATGCAGAACAAGCTGCCGAGGTGATAAAAGGTCAGCTAGTGGCAGCGGCGTATAATCAAGATGAAGAGGTGGTTGCCGCTACCTTGCTGCAAATTCCTGGGGCGCTAGATGACCTGTATTGGGAAAATGCTAAAGATGAGCCGCTGGGTGCGGTGATTCAAGACGGCTTAACAACTTTCCGTCTTTGGGCGCCAACGGCTAAAGATGTAAATCTGGCCTTGTACGATGAAGACTTAAGCGCACACGCCGATCAAGGCTTTGTGGCTATGGAGTTTGATCCTGCAACGGGTATTTGGTCTAGCGAAGCGATGCCTAATATGGTGGATGTTTTTTACCGTTACCAAGTGGAGGTATACCACCCAAATAGCCAGCGTATTGAAACGCTAATGGTGACCGACCCTTACTCGCTAAGTTTATCGGCTAATAGCACCCATTCGCAGGTTGTCGATTTACAAAATGACAGTGAATTGTTCCCAAATGGTTGGGACAGCATTGTTCCGCCAACCATTGACTCTCCTACCGATTACGTATTGTACGAAACACAGGTACGAGATTTTAGTTTTGCCGATGAAGATGGTAACCCAGAATATACCGGTAAGTACTTAGCCTTTACCGATGAAGAGCGCGCCAGTTACAAGCACTTAATGCAATTGCGCGATCGCGGCTTAAACAATGTGCATCTATTACCAGTGTTTGATATTGCTACGGTTGATGAAGTAAATCGTGTAGACATTGATGGCACCATTGGTGAGCTATGTGAGCTAAATGCCAATGCAGGTGTGTGTGAAGACGGTACCGATAAGTCAGCAGTGATTGAAGATGTGCTGCAAGCCTATGTTGATGAAAATCCGGCCACTGAAAAAGTGCAGGCTTTAGTGAACGATTTACGCCAGTACGATAGCTTTAACTGGGGTTACGACCCGTTCCACTTTAATGTGCCAGAAGGCAGCTATGCTACTGATGCACATGGCAAACAGCGTATTCTAGAATTCCGCCAAATGGTGAAGCATTTACATCAGCAAGATATGCGAGTGATTATGGATGTGGTGTATAACCATACCCATGGTTCTGGCCCTAGCAACGATAAGTCGGTATTGGATAAAATTGTACCGGGGTACTACCAACGCTTAACTATTGATACCGGTGTAGTGGAAAACTCGACCTGCTGTGACAACACCGCTACCGAACACAAAATGATGGGTAAACTGATGGTTGACTCGTTAATTGTGTGGGCGCGTGATTACCAAATTGATGGTTTCCGTTTTGACTTAATGGGTCACCAACCAAAAGACTTAATGATCGAAGCGCTAGAAGAAGTGCAAAAAGTATCGCCAGATAACTACTTTTACGGCGAAGGCTGGACCTTTGGTGAAGTGCAAGATGACGCTCGTTTTGTTCAAGCAAACCAGCTAAACATGGCGGGCACTGGAATAGGTACTTTCTCTGACCGTTTACGTGATGGTATTCGTGGTGGTAGTCCATTTGATGATGGTGAGCAGCTACGTAAGCAGCAAGGTTTTGCCAATGCGGTTTTAGCCAATGAACTCAATGCCGATACGCCTGACAGCACTTACAACGAAACTTGGATGTACAACGCCGACCTTATCCGTGTAGGCATGGCGGGTAACTTGGCCGATTTCCAATTTGTTGACCGTAATGGCGATCGCATCAAGGGCAGTGAATTGCTTTATGGTGGTGATGAGCAACCAGCGGGCTACACCGAAAGTGCCCAAGAGAATATTTCTTACGTATCTAAGCACGATAACCAAACTCTGTGGGACATTAATCAGTACAAATTGGCCGAAGAGTTAACGCCAGAGCAACGTGCACGTATGCAAACCGTTGCTTTATCTACGGTGATGACAGGTCAAGGTATACCGTTTATCCACATGGGCTCAGAGTTGCTGCGTTCTAAGTCAATGGAGCGTGATAGCTACGACTCGGGTGATTGGTACAACCGTGTTGATTTCACCGCCCAAGATAACAACTGGAACAAGGGCTTGCCGATGAAACACATCGATGGTGCAAACTATGATGTGATTAAGAAAATCATTGCTAACCCTGAAACTCAAGCCGAGCCGCAACATATTGAAGATGCCAAACTACGCTTCTTCGATTTGATGGAAATGCGCACCAGCTCAACGCTATTCCGCATGAATGCTAAGCAAGACATTATGGCGCGTATCGACTTCCACAATACTGGGGTAGACCAAATACCGGGTGTGATTGTGCAATCAATCGACAATGGTATTCATTCAGGCGCTGACTTAGACAGTAACTATGATGCGATTGTGGTGATGGTGAACGCAACAGCTGAAACCCAGCAAATTAGCATTAACAATGCGCAGGGTTTTGAGTTGCACCCCGTACAGCAACGTTCAACAGACTTAGTGGTTAAAGACGCTGAGTTTGCTGATGGCACTTTTGAAGTGCCTGCTATGACCACTGCAGTATTCGTTCAGCCTCGTTTGGCCGCACGTGGTGATGGCTTGCCAGTGAAGGGATAAATCTGGTAAACACTGCAGCCGATACTGCAGCAACAACGGCTATCTTCGGGTAGCCGTTTTTCTTTGCTAGTCTTTGGTGTAGGGGAAAGGCACAAGCAGAAATGGAGGCCTTGCACTTAGCTATTTAGCCAATCAATGTGTGGCGCATGCTTTGGCAAAACTAGCCACCCGTTCAACTCGAACAGGCGCAAGTTACCAGCTCTTATCTAGACAGTAATTCGATTAATTCGTTTTCGGTGGTGGGAATGCTTTGCAATTCTATGCCCGAAGACGCTCCACCTTTAAGCATATAAGCAGAAGTGCCGCAATGGTCGTAGTGGTACCATTGGCCGTCTATACATACGTCGGTATAACAACGCGGATCTTGTATTAATTCCATTTTTATTACCTCTATTTATTGTTGTTACACTTTCAACATAACCAGCGAATAGCCTACAAAAAATGATCTACATCAATTGAGGTTTAGAGCTACCTCCATAGTATTAGAGAATTTTGCCTAATTAGTGAGCTGGATCTAGCTATGCACTATAAGCTCGCATCGCTAAATAAGGGTGAATGGCGTCTCTACATTGACTCAATTGTTAGTAATGATGCTGAAAATAAGTAAGATAGCGTTGAGTGAGTGAATGGTAAGTCATCGATAGGGAGTATTATGTTTAGGTTGGTGTTGTTGCTAGTAGGCGTGGTTTCATTACCGGTGCTTGGCAGCACTTTATCACAACAGTTGGTTGATGCTGCCTTGGCGCGAACAGAGCACACGGTGATTTACAATGGTGCCTACTTTGCGTTGGATTATCCTAATGGTGATGTGCCCGAACACTTTGGGGTGTGCACCGATGTGCTTATTCGTTCCTACCGTGCACTTGGCATTGATCTACAGGTTCAAGTACATGAAGACATGAAGCAGCATTTTTCGCAGTATCCGTCTAAACGTATCTGGGGATTAAGCCGAACCGACCGCAATATTGACCATCGCAGAGTGCCTAATCTACAGGTGTTTTTTACCCGCCACGGTGAATCGTTAGCTGTAAGTGATAGCGCTAGCAGCTATTTGCCGGGTGATATTGTGACTTGGATGCTCCCCGGTAATCTGCCCCATATCGGTATTGTGAGTGACCAATACACTGCAGCTGGCGTTCCCAAAATTGTTCATAACATTGGCTTAGGGCCACAACTAAACGACATGCTATTTAGTTACCAAATAACCGGCCATTACCGTTATTTACCTGCAGCAGACTAAGCACTTCAATTAGTTGGCTAGCGCATTAAAGCGTTGCTTCAAAAACTGCGTGAAGGCCTGAACTTTACTGGTGCGGTGCATATCTACATGGGTGGTAAGCCATTGTGGAATGGCCCAATGTTCTGGTGGCGCCATTAGCGGCAGCAGGTCTGGGTAGGCCTTGGCGGTTTCACAATTGAGTGGTGCTGCGCCAAACCCAGCTTTTATGGCCGGAATAAAGGCATTAAAGTCGTTTACCCGCAAAGCAATTTGTTGCGGATCTAACTCGCTATTCATCCAATTAATAAAGCTAATTTGCGAGTAGGGCTCAATGGTTGAAATAAACTTATGCCCTGCCACCTCATTTAAGCTTTTAATCTTTCCGTATTTTTTAAGATAAGCACTTGAGCCATAGAGAGTGACTGGGCTATCGGCTAAGTGCTGCACCACGTAGTCTAGATCTTTAGGTTTTTTACCAGGGCGAATGCTTACGTGAGCTTCGCCGTGTTCTAGTTTCAAAATTCTACTGTCGGCGGCATATTCCAATTTGATATTGGGGTAAAGCGCTTGGAACTCGGCCAGCATTGGTAACAGCAGCTCGGCCATATTGTTCACTGTGGTTAATACCAAGGTTCCGGAAAGCTGATTGTCGGTGCCGGCCAGTTTGCCCAATAAACGGTTAAAGTCGTTTTGGGTGCTTTCGGCGGTTTGGGTAAGTAACAAACCTGCTTCGGTGACTTGGTAGCCGCGTGCATGGCGATGAAACAAGCGGGTGCCTAGGCGCTCTTCCAAGGCATTTATTCGCCGTAATACCGTACTGTGGTGTACATCCAGTGCTTCTGCGGCTGCGGTAAGCGTGCCTAAGGTTGCAACCTTATAAGCTATATGGATGTCGTTCCAATCATTCTTATGTGCATTCATGCACAGAAGTGTTGCACAGGTGTTGTTTTTCTTCAAATTTGCTTGTGTAAGAATGCTCTCAAATCGAAAACAAATACCATTTTCAGGCTAGGCCTAGGAGCACAACATGACTAAATTAATTGCTATTGCAGGCAGCTTACGCGCTCAATCGTTCAATAAAAACTTGGTAAAAATTGCGGCCAAAGGTGCCGAGGAAGCTGGCGCTGAAGTTCGCTATGTAGACTTAGCTGATTTTGCCATACCACTTTACTCAGAAGATTTAGAGGCCGAGGGTACGCCTGCTTCTGTTAACGATTTAAAACACCTTTTTGCGCAGGCCGATGGCATGTTGATCGCCAGCCCTGAGTACAATGGCTCTATTTCAGGCGTATTAAAAAATGCTCTAGATTGGTTATCTCGCCCTTCTAAGGATGCTGATATTGGCTCGGCCTTCCAAGGTAAAGTGGCCGGTATCATGGCGACTTCTCCTGGCGGTTTAGGGGGTATCCGTGGCTTGGCACATACCCGTGATATTTTGTTCAACTTAGGGGTAATGGTTAGCCCAAACCAAGTGGCTGTTGGTTCTTCTTATCAGGCATTTAATAGTGAAGGGCAATTGGCGGATGCAGATATGGAGCAGCGCGTTAAAGCCTTAGGTGCTGGGGTTGCCGAAACCGCAAAACGTTTGGCTAAATAGAAGGCCTAAAAGCTCCGGCAGTTGCTGGAGCTGTTAATTCCAAGCCTTAAAACAGCGTTGCAAAAGATTGGCTTTGCTTAATGCTGGCCAGCTGACTTTCTAGATGTTGCTGCATGTTGTTAAATACAAAGTTACCCATACTGATGCGTTTAACCCCTGCAGCCTGCAGTTGAGTAAAGTTAGCTAAATGCGGCATGCACATTACATTTAGCGGCACGCTGCAGTGCTTACTTAGTTCTTCAATATGCTCCAGCTGCTCTATACCGGGTAAAAAGATCCCATCCGCGCCGGCGTCGATGTAAAGTTGCATACGTTGCTTGGCTAGACTTACGGCATCTTTGCAGCCAACAAGGAAAACATCACTTCTGGCATTGATGAAAATTTCTATATCTCTCTGCATGAGCTGGTTTTTTATATAAGACAGAGTGGCGGCAAAGTCTTTCGCAGGCAGCAATTCTCGCTGCTGTTTTACCACGCTGTCTTCAATGTTTATTCCAACTACACCGAGTTTATTGAGCGACAGTATGTTGTTGACAATAGTTTGAGGATTTTGGCTGTAACCCGCTTCTATATCGACACTTAAGGGCAAGCTGCAGTGTTGCTTTATTTGCGCAACAACCTGGACTAGATCGTTAAACGAAAGCTGTTCGCCATCATCTAAACCTCGGGCAGCAGCAATTGCCGCGCTTGATGTTCCTATTGCGGTAAAACCAATTTTTTTGGCTATATTCGCACTGGCAACATCCCAAACATTGCAGAGTAATAGTGGTGATTGTTGATGGTGTAAGTCGTTGAATATCATAGCTGTTGTCTCAGAGTCTAAAGCTAAAAGGTACATTGAGTAGAAATACTCAACAACCGAAAACTGAACAAGTATTTTTGTTTTTTAGTCCGTTTGAGTAGACCGTGATAAGCAGTTTTAAGAACTAAACTTTACGGATTTTAACCAGCCCTGTTGGGCTAATGGCGACTCGAATGCTAATACTAAGCGTGGTCGAAATTGAGACACTTAACATGACAAAAATAGCAATTAGAATAACCAGTTGATACTTCACCGCTACCATTGGGTCACTGCCTGCGAGTATTTGACCGGTCATCATGCCGGGGAGTGTGACTAAACCCACCGTGCTCATAGACGCTAAAACAGGTGCAAAAGCTTGCTGCATAGCATTATGCACAAAGCCTTGAGTTGCTTGTAGTCGATTAGCGCCAAGTGCTAAATAAGCGTGGTATTCGGCGGTTTTTTCATCCAGTGCGCTAAATAGGCGCTGTAAAGCCACAATGTTTCCACTAAGGCTGTTTCCTAAAAGCATACCTGCTAGGGGAATGAGGTACTGAGCGCTATAGCTAGGGCTCGGCTTTAGTAAGGTAAGTAGCAGCAGTATCAGTAAAGGACTTAAGCCCAGCACCAGCCCCAACAAGACTGGTATAAACAAGTTTCTTTTAGGTAATTTGGCTTTGCCAAGAATGGCGCTAGCACCCACCACAAGCATAACGACCAACCAAAGTAGGTTGACCCACAAGCTGTTTAAATCAAACAAAAACTGCAGATACAAGCCGAGCAATACAAGCTGCAGCAGCATTCGCACTAAACTGCTGGCTATGTCTTTACCTAGGCTAAGTTTAAAGCGCCAATTAAGCCCAATCGGAATCAACAGAATTAGCGAAAAGGCGGCAAGTGCTGGCCAGCTAATATCTATGGTCATGGGCAGATTTCCTATAACAAGCGCTAATCCAAGGGGCTTAGAATAATGAGTGTAACCTGAGTGGATTTTTCTGTCTTGTTAGAAAAGGTTAGGGGCTATGTATCCTTCGAGTTGATTTCTTCGCAAACAAAATCTAACCGCGAAAGATAAACAGCCCTTAGTGCTTAGCAGGCTTGTTGCTTGGATACATCTTCATAGCTGCGTACGCAGTTTTTACCCTCAGCCTTGGCTTTATAAACCGCTTTATCGGCTGCTTTCATAATCGCTTCGTGGTGCTGCATGTCTTTGCTACGACTTGCAATACCTACACTTACCGTAACGCTATAGCGCTGATGGTTGAGTTGCATATTAGCAATACGTTCGCGAATGCTGTGCCCTAGGTTTAATGCACCTTCTGAGCTAGTATTGGGGCAAATTAATAAAAACTCATCGCCGCCTAAACGGGCTACTACGTCGTCGTTACGCACCGATTCGCGCAATGCGCGCGCCAGTAGCATTAACACCGCATCGCCTGCATCGTGACCATTTCGGTCATTAATTTGTTTAAAGTGATCAGCATCTATCATCATGCAAGCTAATGGACTGTTGTTTTCAAGCGATTGCTTCCAAAGCTCCATAAGTTGAATCATTGCATGGCGGCGGTTAGGCAATCCCGTGAGCACATCGGTATGTGCTAAAGATTGTAAATGCTGATTGGTTTTTTGCAGCGCTAGAGTGCGCTCTTGTACTTTTTGCTCAAGGTTTTGATTGAGTTCTAGCAGCTCGTTGTTACGCACGCTAACTTGGTGAAATAAACCACGCAAGGCGGTAATTAGAGGCTCGGTGGCAAGATCGTTGGGTTGCTCAATTTTGCTATAGGCAGATGCTGGGCTGTCACCCGCTTCTATGAAATGCAGCTGCTTGGTGAGCACTTGGTCGATGCCCAGAATATGATAAGCCAACCATTGAATGAGATAATCGAGCAGATGCTTAATTTTGCTTTGTTTATTGTCGTTGTTGAATTGGCTTAGCTTCGCCACTTCGCCTAAAAATTCTTTGTGAGCCTTTACGTGAGCTTGGCAATGGCGCGGATCCACTTTGTGTGTGGCCATAAGCAATTCTTCTTCACGAAAGTGTTCTTTAACGTAATTATTTAGCTCTTGGCTAAGCGACTCGATCGCGGCGTGTTGCAAGGGATGGCTGTCGGTGAGCTGTTCACCAATTTGATTAATGAGATCAATTAAGTGGCGATGCTGCTCGTCAACAACAGAGATCCCTGTTTCAAAATCTGATGTCCAACGAAATGATTCCATACTATGTTGCGTCCAGCTGTGCCTAGTTAATTGCTACTCATGGGTATTGCGCTGTAATGACCCGTTTGAGTGGACGCCCACCTTAACGAGTTATCAGACCAGTAGAACTAATCTACATCAAAAAAAGCTCAAATAAGAGTGTTTATTGCATAAAATTTAGTCGACAAAGTGAGGGCTTAGAATATTGAATAGCGCAGCTTTCAGAAACGTGTGACAAGCAGCTGCTTCTGTTGTGAGATTAACGTATTCTTAAACGATAAATGAGAAAACTTACGTTTCGTTGTTGTTTTAAAGAGGTGAAGAGTGGAACAGAATTTAAGCTTAGAGCAAACCCGTGTTATTGGCGCGCTGCTAGAAAAAGAAACAACTACCCCAGATCAATACCCTCTATCACTTAACGCTCTCACTTTAGCGTGTAATCAAAAGAGTAATCGCGAGCCGGTTATGGCATTGAGTGAGGCAGAAGTTCAAGATGTATTGGTGCAACTGCAAGACTTACGCATTGTTACCGAAGCACCAATGGCAGGCCGAGTGGTGCGTTATCAACACCGTTTCTGCAATAGCCAATTTGGTGGTTTGCAGTTAACTGAAGGACAACGAGCTATTATCTGTTTGCTGTTTTTGCGTGGGCCACAAACTCCTGGTGAGCTGCGTACCCGTAGCCAGCGCCTTGCCAACTTTGCCAGTGTGCAAGAAGTAGAGCAAAGCTTGCTTGAGTTAGCCGAGCATGATGCAGGTAAGCTGGTGCTTAAGCTTGAGCGAGAGCCGGGCAAGCGAGAGTCACGTTATGCTCATTTATTTTCGGGTGAGCCGGCTTTGCCAGCAGCAAGTCATGTAGAGGCTAGCGCTCCGGTGGCCACTCAGCAAAATGCTGAATTACAGCAACAAATTAATGCATTGCGTCAAGAACTGGCCGATTTAAAACAGCGGGTTAAGCAATTAGAGCAATAGTAAAAAAGGCCAGCAACTTGCTGGCCTTTTTAGTGGTAAAGATTATCAATGTTAGTGGAAGGGGAAGATGTAGTTCACCCAACCTTGCATGCGTAACAGTACTTTTCTAATCATCGATACATGATGGAAGTGCTCGGTGTAAATGGCGACTTGACCACTGATGCCCATAGGGAAATCAAATTCATCAAAGCGCGGTTCGGGGTCAATAATCACCAAACTGCGGCTATGTACAAAGAAAGCTTCTGCACCACGTAGGCTGCCGTTCGCTTGGAATTCACCTTCGGCAATGGTTGGCATTACCTGAACTACCGTGCCTTTAAAAACAATGCCTGGTTGAGCCGTTACAATAAATTCCGCTTCGTCGCCTTCTTTTAAACGCTTGATGGAATTTTCCCAAAAGGCGCCAACAAAAATGCTTTCTTCTTTAGGTATAAAGGTCATAACTGGGCGCAAGGGCATAGGCACCGCCACCATTCCTTTACGTAGGCCTAATTGAGTGACATAGCCATCGGTAGGTGCGTGCACCACGGTTTGCTCAAGGTCGAATAAGGCTTTATCTAACTGGCTTTGTAAACGAGCAACGTTGGTATTCACTCCGTTTATTTGAGAGTCGTAAGCCAGTTGAGCATTGGTTTGGTTAGCCTGAGCAACTTGCAGCTGGGCTTCTGCTGCTAAATAAGCTTGTTGGCGGTTTTCTACTTCTAGTTCTGTAAAGGGGCTATTTTTACCGCCTTTTTTACGCCCTTCGGCATAACGTTGATAAGCTTTTTGAGTGCGGTCTCGCTCGGCTTTCGCTGCATTGGTGGTGGCCTGGGCGCTGGCCAATTGGGCTAGCAACTGTGGTACTTGTTGCTGGGCTGCCGCTACTTCTGCTTCGCGCTGCTCTACCACCGCTTCAAACGGCTCGGGGTCGAGTTTAAACAATACATCACCAGCTTTAATCAACTGATTAGGTCTAACTGGAACCTCTATGACTTTTCCGCGCACCAAGGGCATGATGGGCACAGAGGTATACACCTGCCGAGCATTAGCAGTAAAGGGGTGGTTGTAGTTCATGAGGATCATTAAAACCCCAATGATTACAATGCCACCTAGTACTGCAGTGGGCACGGTCCATTTAGTTAGTGGAATATTAAAAATTTTGAATACCGCGATGCAGATCCCGGCGTAAGTGAGAATAAGCAATAAATCCATTATTGATTCCCCTGTTGTTGCTCGAGCTGCTGCACATGTTTGCTAATGATCGCTACTTGACGTTTTAGCTTAGTAATTTCTGCACTTAACTCTTCGTTCTGATCTTCCAGTTGTTGCTCTTTTTGTTCGAGCTCTTGTTCTTGCTGTTGTAACTGCTTAAAACCCCAACCTCGATCTTCCCGGTATAAAGTGGCCCATATCCATAAAAAGGGCCAAATAGCATGGAGGGTGAATAAACTTATCCATCCGGCCACATGGATGGCATCTTGGTGAGGGTGATTGCGATGTTTTGATATTTCGTAAGGAATATCGTGAATGGCAATGATGCCGTAGAACAAGGTTAAGCCTACAAAGAACAGTAGTCCTAAAGCGAAAAAATCCAAAAACATGGTCCCTCCTTGGGATATTTTTGCGATTAAGAGAATCTCTTATTCAGCTTAATTGATAATAGTCGATAAGGGTACTAAGTTGCTAAGCTTTTACTCAGTGGGCTGTGTAGGCTAGTTTGCTAGCTAAATCATTCGTTTATGCTGGCGCCGAAGGTTGTAAAGGAGAAAGGGTTTATGAAGTTATGCTCAGTTGAGCGGGTATGGGATGACGGAGAGCATAACGCGTTCACAGACTTGTGCGAGTATAAAAGCGCACTGTGGTTGTGTTTTCGCGAAGCTGAGGGCCATGTTAGTGATGAGGGCGATATTCGTATTTTACGTCGTGCTGCAGATGACACTCGCTTTGAATCGGCAGCGTTAATTCACCTACCAGGTATTGATTTACGTGACCCCAAGTTAGTTGAAAGCCCGGACGGGCGGCTGCTACTAACCTGCGCAGGGGTAAATCGCAGCAGCGAGAAGTTTGATTTACAAAGCTATATAGCATGGTCGGACGATGGTGAAAACTGGAGCGATTTAAGTGCTCAAGGCGATGCTGGCATGTGGTTATGGCGCAGCCGTTATTTAGCCGATAGCGCCTACGCAGTGGCTTATAACTACAGCTTAGATAAAGTAAATCTTTATCGAATGGACTCGCAGGGTAATTATCAGTTGCACTTGGATCCTTTGTTTAGCTTGCAACAAAATGGTTTGGCTTACCCCAATGAGCATGACTTGTGTTTATTGGATGATGGCTCTGCATTGTGTTTATTACGTCGTGATAAAGATACCGGTACCGGGCAACTGGGTTATGCCAAGCCACCTTATCTAGATTGGCAATGGCAAGATTTACAACAGCAAATTGGCGGCCCAGCAATGATCAAACTTGATGATGGCCGTTTGCTCTGTGCAGTGCGTTTATATCAACCGGTGCGCACCAGCTTGTGCTGGTTAGATGCTGATAAGGCTCAGCTAAAAGAGTTTCAAGTGCTGCCCTCAGACGGTGATACCAGTTATCCCGGTTTAGTGCAGCGAGGCAATAAGGTGTATTGCAGTTACTACTCTAGCCACGAAGAGAAAACTGCTATTTACTTTGCGGAGTTAGACTTGAGCCAAGATTGACAGAGTGGCCATGAGTTGATTGAAAAGATAAAGGCAGCCAAGGCTGCCTTTTTTGTGCATTACTATCCCGAGCTTAGGTTATTTAAATGTGTAACCAAAGCCAAGGGCTGCAATGCCACCCTTGCTATCGTAAAAGGTAATGTTGGAATCAGTATTGTTGTAGCCACCCAAAACGTTAAACATGGTGTTTTTCCAACCAAAGGGTTCGTTAAATACATAAATGCCAAATAGCGATATCTTGTCGTCTTTTTGAGTTTGCATATCAAATACGGGGTTGCTACCTGAGTATTTGGTTTGACCATATTCCGTATTCAGTGTGAACACGTGCGGACCCGAGCGGTAAATGCTGGTTAAACGTAAAGTATATTGGTCGAAGTCGTTGGCGCTGCCATCGGCTTTAGCGGTGGTATAAGCCACTGCGGGCGCTAAGAACCATTTTCGGGATAAAGGCACAAAGGTTTCGGCAATTAAACGATGTAAGTTGGCGTCTCTTCGTAGTGACTCGATGTCACTTTGGCTTAGACCCGCAATGCTTACACCGCTCTGTTCGTTGTCTACAGTGCGATTGGCGTAAACATATTCCAGAGTTAGCGGGCTGTCTGCAATGGATTCAAACCGTAAACGGCCACCTTGATAATTCTCATCGGTCTTTTGCCGAGCGCTGCCAACCAAGTACGGATCTGCCCATGTGTCGTTAAGTAAAGGGAGCTCAGGGAAGTATGCTGCGGTAATTTTACTGCGGTCACTAATTGCGCGGGTATAACCCAGTTCGTATTGAAACTGTGCTCGACCTAAGTTTTCGCGGCTGTTACCCAAGAAGAACTGATTCTTTAAGTCTTGAGTTGTGTAGTCTACTCGCAATAAGGGGTAAACAATCGCTGAGCTAGAGCTTTTGCCATTGTTATTTAGATCGTCGGTAATTTGGTTATCGTCATCAGTAGAAAACTGATTCTGGCCGCTTACATAACCTACGTTCAAGTTAATAGTGGCAGACCAGCCCGGCGCTTCTGCTAAAGGGCGGGCGTCGGCAGTGAAACTAAATAGCATACTGCAACAGAGTAGCGAACTTACTCGTTTAAACATTAGTCACATCCTTGTATCAGGTAATCTGAGTTAAATCATTAGCTTGGATTACACTGTTTACGTTAAGAAAACTTAAATAGATCAATACATTTATAGCTTTACCTTAACTTAAGCTAGCCATTTTGTAAGCACAATTTTGTTGAACTTATTACTTCGCCTAATACTCTCTACTCAGCAAGTTTGCGTGCTTAGCTAGCAACCAAGCTCGGTATCACTTGGGAGCAATAGCTTGGTTTTATCAGCTTTAAATGACTGGATTGTTATTAAAAAGCTTAGCTGCTTTAACTATAGAATAAACCTGCTTGGCTGGAAGTTTTTATAGTTGATTTAAAGGCGAAAAAAACAGAGCGGCTAGCGCTCTGTTTTTTTGAATAGCAGGGTTTAGTCAAGCTCTGAGAATAAGCCGCGATCAAAGGTTTTTTCGCAGTAGTGGCACTTTAGCTTGATGTCTTGCTGCTGGTGGCGCACATAAAAGTTACTGTCGATAGGTTCGTTATGGCTAATGCAGTTACTATTTGGACAGGCAAACACTGCTTTTACTTGTTCTGGGGTAGACACATGAAACTTACGTACTACCTCAAAATCTTCAATCACATTAATGGTGGCATTGGGCGCAAATAAAGCTAATTGGTTAGCTTGGTTCTCGTCAAACACCGTGTTCTCAACTTTAATTAAGTCTTTTTGCTGTTGCTCGCCACTAGGTAAGTTAAGGCCTACTGTGATTCGCTCTTGCGCAGCCGAGAGTTGAAAGAACTTAAGAATTTTGATGCCTTGACCAGCAGGAACGTGGTCAATTACGGTGCCATGCGCAATGGCTTCTACTTGCAGCTTCTTCTTCATTATTGCGCTCCAAATTCATTGGTCATGATTAATGCGAGTAAGGCTTGGCGAGCGTAGACACCATTTTCTGCTTGTTCGAAGTAATAGGCATAAGGTGTGATATCTACATCGGTAGTAATTTCGTCTACCCGTGGTAATGGGTGCAAAATTTTCAAATTATCTTTTACTTGCTCAAGCATGTTAGCGCGTAAAATGAAGCTCGATTTCATGTGCTGGTATTCGGTTTCGTCGAAGCGTTCTTTTTGCACCCGTGTCATGTAAAGAATATCTAGCTCGTTGACTACTTCTTCAATACTGTCGTGCAGGCTGTATGTGATTTCACGTTCATTCAGCTCTTCGATAATGTAATCAGGCATTGCCAGTGCTTTAGGCGCAATAAAGTAGAACTCGCAACCAAATAGTGACAGGGCTTGAGTGAGAGAGTGCACCGTGCGCCCATATTTTAAGTCACCAACAAATGCGACTTTTAAGCCCTCAAGTGAGCCTTGGGTTTCGTAAATGGTAAATAAGTCGAGCAAGGTTTGAGTAGGATGCTGGTTTGAGCCGTCTCCGCCATTCACAACCGGTACGCTAGAGAATTCGCTAGCTAAACGCGCTGCGCCTTCTTGTGGATGGCGCATAAAAAACGCGTCACTGTACGAAGAAATCACTTTTACCGAATCCACTAAGGTTTCGCCTTTTTTACCCAGTGAGGTATTTCCGCCATCGGCAAAACCAATCACACTGCCACCTAAGCGCTGAACTGCGGTCTCAAATGACAAGCGAGTACGGGTTGAGGCTTCAAAAAAACAGCTAGCAACAACTTTGTTTTTTAGTAATTCGGGACGGGGTTGTTGCTTAATACTTTGGGCGGTGTCGACGATTAATTCGAGTTCCTGACGGGATAAATCAGGGATGGAGATAATATGCTTCTGATAAAGCGGGTTGTTCATGCTCGCAGATCCTAATCCGATGTGAAATCGGAACAGAATTATAACAGCGAGCAGAGTCAGTGAATATGATCTTAATGAGGAATACTAAGATTATTTAGCTAAATGGCTCAATTAAGCGTATTGGCTGTTCTTTCGTTCGCGATAATCTTGGCAATCGATGCAGTAGCGAGACTCTGGACGGGCATTTAAACGGGCAACACTAATGTCTTCGCCGCAGCCTTCACAAAATCCGTAGTCTTGTTCTTCAATCCGACGTAATGCGTCTTTAATGCTTTTAACGTGGGCAAGGTCGTGTTGGCGACGGTTCAACTGAAGTTGTTGAGACTCTTCCTGGTTGGCGCGATCTACGTCATCACCAGAATCTTCTTTGTCTTTAAATAACTGACTGTCTTGCTCAAGACGTTGTTCAGTTTCGTTCAATTGCTCGACGAGTTGCAGACGAATAGTCTCTATTTGTTGGTCGCTAATCATTGTTTTGAAAGTCTTCCTTCCTATATGTGTTAAGCGCGACTTAGTCCTGTATGCACGCAGTTAACTCAAAAATTTAGTTAATCGTTAATTTTAGCGGTGTGTAAAGCCTTTTCAAAGCGCTTTTTTGGATAATTGTTAGCCAGCCAGCACTTGGGTTTAGATAAATTTACCGTTACTATCTCGCGAGATTTCATTACGGGCTAAATCTAACTGGTTTTGCCTGAGGTGAAAGCTTTACTACACTAAATTAACTATTGCGTGATTTGCTATCACACCACCACGAGGATTGCATGAGTGAATAAACTAAACATGTTGCTGGTAAGCCTGTTGGCTATTAATGCTGGCGGAGTAATTGCTCAAGAAGAGAAAGTACTAAATGTTTATAATTGGACTGATTATATTGCCGAAGACACTATTGCCGAGTTTGAAAAAGAAACCGGTATTAAAGTTGTGTATGACGTATTTGATTCCAATGAAGTATTAGAAGCTAAGTTACTATCTGGTAGTACTGGCTTTGATATTGTTTCACCGTCGCACGATTTTTATGCTCGTCAAATTACGGCAGGGGTTTATCAAAAGCTAGATCGCAGCCTGCTAAGCAATTGGGACAACCTTGATCCTAAATTGCTCGCTACCTTAGAAGCTTACGATCCGGGTAACCTATATGGTATTCCTTATATGTGGGGTACCACCGGCATTGGTTACAACGTGAATAAGGTGAAAGAAATTTTAGGCGAAGATGCAGAGCTAGATTCTTGGTCTTTAGTGTTTGACCCTGAAATTGCCGCTAAGTTAAGCCAGTGTGGTATTGCTTATTTAGATGCGCCAAGTGAAGTAGTGGCGTCTATGCTCAACTACATGGGCAAAGAGCCAAACAGCAGTAAATCGGCCGATTACAAAGGTGAGATTGAAAGCTTAATGGAGCAACTGCGCCCGAGCATTCGATACTTCCACTCTTCGCAGTACATTAACGATTTAGCCAGTGGCGACATTTGTGTAGCTATTGGTTGGTCTGGCGATGTGCTAATGGCTGGCGACCGTGCTGCGGAAGCAAACAATGGCGTAGAGCTTGAATACATCATTCCTAAAGAAGGCGCAGGTGTGTGGTTTGATATGTTTGCCATTCCTAAAGATGCCAAGCACCCAGAAAATGCACATGCCTTTATTAACTATGTATTACGCCCAGAAGTGATTGCCAAGGTGACCGATTACGTTTGGTATGCCAACCCTAATATTAAAGCGACTGCTTTAATTGACCCAGAAATTGCTGGCCATGAAGGTATTTACCCGACCGAAGAAGCCTCTGAGCACTTGTTTGGTTTTGTGAGTATTCCGCCAAAAGTTGAGCGTACTCGTACCCGTTTGTGGACCAAATTTAAATCGGGTCGTTAAACCAAGATTCGGATATAAAAAAACCAGCCCGCGGGCTGGTTTTATAGTGCTTAGTGTTTAACTAGTCCAGTTGTGGTCCAGCTGCTACTAGTGCTTGGCCTTCGGCATTGTCGGTGTACTTGGCAAAGTTTTTGATAAAGCGCTGAGCTAAATCTTCGGCTTTGCTTTCCCACTGCAATGGATCTTGGTAAGTATCGCGAGGATCGAGGATCTCGCTATCGGCACCAGGAAGCGCTGTAGGTACTTCTAGATTAAAGATTGGCAATTGCTTGGTTTCTTGCTTTTCAATCGAGCCATCTAAAATAGCGTCGATAATTGCACGAGTATCTTGAATTGAAATACGCTTGCCTGTGCCATTCCATCCGGTATTTACTAAGTAAGCTTCTGCACCTGCGGCTTCCATACGTTTAACTAATACTTCGGCGTATTTAGTTGGGTGTAATGTAAGGAAGGCTGCGCCAAAACATGCCGAGAAGGTAGGTGTTGGCTCAGTGATGCCGCGCTCTGTACCCGCTAATTTGGCAGTAAAGCCAGATAAAAAATGGTACTTAGTTTGCTCTGGAGTAAGCTTCGCTACTGGCGGTAATACACCAAAAGCATCAGCGGTTAAGAAAATAACTTTCTTAGCATGGCCTGCTTTAGACACTGGCTTAACGATATTTTCGATGTGATGAATGGGGTAAGAAACCCGCGTATTTTCGGTTTTAGAGCCGTCATCGTAGTTTACGCTACCATCGTTACGCACAGTCACGTTCTCTAACAAGGCATCTCGTTTGATGGCGTTGTAGATATCGGGCTCGGCTTCTTTACTTAACTTAATGGTTTTAGCGTAGCAGCCACCTTCAAAGTTAAATACACCTTCATCATCCCAACCGTGCTCGTCATCACCAATCAACTGGCGTTTAGGATCGGTAGATAGGGTGGTTTTGCCGGTACCAGACAAACCGAAGAAAATAGCGGTGTCACCCTCTTCGCCAACATTGGCAGAACAGTGCATCGACGCCATACCATTAAGTGGTAGGTAGTAGTTCATCATGGCGAACATGCCTTTCTTCATTTCGCCGCCGTACCATGTTCCGCCAATCACCTGCATTTTCTCTGTCATGTTAAATACAGTGAAGTTTTCAGAATTTAGGCCGTGTTCTTTCCACTTTTTGTTGGTGGTTTTAGAGCCGTTCATTACTACAAAGTCTGGCTCGTAGTCTTCCAGCTCCGCAGCACTTGGGCGAATGAACATATTGGTCACAAAGTGAGCCTGCCATGCCACTTCAACAATGAAGCGGACTTTTAAACGGGTATCAGGGTTGGCACCACAGTAGGTGTCTACCACAAATAAACGTTTGCCAGATAGTTGGTCGGTCACGGTTTTCTTAAGGTCGGTCCAAACCGCGGGGTCTATTGGCTTGTTGTCGTTTTTAGCTTGTTCAGAGGTCCACCACATGCTGTCGCGGGTGGTATCGTCAAGAACGATGTATTTATCTTTTGGCGAACGCCCGGTGAAGATCCCAGTATCTACTGCAACAGCACCGGTTTTGGTAACAATGCCGCGTTCGTAGCCCGTGAGCTCTGGTCGAGTTTCTTCCTTGAATAGTTCTTCGTATGAGGGGTTGTACACCACGTCCGACACATCTTTGATGCCGTATTGAGCCAGGTCGATAACCTGATCTTTTTCTGCAACGTCAAGCATAGCAGTCTCCTGTAGGTAGAGAGGTAAGATTTATATTGTTTTTTTATTTGGTGTTGGCTCTGATTCTATCCCTTTAGTGGTACCAAAAAGAGAGGGGTGTCAAATTACCAGCACTTTTTTTATGGTTATTAGGGGTCTATCTAGGAAATGCGATTCGCACCGCATTTCCTGAGGTCAGTTTAATGAATTTTGGCAGGGTTTGTCGATATATTACGCGTGAAAATGTTTTCAACGTCGGCTTCGTTAAATTTATAGTCGTGTCCACAGTAGTCACAATGCATCGAAATATGGCCTCTCTCGTGGCAAATTTCGAGCAATTCTTTGTGGTCGATATTGGCTAAGGCGGTTTCACAACGTTCTTTCGAGCAAGTACATTTAAAGCAAACTTCTTGTGGCTCGTAAACACGCACTTTATGTTCGTGATACAAACGAAATAGCAGTTGTTCAGCGTCTAACTCAAAACTCTCTTGAGCGGTGGTTGTTTCACTTAAGGTGGAGATCAACTCAAAATGTTCCGCGTCCTCATCTTTACTGGCAGGTAATGCTTGTAAGAATAAGCCGCTGGCGTGGGGGCGACCTTCAAACATGCCTGTGAATAACCATAGTTTGGTATTTAGTTGCTCAGATTGCTGGAAGTAGGCTTCGATGCTGGCAGCAACGCCTTGTGGATTGATCTCTACTATGCCTTGGTAACGCTCGCCTTGAGTAGGCGTAATGGTAATGACTATGTGGCCTTGACCCACCAGTTCAGCAAAGTCGATATTAGGATCAATAGCGCCTTCGTAACGCGCAATGCCGCGCATCTGCTGTTGGTCGGTACCACTTACCGCCACCACACTTAGTGGGCCATTACCTTGCAGCTGCACAGTAATGTCGCCTTCAAACTTTAAGGTTGCAGTAAGCAAACAGGTTGCTGCTAGCATTTCGCCCAGCAAGGTTTGTACAGGCGCAGGGTAATTTTGTTGATCGATGATCTCTTGGTAGCTTTGCTGCAATTGCACCAACTCGCCCCGTAGATTGTAATCTTCGAATAAGTAACGATTTAGAATGTCTTGCTTCATGTTTAGGCCTGACTATTGTTGTTTAAACTGAATAATTTGCCGACGTTGCTTTTTATCGGGTCGACGTTCTGGGCTGGCGCTTTGTGCCATGAGCTTGCGTTGCATTGCGTATTGCTCGCGCTTTTTAAGGCTTTGTTCTGTCTCTTGGTATAGTAGTTGTGCTTGAGGTGCAGGGCCTCGTTTATCACTTAGCTGCTGCACAACCACTTCTATTTGTTGTTGGCCTTGCCACAAACTAATAGTAGCACCCACTTCTACATTTCTACTTGGCTTACAACGCTGCTGGTTATAGTGCACTTTACCGCCCATAACCATATCTCGAGCTAAGCCGCGGGTTTTATAAAATCGTGCTGCCCACAACCACTTGTCAATGCGTGGTGCAGAGTTGTTAGAGTTTTGTGAATTCATGCTAAGTCTTGGCTGGCTTATATATTATCTATTAAATTATATCAGTTTTATGCGTGCTAGCTATGGCCTGGATTAGTGCGTTATCCAGCAGAAAACTGATAAAAGTCCAATTAAATGCAAAATTTACACTTGCAGCTCTTGTTCTACGCCTAAGTCCCTTTAGAATGAAGAACCCTCTATATGAGGCGCTTTGCCATAGTTTTTTCATAAGGATGATCGAGAATCGGTTAACGATGACAGATGTATTATAACGAATAAATGGATATTAAATCTTTTTCTACTCAACTTGCTCGTTACGTTCCTTCGCAAAAGAGCAGCGTATTAATCACATTACTATTGATGTGTTTTGCCGCTTATCAGTTGGCGTCTATTACTTGGTTATTAGTGCCAACGCCTTCACAAGCTTTTCGCTGGGTTCCCCAGCAGGTGCAATCTAGTAATAAAGCGGCTCAAGTTGATTTATCTAGCCTTACCAAACTGCATTTGTTCGGTGAGTATCAAGCCAAAAAGGCTAAACCAGTTGTTCAAGCGCCTTCGTCAACTGATGCACCGAAAACCTCATTAAAGCTAACTCTGTCTGGTTTGGTAGCGAGTAGTGACCAAACGAAAGCATTGGCCATTATCGAACACCGAGGCAAGCAACAAACCTACGGTGTAGATGAATCGATTAATGGTACTCAAGCTGTCATAAAAGAGATTCAAACTGACCGGGTGATTTTATTGCATCGCGGTGTTTACGAAAGCTTATTGCTAGACCCAGAAGACAAAAACTCACAGTCTCGGGCGAGTTCAAATACTGCTAAGCGCAATACCCAAGCGTCTAGTAATAGCCGTTCGGCTCAAGTAGACGTAAAAGAAGTATTAAAAGACCCTTCAAAACTAACCGATTACATTCGTATTTCGCCGGTTCGTAAAGATGGAGCCTTAAGTGGTTATCGGATTAACCCCGGTAAAAACGCCGCCTTATTTAAACAAGTGGGCTTGAAAGCTAATGACTTAGCTGTAGCTCTTAATGGATATGACCTGCGCGACAACGCGCAAGCAATGCAAGTGATGCAAGAGATGGCAGAGCTAACGGATATTACAGTTACCGTTGAGCGCAATGGCCAGTTGCAGGATGTGTTGTTCAGCCTGCCAGATGAATAGTACCGGAGATTTATTTAACATGAAGTTGCAAGCCTTACGCTTGGTTCGCCACAGCCTTGTTGGCCTAATTGGATTAGGCCTTTGTGGAGTCGTGAGTGCCACCGAGTTTTCAGCCAATTTTAAAGGTGCTGACATTAGTGAGTTCATCACCACGGTTGGTCGTAATCTCAATAAAACTATCATCGTAGACCCCGCAGTGCGCGGTAAAGTTAATGTGCGTAGTTACGATTTGCTTACCGAAGAGCAGTACTATCAGTTCTTCTTAAGTGTGTTAGATGTTTACGGCTTTGCGGTTATTGATATGCCAAACGGTGTAACTAAAGTTGTTCGCGCTAAAGATGCGAAAGCAGGAGCCATTCCGGTGGTGGACCGCGATGAGCAAGCCTTTGGCGATGAAATGGTTACCCGAGTGGTTCCCGTACTAAACGTATCGGTACGTGAACTAGCGCCTTTGTTACGCCAGCTAAATGATAATGCCGGTGGCGGTAACGTAGTGCACTATGATCCATCAAACGTAATTATGCTTACTGGTCGCGCTGCAGTGGTGAATCGTTTGGTCGAAATTATCCGCCGAGTGGATAAAGCCGGTGACCAAGAGGTAGATATTATTCGCCTTAAATTTGCTTCAGCTGGTGAATTGGTGCGAATTATTGAATCGCTTACCGCCAGTACGGGTGGTAAAGGTGCGGCAGCCAGTTTGTTAATTCCTAAAGTGGTTGCCGATGAGCGTACCAATAGTATCGTGGTATCGGGTGAACCTAGCGCTCGAGCGCGAATTGTTCGCTTGGTTGCAAAACTTGATAGTGAATTAGAAACCTACGGCAATACCCGTGTTTTCTACCTAAAGTATGCCAAAGCAGGTGACTTAGTTGATGTACTTAAAGGTGTAAGCGAAACGGTAGCGGCAGAAGCCGCTGGTGGTAGTAAGAAAACCAATACTAGCAACTCACGTGGTAACTTCTCTATTGAAGCCCACGAAGACACCAATACCTTGGTAATTACTGCTCAGCCAGACAATATGCGCACCTTAGAAGGGGTAATTAACCAACTAGATATTCGCCGTGCCCAAGTAAACGTGGAAGCGATCATTGTTGAAGTGGCCGAAGGTGACGGTATTAGCCTAGGCGTTCAGTGGGCCACTAAGGCTGGTGGTACGCAGTTTAACGATGCCGGTGTATCAATTAGTGAGATTGGTGCAGGTATCTACGATGCTCAACCCACCGAAGGTTCGTTGGTTACCAACACCGACGGGTCATCAGTACAAAACCCAGACACCCCGGGCGATATCTCTGGTTTAGCCAGCGCTTTGGCTAAGATTTCTGGTGCCGCTTTTGGTTTTTATGGTGCTGATTGGGGCGTGTTGGTGCAGGCTGCGGCTAATGACTCTCGCTCAAACTTATTAGCAACACCGTCTATCACCACTCTTGATAATAAAGAAGCCTTCTTTACTGTAGGTGAAGAAGTACCGGTACTAACTGGCTCAGCATCGAGTAGCAGCAACGATAATCCATTTACTACGGTTGACCGTAAAGAAGTGGGTATCAAGCTAAAAGTAACACCACAAATTAACGAGGGTGATGCAGTTCAGCTAACCATCGAACAAGAAGTGTCTAAGGTACAAGGTCAAACGTCGGTAGACGTTGTATTTGCTAAGCGCCAATTGCAAACCACGGTGTTAGTAGACAGCGGCGATACTATTATTTTAGGCGGTTTGTTAGACGATCAAATTGAAGAGAGTGAATCTAAAGTACCGCTACTAGGCGACATCCCGGTATTAGGGCATTTGTTCCGTTCGACCAATTCGAAGAAAGTTAAACGTAATTTGATGATCTTCATTCGCCCCACCATTATTCGTGACTCGGTAACCATGCAAAGCGTGAGCTCGCGTAAGTACAGCCAAATCCGTGCTCAGCAACTGTTGCGTGAAGAGTTAGGCGTTGTATTAATGCCAGATACTAAAGTGCCAGTATTGCCAGAGTTCAACTCGGTAGACGATGTATCGCCTGAAGTTCAAGAGTACATCGATTACCTAAAAGAAAAGAATGAACGCTTAAAGAAAGAAGAAGCTGAAAAAGCGGCAAAAGAAGCCGAAGCGGCAGCTGCCAATAAAGAGCAAGTGAGTGCCGAGTAATGGACTTAGATGCTGAGCTAAACGTATTAGAAGATGAGAAGGCCTTAGTGTCTGACACCCCGCACATGGAAGGGGTAGAAGGTTGGCAGTTACCTTACATGTTTGCCAAAACTTACGGCGTAATGCTAGAGAAAAAGCAAGACGCTTGGCAGGTCTATCATAACTCTAAGGTGGAGTTAGAAGCCTTATTAGAAATTCGTCGAGTACTACAGCAAACATTCTCTTGCGAAGAACTGTCTGATGAAGAGTTTGAACAGCGCCTTACCGAAGGTTATCAGCGAGATTCATCGCAAGCTCGTCAGTTAATGGAAGATATCGGCAACGATATGGACTTCTATACCTTGGCCGAAGAGCTCCCAGAAAACGAAGACTTATTAGAAACCGAAGACGATGCGCCAATCATTAAATTGATTAACGCCATGTTAGGTGAAGCAATTAAAGAAGGGGCCAGTGATATTCACATTGAAACCTTTGAAGCGGCCTTAGTGATTCGTTTTCGTATTGACGGCGTATTGCGTGAAATTTTACGCCCGCACCGCAAGCTTGCCGCTTTGTTAGTTTCGCGTATTAAAGTAATGGCGCGTTTGGATATTGCTGAGAAACGGGTACCGCAAGATGGTCGTATTTCCTTGCGTATTGCCGGCCGTGCTGTAGATGTGCGGGTTTCAACTATGCCATCAAGTCATGGCGAGCGGGTTGTACTGCGTTTATTAGATAAAAACAATTCTCGCTTGAAGCTCGAAAGTCTAGGTTTGGCAGAAAACTACCGCGAAGTGATTAGCGAACTTCTGAAAAAACCACACGGTATTATCTTAGTTACCGGACCGACTGGCTCGGGTAAAAGTACTACCTTGTATGCAGGCCTTAACGACATTAATACTAAAGATCGGAACATTCTCACTGTAGAAGATCCGGTGGAATTTAATATTGAAGGCATCGGTCAAACCCAAGTTAATACCAAAGTTGATATGACTTTTGCGCGCGGCCTGCGGGCGATTCTTCGCCAAGACCCCGACGTAGTAATGATTGGTGAGATCCGTGACTTAGAAACCGCACAAATTGCGGTGCAAGCCAGTTTAACCGGTCACTTAGTATTATCTACTCTGCACACCAATACTGCGATAGGATCGGTAACCCGTTTGCGCGATATGGGGGTTGAACCGTTTTTATTATCATCGAGTTTATTGGCGGTGTTAGCGCAGCGTTTAGTACGTACTTTATGCCAAGATTGCTGCGAAGCTCATCTGGTAAGTGAGCACGAACACCAGCTATTAGGCATTGCTAAAGATGCTACGGTGTATCGCCCTGTAGGCTGTGAAAGCTGCAACAATACTGGCTATCGTGGCCGAACCGGTATTCATGAGTTATTGCCGGTTACCGATGAAGTGCGCGATATGATTCATTCTGGTAGCAGCGAACAAGAAATTGAGAATGCAGTGCGCTCTAGTTGCCCAAGCATCCGACAAGATGGGGTAAATAAAGTGCTGAAGGGCATTACTAGCCTAGAAGAAGTATTGCGAGTCACCCGCGAAGGATAGTTAGTGTAATGCCGGCATTTGAGTATCAAGCCTTTAATAAAAAGGGCAAAAAATCTAACGGAGTTCATGAAGCGGAATCGGCGCGTCAGGTTCGCGCTCATCTGCGTGAGCAAGGCTTAACGCCACTTAAAATTGAACAAGTGGCGGAGCGTGCGCAAAAAGCCAGCGCTGGTTTTCGCTTACGAAGCAAAGTGAGCACCTCAGATTTAGCCCTATTAACTCGCCAGCTAGCAACCTTAGTTGCAGCAGCTATGCCCATTGAAGAGTCGCTTAAGGCGGTAGCTCAGCAGTGTGATAAACCTAAACTCAAAAGCATTATTCTTGGCGTGCGCTCCAAAGTTGTAGAAGGTTACAGCTTGGCCGATAGCATGGCCGAATTCCCCGACGTATTCGAAAAACTGTATTGCGCCATGGTGGCTGCAGGCGAAAAATCAGGCCACCTAGACAAAGTGCTTGATCGCTTAGCTGATTACACCGAGCAGCGCCAAGCGATGCGCATGAAAACCATGCAAGCCTTAATCTACCCAGCAGTGCTTACCTTTGTGTGTTTAGGTGTTATTGCGATTTTGTTGGTGTCGGTAGTACCTAAGGTAGTGGCTCAGTTTGAACATATGGGGCAAGAGTTGCCTAACGCCACCAAGTTTTTGATTTATGTAAGTGAACTAGTGAGTGATTATGGGCTGTTCTTCTTAATTGGCGGCATGCTGGCGATGGTGGTTTGGCAGCGTTTGTTACAGAAAGACAGCATAAGAATGAAATGGCACCAGCGAATTTTAGGCATGCCAGTGGTTGGTAAAGTGAGCAAAGGGCTTAATACCGCGCGCTTTGCTAGAACCTTAAGTATTTTGAATGCCAGTGCCGTGCCTTTGTTAGAAGGTATGGGCATTGCCGGTGAAGTACTCACCAATGATTATGCACGTGCCCAAGTATTGGATGCCGCCTCTAAAGTACGCGAAGGCGGCAGTTTGCACTCTTCACTCGAAGCCACCAAATTGTTCCCACCGATGATGCTACATATGATCGCCAGTGGTGAGCGTTCTGGGGAATTGGAAGGAATGTTAGAACGCGCGGCCGACAACCAAGACCGTCAGTTCGAAACGCAAGTGAACATAGCATTAGGGATATTCGAGCCTGCCTTGATCGTCACCATGGCGGGTATCGTGCTATTTATCGTAATGGCAATTCTATTGCCGATTTTGGAACTTAATAACATGGTGGGGCTATAGCACCTACCGGTATTTCGGAGTAAGTAACATGCAAAAGTCGATGCACACTCAAGCAACTAGCCGAGGTTTTACCTTGCTAGAAGTGATGGTGGTGATTGTAATTCTAGGTATTTTGGCCGGTTTAGTTGTTCCTAACTTATTAGGTAACAAAGAAAAAGCCGATATTCAAAAGGCAAAAACCGATATTATCGCTCTAGAAAATGCCTTAGACATGTACCGCTTGGATAACTCGCGTTACCCCACTACAGAGCAAGGCCTAGAAGCCTTGGTGACTAAACCAAGCTCTAGCCCAGAGCCACGTAACTACCCAGAAGATGGCTACTTACGTCGTCTACAAAAAGACCCATGGGGTAATGACTACATTCTAATTAGCCCAGGCGAAAAGGGCCGTATTGATATTTTCAGCGCCGGCTTAGACGGTGAAGAAGGTACCAATGACGATATTGGTAACTGGAACTTAGATCAGTAAATTGATGAGGCCTCGCTTAACTCATCACAATCGCCAGCAAGGTTTTACTTTGCTGGAGGTTATTTTGGTATTGCTATTAATGTCGATGGGTATCTATTCGGTTGTTATGTCAGTATCGGGTTCGAGCGAGCAAAAAATTGTAGAGCAGCAAGCCAAGCGTTTAGCCGCTCTTGTTCAATATGCCCAAGAGCAGGCGCTGCTTACTGGCTATGATTATGGCGTTTACAGTGATGCCGAAAAGTACCAGTTTGTGCGGATGGAGAAACAACGCTGGGTAAAACTTAATGACCGAATATTTAAAGAAAAAGTATTTGAAGAACCGTATTTTCTAGAGTTAAGCCTAGAAAATGTGGAGCTCGAAGAACAAGGTTATGGCAGTGGAACCTTAGGTTTTGAAGGTGATGGTTTGTTTGAAAAAGACTTCATCACCGAGGAAGTTGAACAAACCATAGTGCCGCAAGTACTGCTGTTAAGTAGTGGTGAAGTGACGCCCTTTAAACTGGTGTTTGCTTATGAAGATAGCCTTAATCGCTGGCAAGTAAGCAGTGATGATTTAGGTCAGCTCACCATCGCTCGAGATCAAGAGCAATGAACAAGCAACGGGGTATGACCTTACTAGAAGTGATGGTGGCCTTAGCGGTGCTAGCCATTGCTGGTACGGCTGTTATGAAAAGTGCCTCAGAAAACTTGCGCAGTTTATCTTACATTCAAGATAAAACCTTTGCCCTATGGATTGCCGACAATCAAATGGCCGAGCTTAAGCTCAGTAAGACCTGGCCCGGCACGTCTAGTCGAAAAGGAACCACCAAATTTGGCGATACTGATTGGCATTGGCGCTCTCAAGGGGTAGCCACTGGCGATCCTAATTTTGTGGCAGTGACTATTTCGGTTTATCGCAATGCCGAGGAAAAAGCTGCCTTGGCCGAAATAACCAGTTATGTGAGCCGTTGATGAAGCAGCGCGGTTTTACTTTATTAGAAATGCTGGTGGCAATTGTTATTTTTGCTTTGCTTACTATGGCTGCTTACCAAGTTTTGCAAGGGGTTATGCGTAGCGATGAGATTTCGCAGCGCCATGGCGAGAGCCTACAAGCCTTGCAACGCGCGATGTTTTTTATGCAGCGCGATTTTACTCAGCTGGCACCGCGTTCGGTGAGAGATGAAACCGAAGAACAGCGCCCCTTAATCATAGCTGAGAAGTATTTGTTAGAAAGCGATGACATGGGCATAGAAATGCTGGTGTTAGGCTGGCGTAATCCGCAGTCGGTGATTCGTCGTTCGCAACTGCAACGCGTAGCTTATTTACTAAAAGACGAAAAACTGATTAAACGCTTTTACAACCATCCAGATGCCGTTGTGGGTTACGAACCACGCGAGATGGTGTTGCTTAGCGATGTTGAAGAACTCAATTTCCGTTTTCATGGTTCCAGTGGTTGGAGCCAGCAGGTGTCAGATAGCAACCAACTGCCGCGTGCGGTAGAAGTGACCTTGCGGCATAAAGATTATGGTGAATTACGCAGGGTGTTTTTAAGCCCAGAAGGCAGCCGCGCGGCGGTTGCCAGTCAGGCTCAAGAAGACGCCAATCGTAACACCAACCAAGGTGGTAGTGATTCGGGCACCAATAATGGCAACAATAACTCTGGCAGCCAACCTGATCCGGACGGCTCATGATGCAGAGTATTCATGCTTGCCCTCAGCGCCAACGTGGCGTAGCACTGCTTACCGTAATGCTAATTTTGGCGGTAATGGTTGTGGTGGCTGCGCAGTTTAGTCAGCGCCTACAACTCGATTTAGCTAGAGCGACTAACTTGCAGCATTCGCTGCGCTCAAACTGGATGCTATCAGGCGCCGAAGCTTTTGCCTTAAAGGTGATAAAGCAAGATTTAGAAGATGATGATCGGGTGCACCTTGGCCAATATTGGGCCACCGAAGGCATGGTGTTCCCGGTTGAAGATTCGGTGATTAAAGGTCACATTGTTGATATGCAGGCCTGTTTTAATCTAAATGCTCTAGGGCAACCGAATAAAACTGACGGGCAACCGCCTAAAGTGGCTGATCAGTTTATTGGCTTGTTGGTGGCAGTTGGTGTTGATGCCTATAGCGCCGAGCAAATAACTGATGCAACTAGGGATTGGATTGACGCAGATACTATACCGCTGCCACAAGGTGCAGAAGACGGTGTATATGAAGGTTTAAACCCGTCTTACCTGCCAGCGAATATGCCGATGGTAGATAAAAGTGAGTTTAGAGCGGTTTATGGTGTTACTGCAGGAATATATCGCCGGGTTGCACCTTTTATCTGTGCGATACCTGAAACTGGGTTAGCGGTAAATGTGAATACTGTAGCTGCCGACCAGCCGCAACTTTTAGAAGCGCTATTTTATCCTGATCTGGATAACACCGGCGCACTGCAGGTCTTGAATGACCGTCCCGATGAGGGGTATCGTACCTTGGATGAGATGATGACTCATCCAGCGTTAGCGGGGATCCCGCTTACCCAGCCGGGTTTACAGCAAACATTGGCCTTGCAATCGAACTACTTTAAGGCGCAATTGTTAGTGGAAAATGAACAAGGACAAGCACAAATGACCAGTGTTATTCAGCGCAGTGGTACTTCTGATCTTAAAGTGATTAGACGCTCTTACGGAGACCAACTGTGAACGAACAACTCATCATTCGCCTGCCGAGCACCGGCAAAGAAGTTATCAACTGGATGGTTTGGTCCGACAGCGAGCAGGAGCTTATTGCTGCCGGTGAATTGGCCAGTAGCGCCGAGTTAGGTTTACTTCAGGAAAAGGCCGAACAGCGCCGAGTTATCGTATTAATTCCGGCCAGTGATATTAGCCAGCACCGCTTAGATTTACCTAAGTCGGCACAGCGCTCATGGCAGCAGGTTGCGCCTTTTATGCTCGAAGAGCAGTTGGCACAAGATCCCGACAGTCTACATATTTGCTTGCTCGAAAAAGGCAAAGATAGCATTGATGTTGCCTGCGTAAGCCATCAGCAAATGGAAAGCTGGCTAGACATGCTTGAAACTGCTGGCATAGAAAGCCAAACCTGGTGTGTTGATGCTCTATGTTTACCTGAAGCCGAAGAAGGCCAAGCAACAGCCATTCAGCTTAACCAACAATGGTTGTTGCGCTTCTTTGATGGCCGAGTAATGAGCATAGATGAAGCGTGGTTCGCCACTGCTTTCCCACTTATTGCAAAGCAGTATCCCGAACTTGTCATTCAGCATTACAGCCCGGCTGCTAAGCTCGAAAATGATACCGTTGAATGGCAGGCTCGAGCACCGGAACTGCCGATGAAGCTATTAAGTGATGGTGCTAAAAAAGCCAAGCTTAATTTGTTACAAGGGCCGTATGCTGCGGCTAACCCTCTTGCTCAACTTTGGTTGCAATGGCGAAAAGTGGCCATTGCTGCAGGAGTGTGTTTTGTATTGGCCTTGGCCTATCAGCTTATTGATACCCACAAAACAGAACAACAAATAGCCAGTGTAGATGAAAACATTCGAACCGTTTACAAAAGGGTATTTCCTGAGGTTTCACGCGTTCGTGATAGCCGTATCCGTAGTGACTTTCGTAAAGCACTTGCAGGAATTGGCGAGGCCCCAGAGCAAGACTTTTTGAAGATGATGATTCATCTGTCTACTGCTTTTGATAAAAACAAAGATCTTAATCCGATTAGCCTGCGCTATGACCATAAAAAGGGTGAAATACGCTTGCAGGCGCAAGCTAAAAACTTCCAAACCTTTGAGCAGTTTCGTCAGTCGGTTAAACCTTTTGAGAGTGAGCAAGGTACCTTGAGCAACAAAGCGGGTGCGGTGGTCGGCACTTTAGTCATAAGGAACGCGTCATGAAGCAGTGGTGGCAAAGTTTAAATAAGCGTGAACAAAACCTGGTTACGGCTGCCGCGGTATTAGTGGCGATAGCCGTTTTGTATTGGGGCATTTGGTCACCAATAGCCGGTGCTAATGCTCAAGCTAAACAGCGCTTGGCTAGCCAGCAGCAAACTTTAGAGTGGGCCCAGCAGCAAGGCTCCGTGATTATTGCTAATGGTCGTCCTCAACAAACTAGCAGTGAAGTAAAAGTAAGCCAGGCCGTGAGTAGTTCGGCTCGCCAGCAGCGCATTACTATCAGCCGCATTCAACCTAAAGGTGATGAGGTAGAGGTGTGGATTGAAAGTGTGCCGTTTAATCAATTAATGACTTGGTTAAAAATGCTGAGCCAACGCTATGGCATTATTGTTGAAAACGTAGATTTAGATGAAGGTAAACAAGAGGGCATTGTTGGTGTTCGACGTTTACGTTTAGGAAAAGCTGAATGAAGAAGTACCTCGCTTTAGCGCTATTACTTATATTGGTGTATTTGGTTAGTTTGGTAGCTACCACGCCCCTGGCTGTGGTACTAAATTATGCACCGTTACCAAAGGGCATTGCGCTTAACCACCCCAGCGGTAGCATATGGAATGGCAAGTTAATCAGTGTTGATACGCCAAACTTAAGCCTAAACCAAGTAAATTGGCAGTTGAAACCAAGCGCCTTGTTGTTGGGGCGAATTGCTGCTGACGTGCAGCTTGGTAATGGCCAAGAGCTACATGGAGAAGGGCAAGTAGGTTTGAGCTTTTCCGGTTGGTATGCCAAAGATTGGCAATTAGAAGCCCCTGCCAGTTGGGTGGTTGAACAGGTGCCAATGCCGCTGCCCTTATCTATTGAAGGTGATATTCAATTAAACCTTGCCGAAGCTAGCCAAGGCAGCCCCTGGTGTGAGCAATTAGCAGGGCAACTGTTTTGGCTAGGGCCGTTAATTGGTACCCCATTAGGTGAATTACGCTTAGATAACGCAAATGCAGAACTAAGCTGTAATGAAGGGCAACCTACTATTCAGCTCAACCATAGCGACCCTCAGCTTGAGCTGGAATTGCTAGCCTCTGTTGGACAGCCTAATTGGTTGGCCGAAGGCAAAATTAAAGCGGGTGCGGAAATGCCCCAAACCATGAGTGGTAACCTTAAGTACATAGGCCGCCCAGACCCCCAAGGCTTTTATCGCTTTAAGCAACAAGGCCGCCTGCCTCGCTAAAGTAAAAGCTAGCTCTTAGAGCTAGCTTTTTTGTTTGCTTAATCCTGCTAGCCTAATAGCTCTTTAGTAAAGTGATGGTAGTCATCAATAGACGGAAAGTGGGTAAATTCTTTACTGGCTTGCTTCGAGTCTGGATTATTGATCCCCAACAGATATTTAATGCCAAACTTGCTGGCTTGATCGAGCACGGTCTCGTTGTCGTCAATAAACAAAGTACGTTCTGGGTCAAAGGGGTGGTGCTCTATTAAAGCCTGCCAAAGCTTGGGATCTTCTTTGGGATAACCAAACTGGTGGGCACTAAACAAGGTATCAAGGTATTGGTCTAGGCCGGTTACTTTAATTTTGGTAGTTAGTCCGTCGGGGTGACAGTTAGTTAGCAATATCCGTTTTTTTCCAGTTGTAGCTAGTGCTTCTAAAAAGGGTTTTACATCGTCTCGCCACTGAATTTTATGCTCAACTTCTGTTTTCAAGTTGCGAATATCAATATTGGTTTTATTGCTCCAATAATCGAAGCAATACCAATCTAGAGTGCCGGATACGGTTTCGTAGTCGGCGAACAAACGCTCGCGCGCCTCGTCTAAACTCAGGTTATTTTGGTGAGCGAAGGAGATAGGCAGATAGTGCATCCAGAAGTAATTATCGTAATGCAGATCTAATAAAGTGCCATCCATATCTAATAAAACGGTATCGATTTTAGTCCAGTCAAACATTCTTAGTCGCTAATCCTTGAGTGCTTCTAACAGCAATGTAACAATGACATTAAGTTAATGATAGCAGGAAGATAGATGAGCAAGCATCATCCGCCTCGATTATTAGACAGCGCCATTGCTGCCGAAAGTCGTTTCTTCAAAATTGAAGAATTACACCTCGAGTTTAGCAACGGCGAACGACGGATTTATGAACGCTTAGTGGGATCAGGGCAGGGTGCGGTAATGGTATTGCCAATTACCGAACAAAATGAACTGCTGCTAATTAGTGAATATGCCGCCGGAACAGAGCGTTATGAACTAGGCTTTGTTAAAGGCTTGGTCGATCGTGGTGAAGCTGCTATTGATGCCGCTAATCGTGAATTACAAGAAGAAGTGGGATTTAAAGCACAAGATTTGCAACTACTCACCGAGTTATCGGTAGCACCGGGATATTTCTCTAGTCATATGTCGGTGTATGTAGCGCAGGGTTTGCAGCCCAGTGTGTTGGAAGGCGATGAGCCAGAACCCTTAGAAGTGATAAAGCTACCACTTGATGAGATAGATAATTTGTACGCAAATCCGGCCTTTTCTGAAGCGCGTAGTGTTGCGTCATTGCTACTCCTTGAGAAATGGTTAAAGCAGAACAAGGTGAGAAGTATATAGGATGATAGACCCTGCTAGTGTGTTGTCAGAGGTGATTGAAATTGCTCGTGGTGCTGGCGAAATTATTCGTAAAATCTATGAAGAAGGTGATTTTGTTAGCGAAGTAAAAGATGATGCTACGCCGGTAACCTCGGCGGATTATGCTGCGCATCATTTCATTATGGACGCACTTAGCAAGCTTACCCCAGAGATCCCGATTTTATCTGAAGAACAAGCCGATATTAGCTTAGCGGACAGAGAAGCTTGGCAATGTTATTGGTTAGTTGACCCGCTTGATGGTACTCAAGAGTTTGTTTCTGGTAGTGGCGATTTTGCCACCGAGATTGCCTTAGTCCAAAATAACCAACCAGTGCTTGGCGTGGTGTACGGACCCATTGTGCAAATCTTGTATGCTGCGGTAAAAGGCCACGGCGCCTTTAAGGAGCAAAACGGTACACGTACTTCAATAAAAAGTCGCCATTACCCTGATAAGCCGGAGCATATTCGAGTAGCGACGAGCCGCGTTCAGCGTCCAGCTTTACTGCAGGCAATATTAAACTGTAACTATCATTACAAGTTGTACCCACTAGGCAGTGCCAGTTTAAAAAGTTGCATGGTGGCGGAAGGTGCAGCCGATTGTTATATACGGGTAGGGCCAACCGGCGAGTGGGATACTGGTGCCCCGCAGGTTATTTTGCAAGAAGCAGGCGGTACCTTGTTAGATTTGCATCTACGCGAGCTAAGCTACAACCAAAGAGAATCTTTAGAAAACCCTAACTTTATCTCTTTGGGCGATCCACAATTACCGTGGCGCGACATATTAAAAAATCCCAGTTAGTGGGCACAAAGCTAAACAAGCAAGCCTTGGCCGCTTTAAACTCGTTTAGCTAACAACTCGGACACATCTGGCTAATATTCGTTTTTACAATGGTTTAACCTCAAGGTAATAGCGGGTATAATTTTGCCAATAATGACAAGGATGCCTAATACTGCGGTCAGTAGGCACGATGAGGAGAGATAAGGGTGAAGCTTTTGAACTGGAAAACACTGGTACTATCTATTTGCTTAACAATTGTGCCGAATGCTTTTGCGGCTGATATGTCTGATGAGGCGATTGCCGAGCGTATTAAGCCAGTGGGTGAAGTTTATCTCGATGGCGAGTTAGAAGTTGCCAAAGCACCTGCTGCTTCAAGCGGCCCTCGTGCTGGCGACGCGGTATACAACACTTTCTGTACTGCCTGTCACAGTACTGGCGCAGCGGGCGCACCGAAGAAAGGCGATAGCGCTGCTTGGGCGCCACGTATTGCCCAAGGCGATCAAACTATGTTCGACCATGCTTGGAAGGGCTTTAACGCAATGCCAGCAAAAGGTACTTGTGGCGACTGTAGCGAAGATGAAATTAAAGCGGCTATTGCTTACATGATTGAGTAAGCGAACGCTTAAATCAAAAAACACCACGCATTGCGTGGTGTTTTTGTTTGTACTGCAAAATGATAGCTGCTTAAGTGCTTAACTGTTTTTTCGGCGGCGTTGGCGCTTCTTAGCTTTTTGCAACTCTTCCACCATCTTTTTACGCTCTTCTTTTTCTGCCACAATTTTAGCGGTTTCTACTTTCTCTACCGCAATCATTTCAGGCGTTTCTAGGGTGATACGACCAATGGTGGCATCGCGTAATTCATTAAGAATAATGGTGGCTGCTTTAACATAATCAACTTGTCCGCCGCGCACTAAACAGCCTCGTTTACGACCAATCTCTTCCATTAATACAACTTCAGATTCAGGTAGTTCTTCGAGTTTATAACGTGCCTTAAGCTGCTCTGGGTAGGCTTGTAACAAGTACTCACAGGCGAAGGCGGCAACATCATCGTATTCCATAGCGGTGTCTTTAACTGCACCGGTGGCTGCTAAGCGGTAACCGCTGGCTACGTTATCGAACTTTGGCCACAAAATACCCGGTGTATCCGAGAGGATAATATTGCCATCTAAGCGGATCCGCTGTTGCGCCTTAGTTACAGCTGGCTCGTTGCCGGTTTTGGCTATTTGGCGGCCGGCTAAGGCATTAATTAAGGTAGACTTACCAACGTTAGGAATACCACATATCATGGTGTGAATAGGTTTATCTACGCCGCCTTTGTTAGGCAACATGCTTCGGCACAGCTTAAGTAAGTCTTGGGTTTGATTACCTTGAATGGTGCATAGAGGGATCGCTTTTACACCTTGCTCTTGTTCAAAGTATTCTTGCCAAAGGGCAGTAGTTTTGGGGTCGGCTAAGTCGCTTTTATTCAGAACCTTTATACAAGGCTTGTCGCCACGCAGGCTAGCTACCATTGGGTTTTCGCTGCTGTAGGGAATACGCGCATCCAATACTTCGATGATTAAATCGATTTTAGGCATCACTTCTTTAATTTGTTTTTGGGCCTTGTGCATATGCCCTGGATACCATTGAATAGCCATTTTATCCCACCTCAACTGCGTAATTGGCGCTCATTGTACTTGCTAAATTGTTAAAGTGTAGCGCTTTGTGATCGAACTATTAGTTCATATGGCTCTATTTCAGTACATTTATTAAGCGGATAGATAAAATCTTTCAGTATTCTTTGCAACTAGCTGCTATGGTTTTAGCATCGATTAATTCAACTGCTGGTTTGTTATCGCTAGCAGTGTAAAAGGACAATCTTAGGGAAGAGATAATGTCTAGCAGTGAACTACCTAGTGATATTGATTTGGAACTTCAGCAGCCGGTGGAGCAGCAAACATCTGCCAATCATCGTTCCGGCATCAGCTTACAAGCTCGCTATGAGCATCATAAAGCTCGTCATAAGCATTATAAAAAAGGCTACAAACACCTTCGCCGCTATCGTTGGATTAGCCTTGGTTTAGGCATTGTGAGTTTTAGTGCAGTATTCTCTTTGATGGCAGTGTTACCCACTTACAATGAAGTAAAAAATGATTATGACGATAGTTTGGCCGAGCTCAAAATCATTGAAGATCAAAATCGCCAGCTCAAGGAAGCTTTGTTGATTGAGCGCCGCAATAACTTTGATTTGAATAAAGAGAATCATCCAGAGCTACGAATTTTCGCCTTTAATACGCTGATTGCCACTGACCAAAGCAATATACGCTCGGCTTTTTTTGAAGCCTCTGACGATATGGGTAAAAAAGTGGCAATTAGTTATCAGTTATTGGCCGAAGGCCCCCTTGAGCAGGCTTTAGCACTAGTGCTTATTGATCAAACTGGTCAGCAAGTTTTCCAACATACTATTGATTTTGGGGAAGTGCCTCCGAAGCAAGGTGAGTCTTTAACTGTGGAAAGCACTATCAATCTAGATAAAAATTTAGATGTTCGTTACTTTAGAATTGTTGAACTGACTGAAGAATAGGCCGTTAGCTGGCCGAGTTAATAAGAGGAGCTTAATGCTCCTTTTTTGTTGCCTATTAAGCGCTATACTGCCAGCAAATCGATTAACTTTGCTGTGAGGGCAAGTATGTATATCAGCGATAAATTTGATAGTGGCAATATTCGTGTTGTAGAGCTCAATGATCCTCAAAATATTCAACTAGAGATAAAGCACGATAATCAATCTGAGTTCTTCCAGTGGTTTCACTTTCGTTTTGAAGGGCCGTTGGAGCAACAATATCGTTTTTCTCTGCTCAACGCGGGCCAATCTGCCTACGCTAAAGGCTGGCAAGGTTATCAAGTTGTCGCCTCTTACGACCGTGAAGAGTGGTTTAGAATTGATACCGACTTTGATGGCGAGCAATTACACTTCTCTTTGCTATTGGAGCAGCCTAGCGTTTATTTTGCCTACTTCGCGCCTTACAGTTATGAGCGCCATCAGGATTTACTGCATACCATGCAGCAGGATTATCGGGTAAACCTCACAACCTTAGGGCAAACCTTAGATGGCCGAGATATGAGTTTGCTTAGTGTAGGCGATGCTGAGAACGCTAAACATAAAGTTTGGGTGATTGCCCGTCAGCACCCGGGTGAAACCATGGCCGAATGGTTTGTTGAAGGCTTGTTAGGCAATTTGCTGGACCAAGACAATCCCCTAGCAATGAAGCTGTTAGAAGACACCGTGTTTTATGTGGTGCCTAATATGAACCCCGATGGTTCGGTTCGTGGGCATTTAAGAACCAACGCTGTGGGGGCTAACCTAAACCGAGAATGGCAGAATCCTACTATGGAGCGCAGCCCCGAAGTGTTTCTAGTGAGAGAGAAAATGCTCGAGCTAGGTGGAGACTTGTTTTTAGATATTCATGGCGATGAAGATTTACCCTATAACTTTGTAGCGGGATGTGAAGGTATTCCTTCTTACAATGAGCGCCATAAACTGCTCGAAGACACCTTTAAAGAGGCGTTTATGGCAATATCTCCTGATTTTCAAGATACCCATGGTTATGCTAAAGACGAGCCTGGACAGGCTAACTTAACTATTGCGGCGGCTTGGTTAGGCGAACAGTTTAAAACCCTGTCTTACACCATCGAAATGCCTTTTAAAGACAATGCCGACATGCCCGACGAAGCCTTTGGCTGGTCGCCGGAGCGCGCAATGCAGCTAGGTTGCGATGTATTATTCCCAATAAAGCAAACTCTAGCCAAGCTTTAAATAGACTATGAGCACCTGGCTAGTAGCTGGGTGCTTGTCGGCTTTTTTTACACTGTTTACTTGCGATAAATCATCACACCAATCATCTTTTCTCGGCTTTGTTCATTGATAGGCCATCAAATTGTGAGCAAGCTCACTAAGCATCTATCTAATGTTTGTCAAATATCTATACAAATATAACTGTTTGATTTGTAAATAAATAATGACGTTAAATCTAACTCCATGAAAAGTATGTAGTTCCTTTCGTGGGAGCAATTTATGCATGCAAAGCTCATGTAACAGAACATCTAACAAACCGCATGGAGTGCTAAATGAGAATAATAAAAACAAGCATGGTTAGTATTGGCTTCGGTCTTTTGCTTTTAACGCAAACGGCGACAGCTACAGTGATGTATGACCAAAACGTAACTAACGATGTGATATTTGGAAGTGGTAATGCTAACGGTGCTTTTACTGTTGATCGACAAAATGGCATCGAGTTGGGCTTAAGAGCAAAGCTACGTTTTGACGAGTTTAATAACCCGCAGAATATTTTTAATAGCAACGGTGATGGTACTTACCAATTCGACAACATTGCACCTCCTACAGGCTTTGGTTTTGCACCGGGTTCTCTGGCTACCGCCATTTGGAATTTTGAATGGTCGATAAACAGCAACTTTGATGGTAGCGGTGGCACCTTAGATAGCCTTTCATATTTGTTAGAAATTGATTTTGACCCTAGCGCGGCCACTAACTTTATTGGCTTCGATCCGGTCAATGTATCGAACTCTGACAACGCTTTAGGCGATAACAGCACTGGCAATGGTGGAGGCTTGGTAGACCCAACTAATTACGCTAGTTTTCTCAGTGTGTATAACTTGGCGCAAAACTCATGGAACATGGAGTTTGCCCCTATCGATTTTGTTTCTACAGAAGTAGGTATATTTGATTTTGTATTAACCGCTTTTGGGCCGCAAGATGAGGTGCTAGCGCGTACTTCCATGCAGGTGATTAATGCCACAGTTGCAGAGCCGCAAACCTTGCTTATTACGTTGTTGTCATTAGCGGGTTTAGCGTGGATTAGACGTAAAACAAGCTAGTAAACATCAAAATAAAAAGGAGCTCAATAGAGCTCCTTTTTATTGCCTGTTTGGCTAATTTCTTAGCTAAGAAAGCTAATATAAGTTTGTAGCACGATCAGATTCACAATGTCGATGAAGAAAGCGCCGACAATAGGCACTACCATAAATGCTGGTGGTGAAGGCCCATTGCGAGACACTAGCGCACTCATGTTCATCACTGCCGTAGGGGTCGCACCTAAGCCAAAGCCACAATGCCCGCCAGCAATTACTGCAGAGTCATAACCTCCTCCCATAAACCGATAGCTAACATAGCTAGCAAACAGCGCGATCATAATGGTTTGGCAGAGCAAGATAATCAGTAGTGGTAAGGCTAAATCAAAAATCTCCCAGAGCCTTAAGCTCATTAAAGCCATCGACAAAAACAGCGATAAAGAGAGAGTGCCAAGTAAGTCGACGCATTCGTGGTTAATTTCATAGCGGCCACTAAACTCGCTGGCGTTGGCTATCAGTACCCCAAAAAATAAAGCGTATACAAAATCAGGCATTTTCAGCCAAGAGAGGGCAAGTTCGGTTTCCAGACCTTTGGCTATCTTGGCCATTACCACGCAAACCAGTAACAAAAATAGCACTTCGATCACTGATGTTGGGGTAACTAAATCTTCTTCTTTGCGGCTATAAGTGACTAAATCAGGGTGGGTTTTGTGATGGCTTTTTCCCTTAGAAAAGGGGGACTCTAGGTTTTTTTTGTTAATTAGCCGTTGACCAACAGGGCCACCGATAATTCCGCCCATCACTAATCCAAATGTAGCGGCGGCCATGGCAAACTCTAAGGTTTGAATATTGTATTCATCGGCAAAGATCTGGGACCATGCAGCCCCTGTTCCGTGCCCGCCTGAGAGCGTAATTGAACCGGCGAACAAACCCATCATAGGCTCTAAACCTAGCAAAGTGGCTAGTACTACACCTAAGCCGTTTTGCAGCACGATATACAGTGAAGCAATTGCCAAGAAAACAAAGACTTTCCTGCCGCCTTTAATCAATAATTTGTAGTTGGCGGCGAGGCCAATGGTTGCGAAGAACATTAGCATTAGGGTGTCTTGCAAGGGCAGCGCAAAACTAAGCTCAATACCGCGCATTTTAAGTACAGTTATTACAATGGCTACCACTAAGCCGCCCACAATTGGCTCTGGAATGTTGTACTTTTTAAGGATGGCCACATAGTGGCAAATAATGCGCCCGATAAACAATACGGTAAGGGCCACAAGAAAAGATTCCAGTTCTCCAACTGAATAAACAGTGTCCATACATTCAAAGCCTTACAAAGAAATCGACCTATTTATTTAGTGTAGTTGGCGGTTTGCTATGTGTGAGGATTTTATTGTTAACAATTGCTGAAGGATTAAGGTAAATCGGAAGGCTAAAGCGAGGGTTCAGAACAAATCAGCGGCAAAAATAAGGCTAAGCATTATTATGCTTAGCCTTTTATGTACTAGCGAAGAGTTACAAACTCTTCTGCGCTAGTGGGGTGAATCGCGACACAAGCGTCAAAATCAGCCTTAGTTGCGCCCATTTTCATGGCTACACCAAAGCCCTGTAAGATCTCATCCATGCCTAAGCCAATGCCGTGAAGGCCTACTACTTTTTGCTCGTCGCCAGCACAGATTAGTTTCATCTTGGTTACTTGGCGGTGTTGGGTAACGGCGGTGTACATGGCTCCAAAGCTAGAGTTATACACTTTCACGTTATCTTCACCGTATTGAGCAATAGCTTCCGGCTCGGTTAAACCAATGGTACCAATGGCCGGGTGACTGAATACTACGGTAGGAATTAAGTCATAATCCATTTGTGCGTTAGTTTGGCCATTAAATAACCGCTCAGACAATAAACGGCCGGCTTTTACTGCCACAGGAGTCAACTCAACCTTACCGATGTTGTCACCCACTGCATAAACACCAGCAACGTTGGTATTTGAGTACTCATCAACCTTAATGTAACCGTAGTCATCGGTTTCAACACCAATGCCTTCTAGGTTAATTTTGTCATTGGCGGGTTCACGGCCAATTGCCCAAATTACGCTATCTACTTGCAAGCTATTACCATTTTCAAAGCTAACAACTAGGCTGTCGTCAGCTTGTTTTTCAATGGCTTTAGGAGTGCTATTGGTATGTAATGTTGGCCCGTCTTCGGCCATTATCTCTACTAAGGTTTCGCTTAGCATAGGATCAAAGTTACGCAGTGGAGCATGCTTGCGAACGGCTAAATGCGTTTCGCTGCCTAGCGAGTGCAATACGCCAGCGAGCTCAACCGCGATATAACCAGCACCTAGCACCAATACTCGCTTGGGTTGCTCGGTCAGAGCAAAGAAACCGTCGGAATCAATGCCCAGCTCGGCGCCAGGAATATTAGGAATCGTCGGGCGGCCACCAGTAGCAATAAGAATATGTTTTGCGCGGATTTGTTCGCCATTTACTTCAACAGTATTAGCATCGACAAACTTGGCAAAGCCGTTGATAACGGTCACGCCATTATTGCCTAACACGCGGTCGTAAGAGCCATGGATACGCTTAATGTAGGCTTCGCGGCTTGCCACTAGGGTTGACCATTCGAACTTATTTACCTGAACATCAAAGCCATAGTCTGGAGCGTAGCGGTGAATGGCTTCTGCAACTTGAGCGCCGAACCACATGGCTTTTTTGGGTACACAACCCACATTTACACAGGTGCCGCCAACGTGGCGGGCTTCAACTAAGGCAACTTTTTGTCCGTACATAGAGGCACGATTTGCCGAGGCGATACCGCCACTGCCTGCACCAATGCATAGGTAGTCGAATTCTCTCATTAAGGTACTCCGAATAGGGGCCGAAAACTTGCAGCAGTATAGCCTGTACTAAAGACAGATGTTAATCAGCTTTTTGCGCTTGGTAAGGTAAGCGGATAGAAAAGTGCACTCCTTCATCAGGTTTGCTATCAAAAGCAATGTGCCCTTTAAGTAGCTGAACCACTAGGTTGTAGACAATGTGTGTGCCTAAACCACTGCCGCCTTGGCCTCGTTTTGAGGTAACGAAGGGGTCAAAAATTCTTTGAGCAATGTTGCTATCTACGCCGCGTCCCGAGTCGCGGTAGTCGATGTGCAGTTGGTCGTCTTCTCGGTGAATGGAAATGTCGATACGTTTATCACCTTCCCAGCCTTCAAAACCGTGTTTAACCGAGTTTAAAATCAAGTTGGAATAAATTTGAGTAAAGCTCCCAGGGAAACTGTAAAGCTCTAAGTCGTCATCACAATCAACGACTATCTCACAACCCGAACGTCTAATTTTGTGGCCTAAAGAAGTGATTACTTGGTTAACATTTTCGTTAAGGTTAAAGGTGTAGCAAGCCTCGGAGCTTTGGTCTACCGCCACTTGTTTGAAGCTGCTGATAAGATCGGATGCACGGCGTAAATTGTTTAGCAGTAATTCGGTAGATTGGTTGAGGTTTTGAATTAACTCTTCCATAAATTTGCGGCTTAGTTTTCCGCTCTCAATATTCTTCTCTAGCTGGTTACCTTGCTCTTGCAAGTAAGAGGCGGCTGTTACACTAATGCCAATTGGCGTATTAATCTCGTGGGCAACGCCGGCCACTAAGCCACCCAGCGATGCCATTTTTTCGGCTTCAACCAGAGATTGCTGTGCGTTTTTAAGCTTGTCGAAGGCACTGGCTAATTGCAGATTACTTTCTTCTAGTCGCTCGGTACGAGATTGCACTTTTTGCTCAAGCTCATCGTTGAGCTCTTTAATCTCTTTCTCAACGCGTTTGAGAGGGGTTACGTCGTACCCAAAGGCAATCATTCGTGATACATGGTTGCCCTCGTAAAAAGGCACAAAGGTCCACAGCAGGGTGTATTGATTGTTGGCTTGATCCGTAAGGGTTAACTCTTGGTCTTGAATAACCCGCAGTTGGCGTAAATCGGTTTCAATTTTCTCGCGCATGTCATTATCAATAAATACGCTTAGCCAATTTTGCCCTTCTAATTCTTCTTGGTGGAATCCTGTGAGCATTACCCCAGCAGGGTTAGCGGTGAGCACATTTAGCTGATTATCGAGGGTGACAATAACCGCGTTACTCGCGTTAATTACTGTGGCAGAGAAATCGCGCTCATGTGCCAGCTGTTCAGTAGCCTTGAGTTTTTGATCAAATTCATGGTCGATCTTTTGGGTCATTTGGTTAAGGGTATTAACCAGTTCTCCTAGCTCATCGTTACGCGTTTTATTGCCAGTATCAATTTTTAACGGTGCGCCTAAGTTATCTAGGTCAAGGTTGCGGGTGTACTCCACAATGGTATTTAGGTGGCGCACAATCACGTAATAAATGATGAACAAAATACCAATAGAAACTACTAAGGTTTTCACGGTTTGGCTGATTAAAATCAGCATGGCTTTTTGCCACAAGCGCTCATAAACCTGCTCAAGTGAGGCGGCCACAAACAGTTTACCGACCATTTCACCTTGATAGATAAGTTCAAATTCTTGGGATAAGTCGTAACGATCAGCAGAGCGGCCGCGCGCAAGCAAAGGCACTTCAGAAGATCCCAAGATTTCTTTTACCAACACATACTGCATATTGGGCAAATTCATAATGCCCTCAATTTGTACTTCAACTTGCTCTTCGTCTAAGTTCCATAAACTGGCGGCGATGGGTTGCAAAAAACTTACTTCAATTTGATCAATGCTTTCTTCGATAACTTGAACGTCTTGTTTGTAGTCGTAGCGAAGTTGGATAAGAGTGATGATAAGAGCAAGCAGGGTAGAACAGATAAGGATGTAGGACAGCATCCGTAATGATAGGCTGTTAGTGCCTTTATTTAAGGCTAGTTTTTGCCACAGCCCTGAGTTTTCAACTCTTGGAGTATTGTTATTATTGTCCATTAATCGATGAGTCCTGTTGGTCTAGGTTATTGATAAACCAAGAAACCAAAATAATCCCTAAGGAAATCATAGTCTAATTCAAAGCTATGTAAACTGTCCAAATCACTAAACGTGGGTTGATTTACAAATTTTTAGCCCCAGATTAAGCTATTCATAGCTAGGGTTTGTTGATCTTTCGAGCTGATTTTTGCAGCTGTTGTGGATTATTTATACAAGGCAGAGGCTTTGATGTGTAGCTTGCCTACAGGAGAAGCCGATAACGCAGTAGAAATAATCCACAAACGCTGCCCGAAGGGTTCGGCTAAAATCGTTTTATGCTTTGTTAAGGCGTATTTACCTAGAACAACTAGGCGACACACGCCTTGCCGCGCCTAAAACGATTTGATCTCGAACAAAATTTAACCGCGAAAGGTCAACAGACCCTGACATTTCTCAATCTTTAAGGATCCCCTATGAGTAACCCTTTACTTGATTTACCTGGATTACCTCCGTTTAGCAAAATTAAACCTGAACATGTGCAGCCTGCAGTAGAGCAAGTGATTGAGGAATGCCGCACCACCATTGATGAGGTGCTTAAGCACGCTACGCCAACTTGGCAAAACTTTATCTTGCCTTTGGATGAAGTGAACGATCGCTTAAGCCGTTTGTGGTCACCAGTGAGCCACTGTAACTCGGTGGTAAATAGCCAGGAGTTGCGCGAAGCTTATGAAGCTTGTTTACCGCTATTGTCTGAATACAGCACCTTTGTTGGCCAACATAAAGGTTTGTATCAAGCCTACAAACAACTCGCCGATAGCGACGCCTTCGTCAGTTATAATCTAGCCCAGCAAAAATCGATTAGTGACGCATTACGTGACTTTGAATTGTCGGGCATTGGTTTAGAAGCCGAGCAGCAAAGCCGTTATGGTGAGATTGTGAAGCGCTTATCTGAGCTATCTTCGCAGTTTTCTAATAATGTATTGGATGCCACTTTAGCTTGGCAAAAACAGATTACCGATGTAAATGATCTCGCCGGTCTGCCAGAGTCTGCTTTAGCTGCCGCTAAACAAGCCGCAGAAGCCAAAGAACTTGATGGCTACTTACTAACCTTAGAGTTTCCAAGTTACTTGCCGGTGATGACCTATGCCGACAAGCGTGAGCTGCGTGAAGAAATGTACCGCGCTTTTAGCACCCGCGCCTCTGAGCAAGCAAGTACCGATGAAAAGTTCGATAACACCGCGATTATTGATGAAGAACTAGAGCTGCGTAGCGAGCTAGCAAAACTACTGGGTTTTGATAGTTACGCCGATAAATCGTTAGCCACTAAAATGGCAGAGTCACCCTCTCAAGTTTTAGGTTTTTTAAATGACCTTGCTGCGCGCTCTAAGCCGCAAGCCGAGCGCGAGTTAGCCGAGCTAGAAGCCTTTGCCAAAGAGCAGCATCAGGTATCTGACTTAGCTGCTTGGGATATGGCCTATTACTCTGAGAAACTAAAACAACATACTTACGCTATTTCCGATGAACAGTTACGCCCTTACTTCCCAGAAGACAAGGTACTTGGCGGTTTGTTCGAAGTGGTTAAACGCCTATTTAAGGTTGAGGTAAGCGAGAAGCAAAACGTAGATACCTGGCATTCTGACGTACGCTTTTTTGAAATTAGCGACCAAAGTGGAGAGTTGCGCGGCTCGTTTTATCTAGATTTGTATGCCCGCGAACATAAACGTGGTGGCGCTTGGATGGATGGTTGTATTGACCGTCGTGTCGATGCCAAGGGTGAACTGATTAAACCTGTTGCTTACCTAACCTGTAACTTCAATAAACCGGTAGGTGATAAACCAGCGCTATTCACTCATGATGAAGTGATTACCTTGTTCCATGAGTTTGGCCACGGTATTCACCATATGCTTACCAAAGTGGATGAAGCGGCGGTTTCTGGCATAAACGGTGTGGCTTGGGACGCTGTAGAGCTACCTAGCCAGTTTTTAGAAAACTGGTGTTGGCAAAGTGATGCTTTGGCCTTTATTTCTGGCCACTACGAAACGGGTGAGCCACTGCCACAAGCTTTGTTAGACAAAATGCTAGCGGCTCGCAACTTCCAATCGGCGATGACTATGGTGCGCCAATTAGAGTTTTCGCTATTTGATTTCCGCTTACACCACGAGCCAGCCAATGGCCGCAGTGTATTGGATCTATTAAACGAAGTGCGTGCACAGGTATCGGTAATTAAGCCACCTAGCTTTAACCGTTTTCAGAACAGCTTTAGCCATATTTTTGCTGGTGGCTACAGTGCAGGCTACTACAGCTACAAATGGGCTGAAGTATTGTCGGCAGATGCCTTCTCCAAATTTGAGGACGAGGGCATTTTCAACCCTGAAACTGGCCTGCACTTCTTGAGCAATATTCTTGAGAAAGGTGGCTCGCAAGAACCTATGGAGTTGTTTAAAGCCTTTAGGGGGCGTGAGCCTAAAGTTGATGCTCTGTTGCGTCACTCTGGCATTGCTGCCTAATTTTGCGGGTAAAAGATCAATTAAAACGCGGCTAAAGCCGCGTTTTGTTTATGTAAACTTGGCCAAACTGTTAGCCAAAATCGGTGGATGTTGAGTTAAGCTTATCTAGTTATCAAATAAAGAGATGGATTAATGTTTGAAGAATTTGCCCAGTGGTTAGAGCAGGAGCAAGCTCAACTAGCCACGTCTAATTGGTTATTCGATGTATTTGTCGTGTTAAGCATCACTCTGGTGGCCTTTTTGGTTTGGCGTATTTTAGCCTCACGCATGAGCCGCCTAACCGAGAAAACCAAAACCGTATGGGATGACGCTATTTGGTTTTCGCTTTGGAAACCGATTAACTGGATGATTGCGGTAGTGGGTTTGTCATTAGTGGCGGTTGCCTTTGCTAATGCCTTGGATTCAGACTTTAAGCCTTACATCCCAATTATTCGCCAAGTGATGGTTGTGTTCATGTTTGCTTGGGCGGCCATGCGCTTTGTACGCAGAGCCGAAGAGCAGCTGATAGTAGTGGGTAAAGATAAAACTACCGTGCAGGCAGTGGCTAAGTTATGCCGAGCTGCTGTAATCATTTTGTTTTTGTTAGCGGTGTTTCAAACTTTAGGCTTTAGTATTTCTGGCGTATTAGCCTTTGGCGGTATGGGCGGATTAATTGTTGGTATGGCCGCGAAAGATCTGTTGGCTAACTTTTTTGGTGCTCTGTTGGTCTACTTTGATAAACCCTTTAAGGTGGGTGATTGGATCCGCTCGCCCGATCGCAGCATTGAAGGCACGGTTGAAAACATAGGCTGGCGAGTCACTAAAATTCGCACCTTCGACAAACGCCCTTTGTACGTGCCTAACTCTATTTTTTCTAGCATTGCCGTAGAAAACCCCAGTCGAATGAGCCATCGGAGAATCAAAGAAACCATTGGTATTCGTTATGATGACGCGAGCAAGATGAGTAAGGTGGTGGCTGAAGTAGAGCAAATGCTACGTAATCATCCCGAGATAGATACCAGCCAAACCTTGATGGTAAATTTTGATAGCTTTAATGCTTCGTCACTGGACTTCTTTATCTACACCTTTACTAAAACCACCAACTGGGTGAAATATCACGAAGTGAAGCAAGATGTGTTGAATAAGATCGTAGAGATTGTGGAAGCTAACGGTGCCGAGTTTGCCTTCCCTACTCGTACTCTTCATTTAAACCCTAGCCCAGCAGATCTAGAAGCATAATCAAAAGAGCAGAAACAGCAGCGGTGCTGTTTCTGCTAAAGCTTATAGTCGTCTATTAACCCCTGCATATTTATTCTTTGTTTAAGCGTAAAACCTCAAAAACTTACTGGTGATTTTAGCCTATTCTTATGGCTTTAGGCCAAATGGCTTTATTTTTATCCTGTAAAATTTAATTTAACCTTATCAAAATTTAGTAATTCAGCAGAGCAGTAGCATATTTGAGATAAATAAGGTTTAAATTTTGGATTTAGATCTATTTGTAGCTTAAAAGTTTAGTTGTGCGAAATATGTTGCTGTATGTGATCGGTGTATTGTTTTTAGTCTAGATAAATAAGTTGTTAAAACCCTATGTGATAGTGCCAGCTTCAGGAGGCCGACTTGTGAAACACTGCAAACTTAGGGTAAAACAACAGCCAATGGGGTGAAATCTGCATTATGGTTTAATGCGGCACTTCTGCAAACACACTCAATATAACAAAAAGCTAACATGGAGTTATCAATGACTAAATGGACAAAATCAGCTTCAGGGGTAGCGGTATCGCTAGCTCTATTTGGCGCTGCTACTTTTGCACAAGCAGCAGACACAATTAAAGTAGCAATTGCTGGCCCAGTAACTGGTCCGGTTGCGCAATACGGTGACATGCAATTTGCTGGTGGCGGCATTGCAGTAGAATTGCTTAACCAAGCTGGCGCACTATCTGGCAAACAAATTGAAGCAGTTGTTTACGATGACGCTTGTGAGCCAAAGCAAGCCGTGGCCGTAGCCAACAAAATCATTAACGACGGCGTTAAATACGTAATTGGTCACCTTTGTTCAGGTGCAACTCAGCCAGCGTCAGACGTATATGAAGATGAAGGTGTATTGATGATTACGCCTGCTTCAACTAACCCAGACATCACTACCCGTGATTACCAACTTATTTTCCGCACCATTGGTCTAGACAGCGACCAGGGCCCAACTGCCGCACGTTATATTATTGAAAAGGTTAAACCTGAGCGTGTAGCGGTGATTCACGATAAGCAACAATACGGTGAAGGTATTGCTACTTCTGTGAAAAATGAGCTAGAAGCTGCTGGCACTAAAGTTGTGGCTTTTGAAGGTGTAACAGCCGGTGATAAAGACTTCTCAGCACTAATTGCTAAATTGAAGAAAGAAAACGTAGATTTTGTTTACTACGGTGGTTACCACCCAGAGCTAGGTTTGATTCTTCGTCAATCTTCAGAAAAAGGCTTAAAAGCCACCTTTATGGGGCCGGAAGGTGTGGGTAACAAAGACATTTCTGCGATTGCTGGTGCAGCTTCAGAAGGTTTATTGGTTACGCTTCCTAAGAAATACGACTTAGATCCTGCCAACAAACCGGTGGTAGATGCTCTAGTTAAAAATGGCGACGATCCTACTGGCCCATTCGTATGGACAGCCTTTGCTGCCATGCAAAGTATTGTTGCTGGCGTAAATGCTGCGGGTGATGATCCAGAAGCTGTAGCCGAGTTCCTACGTGGTAACACCGTTGAAACGGTTATGGGCCCACTACAGTGGGACGCTAAAGGCGACCTTAAAGGCTTCGACTTTGGTGTATTCACTTGGCACGCTGACGGTTCTTCTTCAGCAGCTAAGTAAGCGCGTAATACCACACCGGCTAACGATAAGTTAGTCGGTGTTTCTGTTTTTAAGACACTAAATATACCAAACAAGATAAGTCAGCTGGGTAACAAGGTTATCAGCGGTTTGGGCCGCAACACTGAATACACTTACTTGCCGGTATAGGTGGCGTTGGCCACTAGATTGGGGCAGTTATGTCTGAGCAATTTTTCTATTTCTTTCAGCAGCTAGTTAATGGTTTAACCATTGGTAGCACCTACGCACTTATCGCCATTGGGTACACTATGGTGTACGGCATTATCGGTATGATTAACTTCGCTCATGGTGAAGTGTATATGATCGGTAGTTACGTCGCGTTTATCGTGTTAGCTGCATTGGCCTTAATGGGCCTAGACTCCTTACCTATTTTGTTATTTGGTGCGTTTGCAATAAGCATCATTATTACCAGCGCCTACGGCTGGACCATTGAAAAGATCGCCTATCGGCCAGTGCGCGGCGGTAATCGCCTAATTGCGCTCATTTCGGCCATTGGTATGTCTATCTTCTTGCAGAACTTGGTGCGACTGTCGCAGGGCAGCCGAGACATTGCCATGCCCAGTTTAATTACTGGCGGTTGGACATTTGGTCCAGAAGACGGCTTTAACCTAACTATTTCCTACATGCAGTTAGTTATTTTTGTAGTGACCTTTGTCACCATGATTGCACTAACAACCTTTATTACTCACTCGCGTATGGGACGTGCCTGCCGCGCATGTTCTGAAGATATCGGTATGGCCAACCTATTGGGTATCGATACCAATAAAGTTATCTCTCTCACCTTTGTGATTGGTGCTGCATTAGCGGCAGTAGCGGGTGTGCTTTTGGGTATTTATTACGGTGTAATCAACCCTTACATTGGCTTTATGGCAGGCTTAAAAGCCTTTACTGCAGCGGTATTGGGCGGTATTGGTTCTATTCCTGGTGCAGTGGTAGGTGGTTTGTTGCTAGGCATTACCGAGGCAATTACCGCGGGTTACTTTAGTACTGAATACAAAGACGTAGTGTCGTTTGGTTTGTTGTGTTTTGTATTGTTATTTATGCCTACAGGTTTGTTAGGTAAGCCGGAGGTTGAGAAAGTATGAGTAAGCTCAATCTCTCTGGTGCGTTAATTTCTACCATCACTTTTATGCTGTTGGCCGGCTGGCTATTGGGCATTCGTATGGAGCCAAGCAGCAGTGGTTTAAATTTGGCTTTGGCCGATGAAGGTCATCTAAAATGGTTATTTATTGGCATGGCGGCAGTATTTGTTAGCCAGTTACTTCATCCGCTGTTATTTAAGAAAAAAGCCGGAAAAGCCCCAAGCAAGGGTTTTAACTTTAAGCTGCCTAGTCCTGAGCAAAACCCAAAGGCTTATCGCTTGCTGGTGTCTTTTGCCTTAGCTGGCGCAATCATTTGGCCCTTTATGGTAAGCCGTGGCTCGGTGGATTTGGCAACGCTCACGCTTATATACGTGATGCTAGGCTTGGGCCTTAATGTGGTGGTTGGTTTAGCCGGCTTGCTGGATTTAGGTTATGTAGGCTTTTATGCGGTAGGTGCATACACTTATGCGCTGCTAAGTGCCGACGGCTTTGGTTTTTGGCTTTGTTTGCCTATTGCTGGCGCTATGGCGGCCTTGTTTGGCTTTTTATTGGGGTTCCCAGTATTGCGCCTACGGGGTGATTACTTAGCTATTGTAACGCTAGGTTTTGGTGAAATTATTCGCCTATTGCTGAATAACTTAACTCACCTTACCGGTGGCCCAAACGGGATTAGTGGTATTCCTAAACCTACCTTGTTTGGTTTGGAGTTTAACCGCCGCTTGAAAGGCGAGGGTTTTGATACCTTCCACAACTTTTTTGGTATTAGCTACAACTCGCAATACAAAGTGATTTTCTTGTATTTAATGGCCTTGTTATTGGTGGTGCTAACGGTAATTGTGATTAACCGTTTATTAAGAATGCCAATTGGCCGTGCATGGGAAGCACTACGTGAGGACGAAATTGCCTGTCGCTCATTAGGCTTAAACCCTACTGTGGTTAAGTTGAGTGCCTTTACTATTGGTGCTGCGTTTGCGGGTTTTGCCGGTAGCTTTTTTGCTGCACGTCAGGGTTTTATTAGCCCCGAATCTTTCACCTTTATTGAATCGGCAATTATTTTGGCGATTGTGGTACTGGGTGGTATGGGCTCGCAAATTGGTGTTGTTCTAGCGGCAATTATTATGACGGTATTGCCAGAGATGGCGCGTGAATTTAATGAATATCGCATGTTGATGTTTGGTTTGATGATGGTATTTATGATGGTTTGGCGACCACAGGGCTTATTGCCAATGTCTCGTCCTCATATTGAGTTAAAAGAGGAGGCCAAGGCATGAGTGCTTTATTAGATGTAAATGGCCTTACCATGCGTTTTGGTGGCTTATTGGCGGTAAACAATGTTGCCCTTAAGCTAAACGAGAAAGAAGTGGTGTCGGTAATTGGCCCAAATGGAGCGGGTAAAACCACGGTATTTAACTGCTTAACAGGCTTTTATAAACCTACCGCCGGGCAAATTCTTTACCGGGGCGAAGCACTTCAAGGTTTGGCGGGTCATCAAATTGCTCGCAAAGGCGTTGTTCGTACCTTCCAACATGTTCGTTTGTTTAAAGATATGAGCGTGGTCGAAAACCTATTAGTAGCACAGCATCGCCATTTAAATACCAACTTCTTAGCGGGTTTACTAAAAACGCCAAGTTTTAAAAAGAGTGAGGCAGATGCCTTAGCCTTTGCTGAATATTGGCTTGATAAGGTTGATCTAAAAGAGTTTGCTAATCGCAAAGCCGGCAATTTGGCTTATGGTCAGCAGCGCCGTTTAGAGATTGCCCGTTGCATGGTAACGCGTCCAGAAATTTTGATGCTTGATGAGCCTGCCGCTGGTTTAAACCCTAAGGAAACCGACGATCTAGATCGCTTGATTATGGACTTGCGTGACAACGAAAATGTATCGGTATTGCTGATTGAGCACGATATGAAGTTGGTGATGGGCATATCAGATCGTATATACGTGGTTAACCAAGGCTGTCCTTTAGCCAATGGTACGCCAGAAGAAATTCGCAATAACCCCGAGGTGATTAAAGCCTACTTGGGCGAGTTTTAGGCTGAGGTAGAAAATAACAATGTTAGAGTTAAAAAATGTTTCAACCCACTACGGCCCAATTCAAGCTCTACACGATGTAAGTGTAAAAGTGAACCAAGGCGAGATTGTGAGTTTAATTGGTGCCAATGGCGCCGGTAAAACCACTTTGCTAATGACTTTGTGTGGCGACCCGCGAGCCAGCAGTGGCCAAGTTTTGTTTGACGGTAAAGACATTACCAATAGTCAAACCCACGACATTATGCGTGGCGACATTGCTGTGGTACCAGAGGGCCGCCGGATTTTCTCGCGTTTAACCGTTGAAGAAAACCTGCACATGGGCGCGTTTTTTGCGACGAAGCAAGAAACCGCCGAGCGCATTGAAGAAGTATATAGCTTGTTCCCGCGCTTGTTAGAACGGGTGAGTCAGCGTGCGGGTACGATGTCTGGTGGTGAGCAACAAATGTTAGCCATTGGCCGCGCCTTAATGAGCAACCCTCGTTTGCTGCTATTAGATGAACCTTCGCTTGGTTTAGCGCCAATTATCATTCAGCAGATTTTTGATATTGTGGAGCAGTTGCGCCAACGTGGAATGACGGTGTTTTTAGTAGAACAGAATGCTAACCAAGCGTTACGCTTAGCCGACCGCGGTTATGTTCTGGAAAATGGCAGGATTGTTCTTGAAGACACAGGTGATAACTTGCTAGTGAACGAGGATGTGCGTAAAGCCTATCTTGGCGCCTAAATCCTTTTCCAGAACTAATTTAAGCAAGCTTCGGCTTGCTTTTTTTATGCTTACAGCTAGGGTCTGTTGAACTTTGCTGATGGATTTTGCAGCAATTTATTAGCCATTTAGGCAAGGCAGTGAGTGTGCAGTTAAGTGGTCTTAATAATCACTCGCTAACGCTGAATAAATGGCTAAGAAATGCTGCCTGAAGGGTTCGGATAAGCGAACTTTACTCTTTGTTAAGCACTTCTTGCTTAGCCCACTAGGCTTCTAAGTGCTCGCCGCGATTAAAGCCCGCTTATCTTGAACAAAATTTCAACACCAAAGATCAACAGACCCTAGTAATCTCCTTATGGTTTGTGGCTTTTTCTTTGTCCTTAAACCAGTTAAAGTGAAACAAAAATTACGGCGGTGAAAAAGATGATGGAACAGTTTGAACAAATTGATGTAAATGGCGCTCAGCAAAAGCTCGCTGCAGAAGGCGCGGTATTGCTAGATATGCGTGACCCGCAGTCTTTTTCTCAAGCTCATCCTGTTAATGCCTTTCACTTAAGCGATGGCAGCTTAAATCAGCTTATTTCGGAAACCGAGTTTGATACGCCACTTATCGTAATGTGTTACCACGGTATTTCTAGCCAAGGTGCTGCACAGTATTTGATTCACCAAGGCTTTGAAGAAGTATATAGCCTGCAAGGTGGCTTTGAAGCCTGGCGCCAAGTTGCTCCTTTTGAATCAGGTGATGCTGAGTGAAGCAATTAATCGTAATGGGTAACCCTCGGGTCGCCCAAGCTTTTGTAGATTATATGGCGGTGCTTAAGATTGAATGCCAATTGGCACCCGCTGATCAAGGTGTGGCGGTTTTCTTAATTGATGAGCAACATCTAGATAAAGCTGAATATGAACTCAAGCAGTTTATTGAAAACCCTAACGACGAAAAATACCTAGCAGCTTCTTGGACTGTGGCCGATAGCCGTAAAGCCAAATTCTCTTATGGTGGAAAGGGGCTGGTTAAAAGTGCTTTTTTTGCACATGCCGGCCCAGTTACTTTGGCGGTTTTGCTGATTTCCGCCGTGGTTTATTTGTTTATGAACATTGGTTTTGAGCGTTATTTGATGCTCAACCTTACCATTACGCCACAGTTGAGTATGTTAGCCTCAGATCAGTTTTGGCGAGTGATAACACCTATCTTTCTGCACTTCTCGGTGATCCATATTGTCTTTAACGGCTTGTGGTGGTGGCAGTTGGGGGGCGAAATTGAACGCCAGCTGGGTAGCTCTAAATTGTTGCTGATTACCCTTGTGGCTGCGGTGATACCTAACGTGGCACAACTGCTGGCAACTGGCCCCTACTTTGGCGGTTTGTCGGGGGTAGTGTACGCCTTACTGGGGTACTGTTGGTTTACCGGCTGGTTACGCCCGCAGGCTGGCTTACAGCTTAGCCCGGCTATTGTTGGCTTTATGTTAGTCTGGCTGGTCATTGGTTTTATGGACGTGGTGGGGCCTTCTACTGCTAACTTGGCCCACTTATTTGGTTTGTTTGTTGGCTGTGCTCAGGCGCTGTTAGATAAATTTTTCGACAAGCAGCAGCCCAATTAACATCAGTTGTTAATAAGCAAAAAGCCCATCGACGATGGGCTTTTTGGGTTTAATCTATCAACGAGCTTTATTGGTATAAGTACTTAGTGAACAGCAATTTGCTCACTAGCTTTTTACCGGTTTCTTGTACTAATAAATCGTTGACCGCTTCTTGGCATAAAATGCGAATTTCTTCGCGGCCTTTTAAAGACTTAATGTCTTCTTCACGTTGATGACCCAGTATCTCGATAATTGCGTCGCGAATGAGTGGTGCGTGGTGCTCAATGCTGCTTAAAGCACTTTGGTTCTCGACCATTACTTCGGCAGTAATACGCACATAACCAAGCTTCTTGCCGGTGCTAATGTAGTTAGTAATGATATCGGGTTCGAAGCCAAAATATGCATAACTAGAGTTTCCTGCTTCTTGGCTGTAGGCCAGCGAGGAGAAGAATAAGCTGCAACATAACAGCAAGCTGTGAACAAATTTCATGCGGCGGTGTGTTTCCTTGGTAGTCCTAGCTTTATTGTTTCTGTTAGCGGGCACTAGGTCAAGCTGGTGATGGAAAATAATACAAGACTTGTTAAGGGCTGTTGGCCTTTCCAGCTGATTTTGCAGTAATTTATGGCTTGTTTATACAAGGTAGCGGCTCTAGTGTTTACCTAGCCTGCTAGGCTGCACAGGTCTTCCGCGCTTAAAACGATTTTCTCTCGAACAAAATTTAACCGCGAAAGACAGAAACCCCTAGTAAAGCAGTTTGGTAACTTAGCTTAACCCCACAAATTATGCTGATAAATGTAAGGCAAATCAGCGAAGCATTCGCGCAAAGTAGAGTTTACTTTAAACCGTTGTTTACTGGATAATGCCAGTCTAATTCTTTGCAATGTGATCGCGTGAAACCAAATCAACAGCAGCCTTGCGGGGCCGATGGTAAGTGGCAATTGCCACAACAACTAAGCATGACAGCACTACAGTTGCGTGACTGGCTAGAGTACCCAGGTTCGTTAACCGCGCGCTTACGCCAACATTGCCAGCAGTTCTCTATTCAAGTGTTGTTTGAGGGGTACGCCGAGATAGCCAATCATGAGCTTAAGACCTTGGCCTGCGCAGGACCCTATTGGGTGCGTGAAGTACTGCTATGCTGTGATGGCGAGCCGTGGGTATTTGCGCGTAGCGTGATACCTAAAAGCTCCTTAGAAGGCGATGCCGCCGAGGTGAGCCGACTCGCTAATAAACCACTAGGTGAGTTACTGTTTACTGATAAAGGCCAACGACAAACTTTAGAGTTAGCCCAAGTTGACCAAAACTCGGCAATTTACCAGTATGTTACAGACCCGCAGCCTTTGTGGGGGCGACGTTCACGTTTCTTATTAGCCTCGGCACCATTGTTGGTTTCTGAGATTTTTTTGCCATCTTGTATTGCCTATCAAGGAGAAAGTGGTGTTGCAGCTAGCTAACGCAAAACCCTATTGGCAGTTAATGCGGGCGGACAAACCCATTGGCACTTTATTGTTGCTGTGGCCGGCTTTGTGGGCACTTTGGTTAGCCGCCGAAGGATTACCTGATTTTTCTGTTTTGTTGGTGTTTGTATTAGGGGTGTTTTTCATGCGCTCGGCTGGCTGTGTGATCAATGATTTTGCCGATCGTAAAGTGGATGCCCATGTGAAACGCACTGCTCAGCGTCCGTTGGCCACTGGAGTGGTCAGCGAGCGTGAAGCGCTCACCCTATTTTTTGGCTTGGTGGTGTTGTCGTTTCTGTTGGTACTAAGTCAAAACACCCTTACTATTTTGCTATCTTTTGCAGCCCTTGTATTGGCGGCAATTTATCCGTTTATGAAACGCTATACCCATTTACCGCAGTTGTTTCTTGGCTTGGCTTTTAGTTGGTGTATTCCCATGGCTTACGCGGCGCAAACCAACGCTGTGCCTGCCGAAGCGTGGTTGCTATTAGTGGCTAATGTGTGTTGGACAGTGGCCTACGATACCAAGTATGCAATGGTTGATCGTGATGACGACTTAAAAGTGGGCATTAAGTCTACCGCCATCTTATTTGGCCGTTTCGATAAACTCATTGTGGCGCTGTTGCAGGCTGCCAGTTTGCTGTGCTTGGCGCTTTTAGGTCATGTGAAGCAATTAGGTTTTATCTTTGATCTTGGTTTGCTCGCTGCAGCGGTATTGTTTGTCTATCAGCAAAAATTGATTAGGTATCGTGAGCGAGAAGCGTGTTTCCAAGCTTTTTTAAACAACAACTATGTAGGTTTGGCGGTGTTTATAGGCATAGCCAGCCATTATGCATGGCTGGCTATTAGTGCGGCTTAAGCTTCTAAATCTAACAATTCACTGATCGATTGGTACACCCCATCGGCCAGCAGTGGCGAGAGTTGTTTAAACAAACCCTCTGCCGATTGACTGTCGCTTAAGCCCTGCTCGCGGATTAGTGAGAGTAAGTTAGTGGTAATGCGTTTGTCGTAATATTCCGGCGCGTCGATATTGTGCAATTGCGCTAAACGTTGTGCGCCGGCCAATGCTTGCTGTTCCAACTCTGCACGCTCTAGGTGAGGACGCTTGGCCAACAACGCCGCAACAATGGCGTAGCGGTGCAAGCTTTCTTGAGCCACTTGGGCTAGCAGCAACAAACGCCCACGACGTTGGCTGTCAATGTTAAAGCAATCGCCTTGATCACTGATTAGTTTTAGCGTGGCAAATTCTTCTAAGTAGCGGTCAGCAAGATCGCTCATGTCACTTACTTGATAACGCAGGAACAATTCACCTTTTAGCAAAGGATAAAGCTGCTCAAGTAAGGCGACCAATTGGCTACGGCACAGGCTACGATGTTGCAATAACGCGGTGGCGATAAAGGCTGGAATAATTAGCAAATGGATAATGTTATTGCGATAGAAATTAAGCAGTACCTGCTGTTTTTCATCTAGGCCAATAATTTCGCCTAAGTAGTCGCTGCGAATTTCAAACTTGTCGAGGCTAATAGCCTGATCCAGCAGAGTTTCTGCATCTACTTCCGGTAGCGTTACATGGTCACTATAAGGCACATTTTCGATTAAAGATGTGTATAAACTTATCTGCTTAACCAGTTGCTTGCGCGGCAGGGCTCGGTTCTCGGCAGCCAATAAAATAGTGGCGCTTAAACACAAACCATTTACCGCAGCGGCGCTGTTAATATTCACCATTAATTGGTTGGAAATATCGTTAACCGCAGGCACCAACCAGTTGGGTTTTAAACCTTCTTCTGGGTGTTCTCGCCACTCCGGCGCTAGTTTGTTTAAGCTTTGGTTTACGTTAATCGGCTCGCCAAAGTTTACATAGCCGTGGCCAAAGTTGCGCAATTTACGCAGCATGCCAAACAGCGAGAATAACGATTCTTTATCTTTAGATTTTCCTTTTAACTCTTTGTAGTAAGTGCCTACTTCCATTACGTGTTCGTAACCAAAGTACACGGGAACAATAGTTACCGGACGCTCTAAGCCTTTTAGCATCGCTTGAACGGTCATGGCTAACATGCCGGTTTTAGGTGGCAATAAACGCCCTGTGCGGCTGCGACCGCCCTCGGTAAAGTACTCTACTGAATAACCGCGGCTGAATAGCTGCCCTAAGTACTCTCTAAATACGGTGGAGTAGAGTTTGTTACCTTTGAAACTGCGGCGAATAAAAAACGCGCCAGAGCGGCGAAAGAACGGACCGGCAGGCCAGAAGTTTAAGTTTACCCCAGCTGCAATGTGCGGCGGCACCATGCCTTGGTGGTATAAAACATAAGACAGCAGTAGGTAGTCCATGTGGCTACGATGACAAGGTGCGTAAACTATTTCATGGCCTTCTTGGGCCAGTTTACGCACTTTTTCTGCGTGGTTTACTTCAATGCCTGAATAGATTTTGTTCCAAACCCAACTGAGTACCGCGTCGGCCATGCGTAAGTTACGGTAGGAGAAGTCGGCAGCAATTTCTTCTAAATATTTTAAGGCGGCTTGGCGAGCGGCAGCCTTGTCGATGTTCTTGGCTTTTGCTTCTTCATTAATCGCTTCACGAATGGTTGCCGAAGCCAGTAGCTGCTCAAACATGTGGCGACGGTTTGGTAACTTGGGGCCGGTTGCGATCATTTGCATGCGGCTAAAGTGAATTCGGGCAACACGTGCCAGTTTGTGGCCAATACGTTTGTCTGAGCCTTGGCGTTGTGCCATGTCTTTAAGCGAAACCGGTGGACTAAAACGGACTAAGTTTTCGCGGCCTTTAAAGATAACCTGCCAGGTTTTCTTTAACACCCCGGCTGGGCGTTCTGGCTTGCCGCCCATTAAGTCATCCACGCTTTCGCGCCCCGGGTAACGGTCCCAAAATAACTTAACTGGCACCAACTGCGCGTTGTGACTTTCGTCACTACGGTGAATGGCCAAGGCAGAGGTAAACTGCTCAATGGTTTGCTCTAGGGTTTCGCCGTTGCCATCAACTAAAAAAGCTACCCGTTTATGCGCTTCGCCAGCAAACATTACCGGTTCAAAGGGATCGGGTAAGCCAAGTTCTTTACAGGCGAGTTGCAGAGTTAATACATCGGCCAATGAATGACTAGGGATCACATAAATAATCGGCTGAGTTAAATCTAAATTGAACTCAGTGATGGGATTGTCTGGGACAAATTTTCCGCGAGTAAAAAAGCCAATTATTGCTCGCAAAACGGCTAAAACTGGAGAGGGTAAATGTAACATCTCAAGAGCTTATAGTGGTGAATTGATACAGGGCATAGGGTAGCAGACTTATCTAAATTTGGCTTTGATTTGATGCAATATCTTAAATAATTCAGGATCTAGATAAATAACTGAAATAAGGCTCAAGAGTTACTCTGGGTAGGTTATTCTTGCTGCAAAAATTCGTTTATTTAGTTGTGGATGCTATTGTTAATAATATGTTGCTAAGAATTTTCATTAGGCTTACCACGCTAAGGAATGTGTTATGACCCTGCCCACAAAGAGCTCAGTATTCGCCTTATTGCTATTTGTTTCATCAATGGTTCAGGCGGCTTTTATTACCACCAATGAAGCGGCAATGGATGAAATATATTCGCAAGCTAGCTTTGGCCAAAATATCATCGATATTCGTATTGGTACGGCCAGCGAGTTAGTGTTTCCTGAACTGCTTGATATAACCACTAGCGCAGAAGTTACCCAGTTATTTAATCAGCACGTTGGCCCAGCAAATGTAGTTAACTTCTATTTTATCGATACCATTAGTGCCTGTGGTAGCTTTGTGCTTACGGGGATTGTTGGTTGTGGTGAGTACTTTGGTAACGATTTTGTGGTTGAGTCTTCCTATGCTGCAGGATCTTTTGGTGGAGAGCTATTAGCACATGAACTCGGCCATAATTTAGGTTTGCCTCATATGAATGGTGCGTTTTTGATGAACCCATCTTTGAACAATCAAACCCTGATTACGCCTGATGAGGTTGAGCGTATTTTTAACAGCCCCTTAGTGCAAGGTGATGAAGATTACTATTGGATAGACATTAATCCGGTGCTGATTGTGGCAGAGGCTACCAGAGTTAGTGAGCCGCTGTCGGCAGGGTTGTTTGCCAGTATTCTGTTGATGCTAGCTTGGAGAAATGCTGGCTTTAAAACAAACAAGGGTGTAACAGCTTAACTGTTACACCCTTGTCATTAAGAGCTCGAGTTACTTTTCTAGTTTAAGAAAGTAATCGAAAATCTCTGGTACATTGCCGTTGCCTAGGCCTGCATCTAGTGCAGCGGCTAAGTTAGCAGAAGAACCTTCAGCGATTTTAGATTCTGTGCCTAAGTCTTTAACCATTTCTAAGAAGTAGCCAAGGTCTTTGTTTGCGTTAGCAATAGAGAAACCTAAGTCACTAACACCATCTACAGCGTAATTTTTACAAAACTGCATGAACGGTGAGTTAGAAGGGCCAGCTGACATAATGTCGAATAACTGTTGGCGGTTTACACCAGCGCGATCGGCCACAGCAAATGCTTGCGACATAGCAACAACAGTAGTCATACCCATAAAGTTATTTACTAACTTAGTAGTGTGACCAGCGCCAAGAGCACCTAGGTGGAATACATTTTCACCTTGCTCGTCTAATACCGGTTTAACTTTGTTAAAGGTATCGATATCGCCAGCTGCCATAATGTTTAGCAAACCATCTTTAGCGTGAGCAGGAGTACGACCTAATGGTGCGTCAATCATGCCTGCGCCTTTAGCGGCTAGGTCTTCACCAATCTTACGGGTAGAGGCTGGGATAGAAGTACCAAAATCTACTAATACCGCGCCTTCTTTAATACCAGCTAAAATGCCGTCGTCAGCGTAGATAAGTTTTTCAACTACTGCAGAAGTGGTTAAACAAAGCATTACAATGTCACTAGCTGCAGCTAGTTCTTTTGCAGAGCTTGCTTCTTTAGCACCACGAGCAACACACGTTGCAACAGCCTCTTTATTTAAGTCCATTACATTTAGTTGGTAACCGCGCTTTTGCAGGTTTTCAACCATGTTGCCGCCCATAAGACCAAGGCCGATGAAACCGATGACAGGTTTTGTCATTTTCAACTCCAGTAAATCATATTGTATTATTAATAGGGGCTAAGCATATACCTCAGTCACTTTTTAAGCAATTGGCCAGCGGCTTTTATTTATCTTAAAGTACGAATTATTTGATTTTGATCGTACAAAAGCCGCCCTTTATTGCTCTTCCTTCAGAGATTTCGTACTAGGTGATAGCTATTGCTGAGCTACTTTTTCAGTTCATCTATAGCCTGAAATTCAAATGGATTGATTTATTACTCTGCACTCTCTGTGCAGAATCTTTTCTAGCTGGCTGCTAATTTCCGTCGTTGATTTTTCGAACCTTTAAGAGAACTAACGATGGGTAAGTTAACAAATGTGGCCTTGGTAAGCTGTTTATTGTCTGGCTATTCACAAGCTGGGGAAACTGACTCGGTGCAGGATATGTCGGATCCTCTTGCGGTGTATACTCAAGTAGGTGCTGGCTATACCAATACTGGGCTTAACTTAAAGCTAGGGCAAACCTTTGATACTGGTGAAGACACCACCATGGGCATGCATGTATTCGAGGTAAAAGGCATTTTAGGTGACACTTTGAGTAGTGATGAAAACGCTAGAGATAGCGTGCAAAGTTTACGTTATAGAAAGTTTGAGGCCGATCTTACTAATGGGCGTGGTTCGCAAATAGATAGCAATTATGATTTTGAGAATGAGTCTGGTTCTATTTCCTATAGCATTATTCAATCGCTGCCTGCTTTAGGGCCGTTACAGTTGTTTCCTCTTGCTGGAGCAGGTTTTGCCTTTGGCAACAATATTATGGGAGACAACGGCGAAGTGATTAGTGGCTATTCGGTACCTGGAACATTTGGGGTTGTTGGTACTTATAGCAAACTCACTCTTACCGAGAACATTTGGCTAAATTACAATCCAATGTGGATGACCACTCTGTCGGGTTCTAACCATTATAAAAGCGGTGCTTTTGGTGGTGAATCTCAGGTGTTTGCTCACGAATTTGCGGCGTCTTATCAAATTAACCCAAGATTTAACCTTCGCTACTTTGCGAATTGGACTCAGCATCAGCGCTTTAATGAAAGCGCCCACCGCATCGAGTTCAACTACCAGTTATAGCCGCGGGTCTACAAATAGATAAGCCAACGTTTTCTCTATTAAATGCTGGAGTATAATAGAGAGAACTACGCCACTGCTGTTGGAGCATAGCTTTGAAAGAAACGGCACATTATCAAGCAAACGGGTTTAACAAACTGTTTGACGAAGCACAATTTCCGCTCTTAGCTCTTGCCTTGCAAACCAGCGCCGTTCGTAAAACTTTTCGGGCTGGCGACACTATCGTTTTTCAAAATGAAGCGATTGATAGGCTAGGCTATTTAACCGAAGGAGAAGCAGAGATTGAGATCCTCTCTGTAGATGGTGAAATGTTAATTGCAGAAAAATTTGTTTCTGGCAGCCTGCTAAATGCCGTTTCTTTTCTTGATGGGAAAACCTCGCCGGCAACGGTTGTTGCGGTGTCGGAATGTACCGTACTATTTCTGGCTTACAGTAAGTTAAGAAGTGAAGCTAATTTGGAGCATGAAGCGAAATTGCTTTCCGGTTTATGCGCTGCGGCGCTGTATAGAATGAGCGAGCAGCTGCTTTCTACCTCTTTGCTTATGCCACTTAAACAGCGTGTACTATTGCGCTTACAAAGTCTTAAACAACTTGATGACGAAGTATTAATTACTGCCGAAAAGCTAGCGGCTTATTTAGCCGTAAGCAAACACCGGGTTCATCGGGTGCTTAAAGAGCTCGAAAAAGACAGCAAGATAATTAACACCTACGGCGCAGTAAAACTCTTAGATAGCTAATTGCTCTAGCTTAGATCTTGTTTCGTCATCTACTTGATGTAAACGCACTAAACCAAGAGAAAGAGCTTGTTGCATGCTTATTGAACGAGTAATCAGAGCTTGCAGGCCCACCTGAGTCAACATCACCACCTTAGCGGTTGGTTCTGGCTTCTCTACATCGATCCTTATCGGTGAAGGACTGGGTAAAAGGTGTGACCACAATGGAATATCAGCTAATACAATATGCAGGTCTTCAATGTGATGCTCATGTAAGGACTTTGCGAATATTCTTAACCACCACGATGCACGTTGAAAGGTAGCGGCTGGTGGCAGTGGTTTAAGCGCTTGCAGATCATCACTTTTCTCTAAAAATATCGAGTTGATAAGCAGTTGTGATGCACCGGGCAAATCTAGTTCACCTTGCTCTGCACCAAAATGTAAGGGGCAAGCAGCAGCTGCGCCCGATAGCATCATGCTAATCGCTATTACTGACAATTTTTTCTCACGCAACATTGTTGTTAATCTTTTAGTTTTTAATACCGCGCGAATGATAGCAGTGAAAAATTCACTCAAAGTTGCAGCTTGCGATTTTTAAAACGCTCTCGCCAATTAGGATAGCCGGCATCATTTATCAACGATAAACATGTGAGATCCTGTATGCCTAAGTTTTCCAAAGTTGCTGCTTTTGTTGCAGTGTTTGCTACTAGTTCGGTGTTTGCCAACAGCTCGTTAGTTGTTGAAGAAAAGAGCGTTATTAGCGCCTCGGGTGCTGTAATTGCTGAGAGCCTGAACAATAAAGATGCTCAATATACCGACGGTGCTTATCAGGTTGCACCTGGAGTATGGTCATTAACTGGTATGGGGATGGACAATGTAAACGTTATTGAGACGGCAAACGGCATTGTTGTATTTGACGGTGGATTGAACCGAGCGTATGCCAAAAAAGCCATCTCACTGCTACCAGAGAACATAGCTAAGAAACCCGTAGTTGGGCTTATTTATACCCATTGGCACTACATTGTGGGTGCGGGTGAGTGGAACCTAAGTGAAGACACCGTGGTGGTGGCCCATAAAAATCATAAAGAAGAGTTTGGTGCTGCTTTGTCGACCGATTCGCCAATGGCAACAGTGCGCCAAGTGCGAGCGGGCATTCAGTTAGGTGCATTTCTTCCTGAGGAAGGACCTGATTCGCCATCAAAAACAGGAATGGCAAAAGTTAGCTTTACGGCCTACGACATGGAAGCTTACACGCCGCCTACCATGCTAGTGGGTGATGAAGAGACCTCTATCATAATTGATGGTATGGAGTTTGTTACCCACATGGGGCACACCGATACTATGGATGGCCTCAGCATTTATGTTCCAGAGAAGAAGGTCACTGTAGACAATACTTATTGGGCTCATGGCTTGTTCAATTACTCAACTTTGCGTGGTGATCGCTGGCGCGATATTGGGTTGATGGAATCTTCAATTGAGTGGCTATTGTCTAAAGATGTAGAGCATAGCCTGAAAGTTCATGGTAAGCCGGTATCAGGTGAAATATTTAAAGAGCAACTTGAGCATCAATTGATTGCAACTCGTGCACTGATTTCTGAAACCGAGAAAGCAATTGGTTTGGGTATGTCTCCCGACGAACTTCAGTACAGCGTGAAAATGCCAGAGATTGTTGCTAACTCTCCTTGGATGGAAGAAAACTATGGTGAGTGGACTTATCACGTTCGTCGTTACTACAACCATGTTATGCATTGGTTTGGCAATGATTCAATTGACCTTCACCCACTGCCAAGAGATTTAGAAGCAACCAAGATGGTTGAAGCGATGGGCGGATTAGACAAAGTGATTAACTTGGCTAAACAAGCTCAAGCAGACAATGACCATCAATGGGCTGCTCAACTTGCCACTTATGCAATTCGCGCTGGTGAAGAAAAGGCAAAACAAGTGAAAGCTGACTCTTTGCGCGCTATGGCCCAGAAAGCATCGGCATCTAATACCCGTAATTGGATGCTTACCCATGCTCTAGCCTTAGAAGGTAAAATTGAGCTGCCAATAGTGCTAACTGGCGAATACTAATCTCAATCAAAAGCCTGCGCATTGTGCGTGGGCTTTTGTGTAAAGATAGAGGAGTGTATCGATGAAGAAGCTATTTGCTATTTACCTGCACAGCATGATGCGCCTAGCAGAGCATAGTTGCAGTATGAGATGGTTATTGCGTAAAGGGAACACCGCTCTGGTAAAGCACTTAGTAAAGCAATATCAGAATAAAGGACTGGGTGCCTGGCAAGCTTTTTGGATCCCCGCGCTTAGCGAGTATGGGAAGTATCGCGCTCCTTATTTGGTTAAGAAAATGAATATTGACCAACACTCTGCTCGCGCTATTGGCTCTTACCATGATTATGAAGATCCAATATTTGGGGTAGAAGGGCATTGGGAAGTCGATGCGAATGGAGATCCGGTTAGGGTCGAAACTGCATGTGTTGCTTGCGAAGATTTAATGCGAGAGTCACAAGATCCTAAATGCAGTGGCGAGTTTTGTCGGCACGTTGTGTCGGCAATGGAGAATGCTACCGGTTGTGCCATTAACCCCAATTACAAGGTCGAGATCATCGCACTACTTACCGAAGGTGACGAGTCATGTCGGTTTGTTCATCGCATTAACTAATGGGTTTACCTAATTTGTACTAAAAGAGTGGTATCTAACAGCTATGCGTACAGCCACATATAGCTTGGTTGAAAATACACTTATAAGGAGATACGGAACCAGCCAAGAACTTGCTAAAGAAATGATTAAATTAGGAAAAGTGCAGCAACTAAATAAAGGTGACTTCATCTATTTTCAGGATGGAAGGTCAGAATTTATTACCTTTCTAATTACGGGGATACTGGGTTTTCACCAAGCGGGTAATGGCAATTCTGGGGTGTACGTTAATATTATTTATCCTGGAATTATTTTAAACGAGACTCAGTTTTTTATGGGAGGCAATTCGCCCTTAGACATCAACACATCTTGCGAATGCCGAGTGTTAACCTTGTCTTTCAAAAAAGCGCAAAACCTTATTGCTAGCTCTCTAGAATTTAACCAGATGCTGAATCAATCTATGGCTAAAAAGCAGCGAGCACTAAGCCGATTGTTTCATCTTAGCTCTGAGCGTCCTCCTCAGAAAAAGGTATACAAAGCCCTAGAGGTACTTAGTGATCTAAACCAAGATGATGTATTACCTATCAATATACTGTCCTTGGCATCGTTACTTAATATGTCTAGAAACACTGTGGGCAGTGCACTAAAAACGCTGATTTCTAATGGCATTATCGACAAAGCACATCCAGGGTATCGGATCGCTGAAAAGGATCTAACTAGTTAAGCCAAGTGCTTAATATTGTTTACGGTGTGAGAGTCATGCTTTCTCGAGTAAGACACCTTAATGTTAATTACTGTTTAGGTCTCTCAGGAGCTTGTGTTGGGCCGAGATATTACAGTTTTTCTTATGTTCGAATGTGATGCATCATTGTGAAAAATAGCATTTTCACAATCCTTTCTAACCCAGTTTTTCCTATTCCTAGCTAGCGGTTCCAATTCGTCGATTTCAACTTCCTAAATTATTGTCAGTCCAATCGAGTAATAAAGGTTTGCTCGTCATCCACAAAAGCGACAAAGCCGCCGTGGTAGATAAACACCCGTCCGCGTCCCTCCACTAAGCAGGCAAGCTGTGGGTTTAAATCTTCTTCGTTATATTGGCTTTGAAAAGTGCCAGTATCGGTGATAATACCGCTGAATGTCGGCAAATATCCATGCGTGCGCTTGGCTTGATCAATTAGGCTCAGCTCGCTGGCAGTAGAAAAGCATGAGGGGATCGCAGCCGCTTCTTCGATAAACAGTGTTTTCAGTTCTTCAAAAGCTGTAATCACCAGCCAGTCGATGCCGTTAACATGATGGATAAACATAGAGTTTCTCGGTAATTTTAATGCGGCGATTTTATCACTATCAGGGGAAGAGCGTAGTAGAGATTTAGTTGCTAAAGGTGGTAACTTTGTTCAGTTTCCATCACATTGCAATCTGTCTCTCAAAATATGGGGTGTAGTTTCAAAGTAGCGGAAAGAATTCCAATGAAACTGAAACCTACACTACAATAAGTCACTGATTTAGATAAATCCTTGCTTCATTGCTCATGCTGTATATACTAACAGTGTGCTGTATAAACTTACAGGTAGAATATGAAGCCCTTAACACCCCGTCAAACAGAAGTATTTGAATTAATTCGTCGTCATATTTCCGAAACGGGTATGCCGCCAACCCGTGCAGAGATCGCTAAAGAATTAGGCTTTCGTTCCGCTAATGCGGCAGAAGAGCACCTACGAGCACTTGCTAAGAAAGGGGCTATTGAGATGATCCCTGGAGCTTCGCGCGGTATTCGCATTAGTGAAGAGTATTTGCCAGCCAGCGCTAATGAGCCAGTGGCCGAAGACTTAGAACCCGGTTTACCCTTAATCGGCCAAGTGGCTGCAGGCGAGCCTATTTTGGCGCAGGAGCATGTAGAGTCGCACTATGCGGTAGATGCTAACTTGTTTAATCCTCATGCTGATTATTTACTGCGGGTGCAGGGAATGAGTATGAAAGACATCGGCATTATGGATGGTGACTTGTTAGCGGTGCACAAAACCAATAATGTTCATAATGGGCAAGTGGTGGTGGCACGTTTAGAAGACGATGTTACGGTTAAGCGTTTTGAACGCGACGGTAAAATGGTTTACTTGCATCCAGAAAATGAAGAGCTCTCAACTATTGAAGTTGATTTAGAGTATCAAAGCATCGAAATTGAAGGCTTAGCGGTAGGTATTATTCGCACTGCCGATTGGATGTAAGCCTTACATAGCAATAAGTTCCGCCCTTTTTAAGCCCAAATCAGCCCGATTTGGGCTTTTGTCGTTAGCATCACATCTTTTGTGTTTATCCATAAAAATCTCAACAATATATTTACATTTCTTTAACTTAGGGGTTAATTTATAAGCAGTAGCTTGTATTTAGCTGTTGCTGTCTACTACTTTTGGGGTGGGGGATTTCCCTTTTTCTGCAGCTACTTTCCTAGTTTGGAGAGTTGTTGTCGTTGGCTACTAGCAAAGGAGAGCGCTGTGGGCCGATGGATTCAGCTAATAATGCTGACATTCTTTTCGTCGCAAGTATTTGCGCAAGAAATGTCATTCAACTTACGTCCGGGTGTTACCGCCATTAGTGAGCAGGTTTATGGCCTGCACATGACAATTTTTTATATTTGTTGTGCTATTGGGGTGCTGGTGTTTGGCGCCATGTTCTGGGCTATTTTTCATCATCGCAAATCTAAAGGGGCCAAGCCGGCTCAATTTCATGAAAGTACCAAAGTAGAAATTATTTGGACCATCGTTCCTTTCATTATATTGATAGGGATGGCGATTCCTGCCACTAAAACCCTGCTGGCCATGGAAGATCCTTCCGATGCCGATATCACGATTCAAGTAACAGGTTCCCAGTGGAAGTGGCATTACAAATACTTTGACCGTGAACTGGAATTCTACAGTGTGCTGGCATCTGATATGGATGAAGTTAACGGCAAGCTGGAAAAACGCAAAAACTACTTGCTTGAGGTAGACCGACCGCTGGTATTGCCCATCGATAAAAAAGTGCGCTTTTTGATGACTTCGGAAGATGTTATCCACTCCTGGTGGGTACCTGATTTTGCAGTGAAGAAAGACGCCAACCCCGGCTTTATTAATGAGGCTTGGACCATCATTGATAAACCCGGCATTTACCGCGGCCAGTGTGCTGAGTTATGTGGTAAGGACCACGGCTTTATGCCGATTGTGGTTATCGCTAAAACGCAGGCCGATTACGATGTTTGGTTAGCCGAGGAAGAAGCCGCTTATCAAGCCAAACAAGCCCAAGAGTTAGAGCTGGTTGCTATGACTATGGAGCAAGACGAACTGATGTCGCTGGGCAAAAAAGTCTACGACAAAAGCTGTGCGGCTTGCCACCAAGTTAACGGTGAAGGCTTACCAGGTGTGTTCCCTGGCTTGAAAGACAGTCCAATCGCTATTGGTGATGTGGGCAAACATATTGAAGTAGTTGTGAATGGTGTACCGGGCACTGCGATGCAAGCCTTTGGTAAACAGCTAGGTTTAAAAGAGCTGGCTGCCGTAATTACTTACGAGCGTAACGCTTGGGGTAATGATACCGGTGATTTAGTGCAGGCCAAGGATGTTGTGGCCGTGCAAAACGCAGCGCAGTAGGGAGAGAGATAATGAGCACGATTAGTGACGTTCATGCTGACCATGATGAGCACCATCACGGTGCCCCGCGCGGTTTAATGCGTTGGGTATTAACCACTAACCACAAAGACATTGGCTCAATGTATTTGTGGTTTAGTTTTGCCATGTTTATTACCGGTGGCGCAATGGCGATGGTGATCCGCGCCGAGCTGTTCCAACCAGGTTTACAGTTAGTTGAACCTAACTTTTTCAATCAAATGACCACCATGCATGGCTTAATCATGGTGTTTGGTGCAGTGATGCCTGCCTTTACCGGTTTGGCTAACTGGCTGATTCCGATGATGATTGGCGCGCCAGATATGGCCTTGCCACGCATGAATAACTGGAGCTTTTGGATTTTACCTTTTGCTTTCACCATGCTGTTGGCCTCGTTGTTTATGGAAGGTGGTGGCCCTAACTTTGGTTGGACTTTCTACGCGCCGCTTTCTACTAACTACAGTCCAGACAGTACCGCTTTGTTTGTATTCTCGGTGCATATTATGGGGATTAGTTCGATTATGGGGGCGATCAATGTGATTGTAACCATTATGAACTTACGTGCACCCGGCATGACTTACATGAAGTTACCGCTATTTGTGTGGACCTGGTTTATTACCGCATTTTTGTTGATTGCTGTGATGCCGGTATTAGCAGGTGCAGTGACCATGGTGCTTACAGATAAGTATTTTGGTACGTCGTTTTTTGATGCCGCCGGCGGGGGAGACCCTGTACTGTTTCAGCACATATTCTGGTTCTTTGGCCACCCCGAAGTTTACATTATGATTTTGCCGTCATTCGGCATTATCTCGGCGATTGTTCCAGCCTTCTCTCGTAAAAGGTTATTTGGTTATGCCTCGATGGTTTACGCCACAGCATCTATTGCTGGTTTAAGCTTCATTGTGTGGGCGCACCATATGTTTACTACTGGTATGCCTGTTGCGGCTGAGTTGTTCTTCATGTTTTGTACCATGCTGATCTCGGTACCTACTGGGGTGAAGGTATTTAACTGGGTGGCCACCATGTGGCGCGGCTCAATGACCTTTGAAACGCCGATGTTATTCGCACTGGCCTTTATTGTGCTTTTCACCATCGGTGGTTTCTCGGGATTGATGTTGGCGATTACGCCGGTGGATTTCCAATATCACGACACTTATTTTGTGGTGGCGCACTTCCATTATGTACTGGTAACAGGCGCGGTATTCTCGATTATGGCTGCTGCTTATTATTGGCTACCTAAGTGGACCGGTAATATGTACGACGAAGGCCTGGGCCGGCTACATTTCTGGTGTTCGCTTATCTCGGTAAATGTGTTGTTCTTCCCTATGCACTTCTTAGGCTTAGGTGGCATGCCACGGCGTATTCCAGATTATGCGCTGCAGTTTGCCGATGTTAACGCTATTGTGAGTATTGGTGGCTTTGCCTTTGGTTTGTCGCAGTTCATCTTCTTGTACATGGTGATTAAGTGTATTAGAAGCGGTGAACCTGCGCCGGCTAAACCTTGGGAAGGCGCAGAGGGCTTAGAGTGGGATGCATTGCCATCGCCAGCGCCTTATCACAGTTTCTCTACACCGCCGGAGATTAAATAATATGCTTGGCCATGGCCGTTTAGTCACAAAGCTGCTGCTTGTAGTAGTGGCTATGTTCGGCTTCGGTTACGCCTTAGTGCCACTGTATGACGTATTTTGTCAGGTTACTGGCATTAACGGCAAAACAGCTACAGAAGCCAGTGAAATAAGCCTTGTTACCGACCAACAGCGCACCGTAACCGTGGAGTTTATTAGCTATGTACCGCAAGGGCTTAATTGGAAGTTTGGCCCTAAGGTTAACCAAGTAAAAGTCCATCCAGGTGAGACTCTACAGGTTGATTTTAGTGCTAGTAACCTTACTCCCAAACGTGGCACGGTGCAGGCGGTTCCCTCGGTTAGCCCTGGTTTGGCGGCCAATCATCTAAAAAAAGTCAGCTGTTTTTGTTTTGAGCAGCAAACCCTAGCTCCGGGTCAGCAACAAGACATGCCATTGTTCTTCTATGTAGATCCTGAGTTACCTAAAGATATAAATACCTTAACTTTGGCTTACACCTTATTTGCCGTAGAGGGCGAGCCGATTGAATCTGAAACTGCACAAGTAAGTGCTGATGGAGAGGTGAGCAATGACGCAGCCTTATGAGAAGTATTACGTTCCTGCGCAAAGTATTTGGCCAATTGTTGGCGCGGTGGGTTTATTCCTAATCGCCATGGGCGCTGGTTTTTCTGTTCAACAAATGGGCAGTGAACAAAGCTACGGCCTTTGGATATTGTCATGTGGCTTTGTGGTAATTGTTACCATGATGTTTGGTTGGTTTGGCAATGTTATCCAAGAGAGTATGGATGGCTTATATAGTGCCCAAATGGACCGCTCTTTTCGCCAAGGCATGAGTTGGTTCATTTTCTCTGAGGTAATGTTCTTTGGTGCATTTTTCGGAGCGTTATTCTACGCCAGAATGATTGCTGTGCCTTGGTTGGGCGGTGCTGGTAATAATGAAATGACTGGCGCGGTGTTATGGCCAGAATTTACTGCCATGTGGCCGCTAGTTGAAACGCCCGGCGGTACAACAACCCAAGCGATGGGCTGGTTTGGCTTGCCGTTATTGAATACCGTAATACTGGTGATTTCGTCAGTGACATTGCACTTTGCTCATGTGAGTTTAGAAAAAGATAAACGCGGGCCACTTAAAATGTGGTTAGCCATTACCTTGGTGCTAGGTTTTGCTTTCTTATTTTTCCAGATTGAAGAATACATTCACGCGTATCAGGAATTAGGCTTGCGCCTTGATTCAGGCATTTATGGCAATACCTTTTTCTTACTCACGGGTTTTCACGGCTTACACGTTACGTTAGGCGCCATCATGCTTACGGTGATGTTTTTGCGGGTACTAAAAGGCCACTTCACCGGTAAGAGTCACTTTGCATTTATGGCATCGAGTTGGTATTGGCACTTTGTAGATGTGGTGTGGTTGTGTCTGTTTATTTTTGTCTATGTGCTTTAGTAAGGGCGTGGGTTGGGCTGAATGATGCCCAAGGCCATGGCGAGTAAAACCAATAGGATAACCAACACGCTAAAGATTAAGCGTTTACCTAAGTAATGGGTCATTGGTTTTTCTCCGCCCTTTAGCATTACCCGTAAAGCAAACAGCATGTTCACCACTACAAACAGGATTAACGCGGTAATTAGCAGTTTTATGACCATAACTAAGCTCTCTCAACAGGCTGATAAAAAAACAGTTTCTTACCGCTTGATACTGTTTGTTGTACTTATGGTTGCGCTGATAGGGCTAATGGTCAAGCTTTCCTTGTGGCAATGGCAACGCAGTGAACAAAAACAGCAGTTATTAGATCAATACCAGCAGCAATCACAGCTCGAAACCAGCTTAGAACAGGCCCTTGCTTCGGGTGTGCAGCCGTTTCAATTAGTTACGCTAAGTGACATTGCAAGTTCGGGTAAATTTTTGTGGTTAGACAATAAAGTAAATGAAGGAGTAGTGGGGTACGACGCCTATACCTTAGCAGATACCCCTCAAGGCAATGTACTAGTGCGTCTTGCTTGGCAGCCCGCAGGAACAGATAGGCGTTTGCTACCAGAAGCAATAAGTGCTCAAGAGCTACCTTCGCGCTATCGATTAAGAGAAATCAGCTTGCCAGTGGTACTTAATCAGCAGCACTGGTTAGAAGAGTTTCCGCAGGGACTGCGGGTTCAGCAAATCAATATTGCGGCTTTGTCCGACTATTGGAATCTTGAATTGTTGCCTTTTGTGCTAGATAGCCAACTTGAGCATAGTTCTGAACAGTTAGTGTCAATATCGCCGCAAAAGCACCAAGGTTATGCGCTGCAATGGTTGTTAATGGCCTTAGTTGCCGCTGGCTTAACCGTTTATTTTTGCGTGCAAAATAGAAACAAGGAAGGTTTATGAGAAGTCACCAAAAAACCATGTTGTTACTTGCTTCGGTATTTTTAGTGCCGCTTATTTTGGCTTGGGTGGTACTTAAAATGGGTTGGTATGAACCGGGTGCACTTAGCCATGGGGAGTGGATGGAGCCGCCAAGACAGTTGGAAAACTATCCCATAGGTAAGTGGTCGATTGCTCAGGTTATTGATGGCGACTGCTCGCAAGCTTGTTTGCAACAGCTTGGCAAACTCAATAATGCTTGGTTAGCTTTGGGCATCGCCAAACAGCAAACTCAAAAAGTTGCCCTTACTTCCGGCGAACAGCTCAATCAAATAAACGATGGACTTGAGCAAATGAGGTTGGGACAAGCTAATCAACAACTGGCCGATTACGATCAACAGTGGTTAGTGATAGACCCAACAGGTTGGGTGATATTGAGCTACCAACCCGCTCAAGGTGATGAGCAGATCAAAGGGCTAATCACCGATTTGAAGCGACTGATTAAAAACTCGCGGTTTCAATAGAGTTTAAGGACAGCATATGCAAAAGGGATTAATTGCCGCTATTTTACTTGCCATTGTTGTCATTGGTTTAGGTGCGTTTACCCGCTTAACTGATGCCGGTTTAGGTTGCCCCGATTGGCCTGGCTGTTATGGGCAGTTAGTGGTTCCACAAAGTGAAGAGCATATTCAACACGCGGCTAGTGCTTATCCTGAGCGGCCGCTAGAAGCCCACAAAGCCTGGAATGAGATGATTCATCGCTACTTTGCTGGCGGTTTAGGTTTGCTAGTGGTGGGACTAGCTGCGCTGGCATTTTGGCAAAAGCAACACCGCTTTTGGGCGCTAGCCTCGGTGCTGCTTATTGGCTTTCAAGCCATATTAGGCATGCTTACGGTAACACTTGGTTTAATGCCCATTGTGGTTATGGGCCACTTGTTGGGTGGCTTTTCAATGCTGGCTTTATTGTTTACGTGGTTGATGATTGCAAAACGTCCTGTAGCTAAGCCTCAACGAAGTGGCCGCTGGTTGTGGCTAGGTTTGTTGGTACTAGTAGTGCAAATAGCATTAGGTGGCTGGACATCGGCTAACTACTCGGCCATTTCTTGTCAGGGCTTGCCGCTTTGCCATGAAGAGTGGCTAAGCTCTTATCAGTTGGATGCATTTGATCCTCTGCCGCTTGCTACTGGCAATGATTACGAATTTGGTGTGCTTAATCACGAACAACGTAAAACCATTCATGTTACCCACCGTATTTGGGCAGGCGTAACAGCCATTTACTTGTTCATTCTGGCGCTAAGTTACATTCAGCGACGACATAGTGATATGGAACGAGGGCGCGCCTCTAGGCTGATTTTTATATTGTTTACTCAAGTCGGTTTAGGCGTTGCCAACGTGCTTTGGCAGGTTCCCTTAGCGATAGCTGTGGCGCATAACTTAGTGGCTGCCATGCTGTTGTTAAGTTTGATCAGTTTAATCTTGGCTCACTATCAGGGTGCGGCCGTAGCAACATTCGTTGAGCAAAAGGAGACGCATTATGGCGAAGTTGAACACGCTTAACCCGCCAAGTTCACTCAACAAAGGCATTAATTGGCGCGCCTTATACAAACTTACCAAACCCAAAGTGGTCGCCCTTATTGTGCTCACTGCGGTGGTAGGAGCATGCTTGGCAACTTCTGGTTTGCCGCCTTGGCAAGCTTTACTAATAGGTAACTTAGGCATCGGTTTAATGGCTGCGGGCGCTGCCGCCTTTAATCACTACATTGATAGTGAAGCAGATGCCGCAATGGCGCGCACTCACAAACGCCCTTTACCCACTGGTGCGATAGCCAATTGGCAGGCCTTGCTATGGGCCTCACTGTTATCGGTGGTGGGTTTTGTCATGCTGTACCGGTGGGTTAATCCACTGACTGCTTGGCTAACTGCAGCTAGCTTAGTTGGGTATGCGGTGATTTATACCCTTTGGCTTAAACGAGCAACGCCGCAAAACATTGTAATTGGCGGCTTAGCAGGTGCTATGCCCCCATTGTTGGGGTGGACGGCAGTAAACAACGCCATATCGGCTGAACCCTTATTGCTAGTCATGCTGATATTCACTTGGACTCCGCCACACTTTTGGGCCTTGGCAATTGCTCGCCGTGAAGATTACGCCAAGGTTAATATTCCAATGCTGCCGGTTACCCACGGTGTGGGCTTTACCAAAAAGTTGATACTTCTTTATTCTCTGCTGCTGTTCGCTGTTGCTTGGCTACCCTTTTTAGTGGGCATGAGTGGGGTGCTTTACCTCGTGTTAAGTTGTGCACTTAACCTGCGTTTTATGCACTTAGCTTGGCGACTGTATAAAGGGGATAACCAGCGTGACGCAATGCGCCTATTTGCCTTTTCGATAGTGTATTTGATGTTGTTGTTTGTTGCCTTGTTGGCAGACCATTGGTTGTTTGCTTTGCTATAAACAGCCCCTAGCTTTTAAAGGCTTGCCGAGAGTGTAACTAACTCTTACACTCTCGCTATCGCCTGCTTAGTTTCCCTTTCATGTCTGTTTCGCGTTTTTCCGCCATTGCGGCCATTGCCGTGCCAATGATTTTATCTAACATCACTATTCCTTTATTGGGGCTGGTGGACACGGCTGTTATTGGCCATTTAGATCATGCGTATTATCTTGGTGGGGTAGCCTTAGGTTCAATGATGATTAGCCTGGTGTATTGGTTATGTGGTTTTTTGCGCATGTCGACCACAGGCTTAAGTGCGCAAGCTTTTGGTGCAGATGACCAGCTAGCGTTACAGCGAATAGGCTTTAATTCTGCCTGCATTGCGGTGCTTATTGGATTGGCCTTACTGCTACTTAGCCAACCAATATTGCAACTTGGTTTGGCTTTAGCCGGTGGTAGTGAACAAGTTCAATATTATGCGGCGCAGTATTTCTCTACCCGTATTTGGGGCGCGCCAGCGGCACTGCTTAATTTAGTGTTGTTGGGGTGGTTATTGGGCATGCAAAATGCTCGAGCCCCCATGTTACTGCTGATTGTGGCGAACACCACTAACATTGCCTTAGATGTGCTGTTTGTGGTGGGGCTAGATTGGAAAGTGCAGGGTGCTGCTTTAGCCAGTGTGATTGCCGATTATTTCTCATTGGCGGTTGGTTTGGCGTTGTGTCGCAAGCAGTTTTTAACACGATTTAATGCCTTACCGTCGTTAAAGGATTGTTGGGCCGATTTTAACCGCCAGCATTTGGCGGGATTATTCTCGCTAAACCGAGACATATTTTTGCGCTCACTTGCCTTGCAAGCTTGTTTTGCTTTCATCACTTTTCAAGGCTCGCGTTTGGGCGACCACATTGTTGCGGCCAACGCAGTATTACTTAACTTCTTGATGTTTGTTTCTTTTGCTTTAGATGGCTTAGCTTACGCCGTAGAGGCCTTAGCGGGTAAAGCAAAGGGCAAAAATGACCGCGCCTTGTTTGTGGTAACGATTAAACAGTGTTTGCAGTTAGCCTTAGTGGCGGGCATTGGCTTTAGTTTGGTTTTTGGAGTACTGGGTGAGCAACTGGTTGCGTTGCTTACCGATATACCCGAAATCCGCAGCACTGCGGCTAGCTATCTTAATTGGATGATTTTGCTGCCGTTAGTCTCGGTGTGGTGCTTTATCTTAGATGGGGTTTTCATTGCTACTTCAGAGGGGCGCATTATGCGTAACTCGATGTTATTGGCTAGTCTCGCCGGGTTCTTTCCGCTTTGGTGGGTTACTCAAAGTTGGGGGAACCATGCCCTGTGGTTAGCGATGTGTGGTTTTATGGCTATTAGAGGATTGAGCTTGGGGTGGGTTTATTACCAGGCTTTAAAGAGCCAGCGCTGGTTTAAGCATGAGGCTTAACTGAGCGCAGCATTTCGTTGGCAATTACAGCAACGCCATTGTAGCTGGTTTGAAAGGTATCGCTGACAACAAAACCATGATCTTGGTAGAGCGCTTTGGCAGGCCAATTGCTATCGGCAACATATAAGCGGGTAGTGTCGTTGATATTGTTTAATAGGTGCTCTAGCAGTTGTTTGCCGATCCCTTTACCTCGAGCGTCGGGATGGACAAACAAAGCGCTTATCACCGAGCCTTGGTGCGCGCCATAAGCCACTACCTTATCGGTTTCATAGACAAAAATAGTTGATTGTTTAAGAGAGGCGAAACGTTGCTGATCTTGAGTTAATGGTAGAAGACTAAATGTTCTTTGCTCAAAGCGTAACTCGTCGAGTTTAGAAAGGTTGTAAATGTTAATAATGGTGTTCAGATCGCTGTGTTGGTAATCACGTATTTGCACGGCCTGAACACCTTTAGTATTGGCTTAGTTATACACCGTCTACATAGCCTAGTTGGCGCCAAGCTTCGTAAACAAATACCGATACAGCATTAGATAAGTTCATGCTGCGGCTATCGGCCAACATTGGAATACGCAGCCTAAATTGACCATCTATCTCATTTAGCACTTCATCGGGTAGGCCGCGTGTTTCAGGGCCAAACATTAGATAATCACCAGCTTCAAAAGCAAAGTCACTATGAAAACCGCTGCCTTTGGTGGTACAAGCAAGCAAGCGCTTAGGCTGCTCGCTGTTTAAGAAGGCTTGGTAGTCGGGGTGGCGTTTTACCTCGGCAAACTCGTGGTAGTCCAAGCCGGCACGTTTAACTTTTTTATCATCCCAGGCGAAACCTAAAGGCTCGATAAGATGTAAGTTACAACCGCTGTTCGCCGCTAAACGGATAATTGCGCCGGTGTTTTGCGGTATTTCTGGTTGATATAGCACAATGTTAATCATGATTAATCCAAGTGGCTGCGAAAAGCGCTATTGTAGTGGCAAGCGTAGGCTAACTTCTAGCCCTTTACGCGAATGATTGCTGGCACTAATGCTACCACCGTGTTGGCGAATCGCAGATTCGGCAATCGCCAAGCCTAAACCCACCCCGCCACTGTCACGGTCTCGTGCTTCACCGCTACGATAAAATGGTCGAAAAATGCTATTTAATTCGTCATCTGGAAGGCCTGGGCCGTCATCTCGCACAATCAAGGTGAGCAAGTTGTCTTGCACACTAGCGCTTAGTTTAACCTTACGGTCTGCGTATTTAAGGGCGTTGCGACAAACGTTCTCAAGTGCCGATGCGAGTAGCTCTGGGTAACAAATTACACTCAGTTGTTGCGGGTAGTTGGCACTAAACTGTTTGTTTAACTGTTCTGCTTCAAACTCACAATCGCTAACTAAGTCTTCAATGAGTTCCTGCAAAGTCATTTTTTGTTGTTTGGCGTTAACTTGCATACGCGATAAAGATAGCAAGGCGTCAATCATTTCGGCTAGGCGTTGCGATTCTCGCTCAATTCGTTCCACTTCGGGAGTCACTTGCTGGCGTTTTTTATGTAGCGCGAGTGCCATGTTTAAGCGAGTAAGCGGCGAGCGCAGCTCGTGAGAAATATCGCTAAGCAGGCGTTGTTGGTTGCTAATGGCTTGATTAAGGGTGTCTACCATTCTCTGCAAGCTATCAGACAGTTGACCAATTTCATCACCACGATTGATCTCCGGTAATGGTGTATCTAGATATCCCAGTGACACCTTATTCGCGGCAGATTGCAGTTTTTTAAGTGGCCTTACGATGTGACGAGTAAGTAAGAAACAAAGCGCTAAACTTAAACCCACGGCTACTAGCGATAAAAACCACGGTGATACACCAAAGTTACGGATAGCGTGCAGCTGTTCTGGGTTACTTCGGCGCTCTACATAGAGTAGGTAACGCTGGTTATCGATGGTAAGCGCTTGCGGACCAATCAAAATGTGCTTTTTATCGAGCATTATTCGAGGATCTTCAATATTGTCGTGGTTAACTAAAAAGCGCCTCATGCCCCGGCTGATGTTTTCACGGTTTACCACTTCGCCTTCGCTATTAACGATAAAGGGTTTACCAAAACGTGATTTAAGGTGGGGCTCTAAACGCGGGCTTAACATGCGTTCAGGGTTACGCTCTATACGTAGGGCAAATTCATGTAAGTTTTTTACCGCCCATTTAGGCGCTTTGAAGTTGTCTTCGCTAAGCATTCTGGACAGGTTAATCGACACAAAGGCCGTAACCAGCAAAATCATCCAAAATGAGATGAATATTTTTACAAACAGATTGTTGATTAAGCGCTTCATTATTACCACTCTAACCACATGTAACCTTTGCCTCTTACCGTTTTGATACGCGGCAGTTGGTCTTTGCGAGCAGGGATCTTTTTACGCAAATTACTAATGTGCATATCCAAGCTGCGATCAAACGCTTGTAGGCGTTTGCCCAATACTTTTTGATTCAGGCTATCCTTTTCTAATAGCTTGCCTGGCTGCTCTAGCAAGTGTTGTAGCAATAACAGCTCGGTACTGGTGAGCTCTAACTCTTGCTCATCACAGTGTACTTGCTGTTTAGCAACCGAGAGGGTCAGATCTTGGTGGCAAATAAGGTCTTGTTTGGCATCGGCTGGTGGACTGTTTTGAGTGCGGCGTAAAATGGCTCTTATGCGCGCTAACAATTCTCGCTCGCTGAAGGGCTTGGCTAAGTAGTCGTCAGCGCCTAACTCTAAACCCAGCACGCGGTCTATTTCATCACCTTTGGCGGTAAGCATTAATACCGGTTGCTGGTTGTCTTTACGTAATTCTTTTAATACTTCGAAGCCGTTTTTACCCGGCATCATTACATCGAGTAGTACTAAGTCGTAGCGCTTTTCTGCTAGCTTGGCTAGGCCGCTCAAGCCGTCGTTGCATACCTCACAACTAAATCCCTCTAGTTCTAAGAGTTCGCCGAGCAACTCGGTCAGTTCTTTGTCGTCATCTATAAGTAGTAAATCCACTGGGCGATTCTCTATTCAACATTAATAAGCAAATTGTACAAAACTCACAGCGCTTTGCCGTGCTTAATGTTCGCCTTTTACATAGCTTTACACTTTGCTGCGGTTAGTTTGCATTGGCTTTTGTAGACTACAAATGACCGAACAGACCCGAGGAAAGAAAATGAAAAAGTTACTAGTTACTACCCTTGTTGGCGCACTTGTTGTTGCCCCTGTAGCCTTTGCTGCTAAATCTAATGGTGAAGGTAAGCAACGTGGCGGCCATCCAGCCATGAAGATGATGAAGCAGCTAGACTTAACTGATGAGCAAAAGGCCCAAGTAAAAGAGATTATGCAGCAGCATAAACCTCAAGCCAATGCGGAACAGCGTCAAGCGATGTATCAACAGCGTATGGAAATTATCACCGCAGCCAGTTTTGACGAAGGTGCCGCTCAAGCGTTTATTGATGTGCAGCAAGCTAATCATCAAACTCGCATGATGAATATGCTGCAAGCTCAACAGGAAATTTATCAAGTATTAACCCCTGAGCAACAGCAGAAATACCAAGAGTTAAGCGCTAAAAAGATGGAAAAACAGCAAAAGCGTATGCAGAAGGGCGATAAAAAAGCTCAACTTTAACATGCACTAAACGTTATACTTTACAAAATCTTCCAAAGAATTTGTAAAGTGGATAAGCAACGTTATCAGCGCTTGGTCACCTTAGCTACATGGGTTGCAACTTGTGTAGCGGTGACCTTGCTTGTTATTAAAAGCGCCGCATTTTTATATACCGGCGCGGTAAGTATTCTTGCTTCCTTAATTGATTCACTAATGGACATTGCTATGTCGTTAGTGAACCTTCTAGCAGTGCGCTATGCCCTGCAACCCCCCGACAAAGAACACAGTTTTGGCCATGGTAAGGCAGAGCATTTAGCTGGTCTTGCGCAAGCGGCCTTTATTACTGGTTCTGCTTTAATGCTGATGTTTGGCGGGGTGAGTGAATTGCTACACCCCAAAGCCATTGAACACAGCACTGTAGGTATTACGGTAATGGTTATTTCTACTGTTATTACTTTTGCCTTAGTCATGTTCCAGCGCTACGTTATCGCTAAAACCAATAACGCGGTAATTAAAGCTGATTCGATGCACTACGCCATGGACATATACATGAACATTGCAGTGCTGGTGGCCTTAGTACTTAGCTTTTATGGTTGGTATTGGGCAGATGGCTTGTTCGCTGTGCTTATTGCCTTATATATCTGCTACGGCGCTTTTGGCATTGGTAAAGAGTCGGTACAAAATCTATTGGATAGGCAGCTTCCAGAGGCCTTTCAAAAACAAGTGCTTAGCTCTGCTTTAGCGGTTGAAGGCGTACTAGGTGCTCATGATATTCGTACTCGCCAATCTGGGCATACAAAATTTATACAACTTCATTTAGAGCTTGATGATAAGCTTAGCCTGTATGAGGCGCATAGAATTGCCGATGAGGTTGAAGCTGCTTTTATGGCCGAGTGGCCGGAAGCTGATGTATTGATCCACCAAGATCCTCAATCGGTGGTTCCGCAAGAAAAGAAATTAGATCTTGAGTAAGGTGAAGTAGTGGCAAAGGTAAAGGATTATCAAATCAAACAAACTCTAGCTGAGACGGTATGGTTACAAATCCGTGATGAAGCAACCCGCATGGCGGCAGACGAGCCAATGCTATCGAGTTTCTTTTACTCCACCATTCTAAATCATCACAGTTTGTCTTCTGCATTAAGTTTTCAGCTTGCGAGTAAGCTTGACAGCTCAACGGTTCAAGCGATTTTACTGCGAGAGTTTATTGAAGAAGCTTTGTTGGCCGATCCTGGTATTTTAGAAGCCGTAGCCGCAGACATTGTTGCGGTAAAAGACCGAGATCCGGCAGTAAAATACTACGCCATCCCGTTACTTTACTTAAAAGGCTTTCATGCCTTGCAGGGCCATCGAGTAGCAAATTGGCTTTGGCATAAGGGCAGACTAGCTTTAGCCCGTTATATGCAAAATCAAATCTCAGCGGTATTTGCGGTTGATATTCACCCAGCTGCAACCATTGGTAAAGGCATCATGCTCGATCATGCCACCGGTATTGTCGTGGGTGAAACTGCGGTTATTGAAGACGAAGTTTCAATTTTGCAGTCGGTAACTTTAGGTGGTACCGGTAAAGATCGTGGTGACCGCCACCCAAAAATTCGTCGCGGTGTATTGATTGGGGCCGGAGCTAAAATCCTTGGTAACATTGAAGTTGGCCGCGGCGCTAAAGTAGGTGCGGGTAGCGTAGTATTAGAGTCTGTTCCAGCTCATACTACAGTTGCTGGCGTACCGGCAAAAGTGGTTGGCACGCCTAGCTGTGACATGCCAGCCATTGATATGGGACAAAACATTTAGCGCTATAGCTACTGTGCCTCGATAAATGCAAATCGAGGCACTTGCTTACCTTCAAACTCCACGTTTTCAAAAAACATATCGTAGGGTCTTACCCATAGTTTCCCTTCACCATATAAAGGCTTGTAAAGCACCAATACTTCTTCTGTTTCTGAGTGTATTGCAGTATCAATAACTTGGTATTCTGGGCCTTTGTAGTGACGATAACGGCCTTTTTGTAAATTCATGATTATTTATTCAACAACTAGTTAGGGAAATACATTTCTACCCTTGTTGGCTATAGATGACAAGAGTATGCTGCTTTAAAAGCAGTCACCATCAGTAGGTGAACACTAACTAGCGTTCATATATCCATGATGACTGACTCAACGAAAATAAGCTGAGTTGGCTTTGAGACGGAATTAACGGGAGAAATATTAATGTCTTTTGATGTATTAGAAAAATTAGAAGCAAAAGTTCAGGTTGCAGTTGATAGCATCGAACTATTACGTATGGAAATTGACGAGCTTAAAGAGCAAAACAGCAAGTTAAACGACGAGAACGGCCGTTTAGTGCAGGAGCAACAAGCTTGGCAAGAACGTCTTAAAGCCTTACTAGGCCGTATTGAAGACGTTCACGCCGAATAATGAGTTGCTTGAGCGCTTATTCTATATCTAGCGGCTCTGGCGATAAAATTACCCCGGTGGTATCAGCATAAATGTGATCTTCTGGAAGGAAGGTCACGCCACCAAAGTTAACCGGAATGTTCACATCACCGGTTTCATCTTCTGCATCAGCGCCTACAGGAATAGAGGCTAGGGCTTGAATGCCTATGTCTAAGTCTTCCAGCGCATCTACATCACGCACGCAACCGTAAACAATAATACCGTCCCATTCATTGTCAGCTGCCGTTTCGGCGATGCTTTCATCTACCAAGGCGCGACGTAGCGAACCTCCGCCATCAATCAACAATACTCGGCCAGTTCCAGACTCTTGAACTACCTGAGCAATTAAGCCGGCATTTTCAAAGCACTTAATGGTGGTAATTTCGCCCCCAAAAGCGTTTCTGCCACCATAGCTGGCAAACATCGGTTCAACAACGTCAACCGTATCTGCATAAAGGTCACAAAGTTCAGAGGTATTATATTCCATGGTCTGGATCCTAAATTGGCCCGAATAATCGCTACCAGTATAAACCCTAAGTTGCCGTTTTCAATTAAGAAATATCAAGTCTTTTACAGAAGGCTTAATCAGCAAACCAACAAACAAGAGGCATAAAAAAGCCGCCAACTTGGCGGCTTTGAATTAACTTAGCAAGATGATTACAAAATAAAGCGACTTAAATCTTCATCTGCTACTAAGTCGTCTAGGTACTTAGTCACGTAATCGGCATCAATCACGATGGTTTGGCCTGCATTGTCTGAGGCAACAAAGCTTAGCTCTTCCATCAGCTTTTCCATTACCGTGTGCAAGCGGCGAGCACCAATATTTTCGGTACGCTCGTTTACTTGCCATGCCGCATTAGCGATGCGGCGAATACCGTCTTCGGTAAACTCGATGTCTAAACCTTCGGTGGCCATTAAGGCTTTGTATTGCTCGGTTAAAGAGGCATTTGGCTCGGTAAGAATACGGACAAAATCTTCGGCACTTAGAGCGCTAAGGTTTACTCGAATTGGCAAACGGCCTTGTAGTTCAGGGATTAGGTCTGAAGGTTTAGCCACTTGGAAAGCACCAGAGGCAATAAACAAAATGTGGTCGGTTTTCACCATGCCGTGTTTGGTACTTACCGTTGAACCTTCTACCAAAGGTAATAGGTCTCGCTGCACACCTTCGCGGCTTACATCTGGTCCTGAGGTATCGGCGCGTTTACAAATCTTATCAATTTCATCTAGAAATACGATGCCGTTGTTTTCTACCGCATGCAGGGCTTTTTCTTTAAGCTCTTCTGGGTTAACCATTTTGGCTGCTTCTTCTTCAACCAAAAGCTTAAAGGCTTCTTTGATCTTGAGTTTGCGCTTTTTGCTGTCTTTGTTGCCCGAAAGGTTTTGGAACATGCCTTGCAGCTGGTTGGTCATTTCTTCCATACCAGGAGGCGCCATGATCTCTACACCAACTTGTGGTTGAGCTACATCGATTTCGATTTCTTTGTCATCGAGCTGGCCTTCACGTAGTTTTTTACGAAATGTTTGGCGAGTCGAGTTTTCTTTGGTGTCTTCTTCGTGACCGAAAGTATCTTTAGCAGGAGGAAGTAAGGCATCTAGTATGCGGTCTTCGGCTTGGTCTTCGGCGCGAAAACGGAATTTTTCGGTTTCTTGTTCACGGGTGATTTTAAACGCAACATCAGCTAAATCACGAATAATGGTTTCAACTTCTTTACCCACGTAGCCCACTTCGGTGAACTTGGTCGCTTCTACCTTAATAAACGGCGCGTTGGCTAGCTTGGCTAAACGACGAGCAATCTCGGTTTTACCTACACCCGTTGGGCCAATCATTAAGATGTTTTTTGGGGTCACTTCTTGGCGCAACTCGTTATCAAGTTGCATACGACGCCAGCGGTTACGCAGGGCAATTGCTACCGCGCGCTTAGCGTCACTTTGGCCAATAATGTGGTTGTCTAATTCTGAGACAATTTCTCTTGGGGTCATTTCCGACATAATTTCTTCCTGCAAAGCCTTAGGCTTTGGCGTCTAATTCTTCAATAGTGTGGTTTAGGTTGGTAAACACACAGATGTTTCCGGCGATGGTAAGGCTTTTCTCAGCAATTTCGCGTGCGCCTAGCTCGGTATTTTCAAGTAATGCTAATGCAGCAGACTGGGCAAATGGCCCGCCAGAGCCAATAGCAATAAGGTCATGTTCTGGCTGCACTACGTCACCGTTGCCGGTGATAATTAGCGACGCTTCGCTGTCGGCTACTGCAAGCAACGCTTCTAGCTTGCGCAGCATTCGGTCGGTTCGCCAGTCTTTGGCAAGCTCTACTGCTGCTTTTGTTAAGTGACCTTGGTGCATTTCTAGCTTAGCTTCAAAACGCTCAAATAGGGTGAAAGCATCTGCAGTACCACCTGCAAATCCAGCGAGTACTTTTCCGTGATATAGGCGGCGCACTTTTTTGGCGTTGCCTTTCATTACGGTGTTGCCAAGGGAGACTTGGCCATCGCCAGCAATGATCACTTTGCCGTTGCGGCGTACGGAGACGATAGTAGTCACGTTATTTCCTCAGTTTGTTGAGCTAACTTGCAGCGTTAGCTTGGCTATAACTGTGAAATGGGGGGGAGTAGCAGCGTTTTCAAGGTGTAATCTAAAAAACAGCGCGGTTTTAGCGCTCTTGGTTCTCATCTAAAAGGGCTTGTTGCTGCTGAGGGCTGAGTGAGTCGAATTGCTTTAGTAGCAGCCTAAGTAGTTTAGATTTAGCCACTTTATGTTGCTGGGAAGCTTGTTGTAAGTGGCTAATTGCCGATGCATCGAAGGTAAAAGTACAGTGGCGGAAATTAGTTTTAGGTTTAGCCTCGCTTGTCAGTTTATTTACAGTGCTAGGTTTACCCTGTGCATAGTTATCGGCGTCTTCAATAAATTGGTCAACACTTACTTTGTTGCGTTTAACGGTTTGTTTAGAACGCTTTTTAAGATCAGTTAAACTCATGAGAGTCTTCTTGTTGGATCGCAAATAATTCATCAACAATGGCGGCTATTTCTGCCGCGGCTTTACCATCTTGCTCTATTTCAATCACCGAGCGGCCACTTTCTTCGCTATCGTCATAAATGTTGCGAGAGAAGGTGACAGAGTCTAGTACGTGTAGACCAAAGGAGCGGCAAACGTCTTTTGCATCAAGTATCCGTTGTACTTGGCTAGGTAAGGCAGGGCACTGGGTAATAACAAAACTGGCCACCATTTTTGGGTTAACCATTTTACAGGTGCTAAGCATGTCTTCCATGTGCGGTAGGGTTTTTAAATCACGGCGTTTTGGACGCAATGGAATAAGTACGTATTTTGCGACCGACATAGCGGCGCGCATTGCGAGGTTATCTTGGCCGCCGCAATCAACAATTACAAAGTCGTAGCCACCTTCTAGGCTTAATAGGTCTTTGCGGATCTTGCCGTAAAGCTGAATGCAGTTGATGCCTGGTAGCGATTCATCTTCATTACGGGCTTGAATCCAATCAGAGGTAGTGCGCTGTGGGTCGCAGTCCACCATCAAGATGTTGGCATTTAGGCTGGTTTTAAGGTGTACAGCAATGTTTTGTGCGAGGCAGCTTTTGCCACTGCCGCCTTTTTCTCCACCTACTAGTATTAGCATGGCTGCTCCTTGTTATCGCTACTTGTTGTTTTTTATCTCGTTAAGATTGCTACAAGTAATAATAAGTATAAGACAGTTCGCCAGTTTTGCTCGTGCAGGTGGTTTTTCTATAGTAATAACAAAAACATATGATAGCTGGAGAAATTTTTACGGTGACAGCGTGCAACCTTGGCTTTCATTTCTGAGGTATCACTATGCCCCGCAGAAAATTGTATTTTTAGCTTGGTTCCTATTTGCAGATCGTTGCTATGTTTTACCAACATGCCACGTCGAGAGATATCTATGCAGGTTGCTTCAATGCTTTGATCTTCGCCTTCGCCGTCTTTCCACGTTAGTTGCACTGGCTCATTCTCTAAATCCAGTCGCATTGAGCGACGACGGTCGAGCTGCTCTAGTTCCGTGTTTTCCATTTCATCGCGTTCCTATTACGAGTCGCGGATTGAAGCTTATAGATATTCCGCATTTTAGTTATTCCTAACATACTAGCCTAGCTACATTTTTATAACATAGTTGAGAACTAGTTCAAATAACTAATATTTTTAATTGCTTAGCGTTGTTTTTTTCTGTCTTTTTCACTAAAGGGTGAGGATTTATTGCTGAAATAGTGCCCTAAAGTAGTTGTTTTAACGGTCGATTGTTAATACAAAACTTTAATACTACTTTGATTCTAACTAATTAAAAAATAAGCTGAATTAGGATTATTCAGCTTATTTAGTGTGGGAGGTGTTTTAGAAGTTCCAATGCCAAATTTGGCAGCCATTAATTTTGGCTCGCTGCAGTATGTGTCGAGCACGTTCTGCGTCGCGTTTAGTGGGGTAAGGACCTAAAACCACTCGATACCATGCGCCGTTTTTCCCTTCGGTGCGTCTAATTTGGCTTTCTAGGCCGGCAAAGGCGATAAGCGCTTTGCTTTCTTCGGCTTTATCTCGGCTGCGAAAAGACGCGCACTGCATTTGGTAAGGCTTGCTTGGTTTAGAGGACTGCTCGGCAATCTCTACTTCAACCTTTTTCTCTTCTAGCTCTTTAACGTAAGTACGTTCTTTTGGTGGCTCGGGCAGCGTTGTTTTGGGTTTAGTGGGCGTGGCTGCTTTAGGTTTAACTATCTCGCTTAGCTCTGGTGCGGGGGTTGGGGCTGTGCCTTTAATATTAAAGAGCAACGCTGCAAATCCCACAATAGCCGCAATTACCGCTAATGCTAGCGGTAAAGGGAAACGTTTATTGTTAGATACCGCGCGGCTAGGTTTAGCCGCGCGCTTCTTGGGCTTACTACGCCCTACGTAATCCTTGGCCATGCTTACATGCGTTCCAGGGTTTCAATTCCTAGTAGTGATAGGCCTTGGTCAAGAACTTTGGCGGTAAGCGAGGCTAGGCGTAAGCGGCTAGATTTAGTATCGGCTGCTACGTCGTCTTTAAGAATTGGGCAGGCCTCGTAGAAGGTCATGAAGGCACCCGCTAGCTCGTAGAGGTAGTTACACATCATGTGTGGCATACCTTTGTTAGCCACGTTATGTACCGCATCGCTAAATTGAATAAGCTTTTGTGCTAATGCAATTTCGGCATCTTGCTCTAAGCTAATTGCTTGCTGCAAATTGGCTACATCCACTTCCGAGCGGCGAATAATTGATTGGATACGGGTATAAGCGTACTGCAAGTAAGGAGCTGTATTGCCGTTAAAGGCCAACATGTTTTCCCAATCAAAAATGTAGTCGGTAGTACGGTTTTTCGATAAATCGGCGTATTTTACTGCACCCATAGCAATCGCTTTAGCGGCTACCACTTGTTGTTCGGCATCTAAATCGCGAGATTTTTCAGCCACAATGGTTTGCGCGCGTTGCTCAGCTTCTTCTAATAAATCCACTAACTTAACTGTGCCGCCGCTACGGGTTTTAAATGGGCGACCATCTTTACCCAACATCATGCCAAAGGCGTGGTGCTCTAATGGAACTTCCTCTGGCACGTAACCGGCTTTGCGAACAATGTTCCAAGCTTGCATCAGGTGCTGGTGTTGGCGTGAGTCAATGAAGTACAACACGCGGTCTGCGTTAAGGTTTTGGTAGCGGTATTTAGCACAGGCGATGTCGGTGGTGGTATACAAGAAGCCGCCATCTTTTTTCTGGATGATTACACCCATTGGGTCGCCGTCTTTGTTTTTGTATTCATCAAGGAATACAACGGTAGCGCCATTATCTTCTACTGCTAAACCTTGTTGTTTTAAATCAGCTACCACGTCGTTAAGCATGGGGTTGTACATGCTTTCGCCCATCACATCGTCTTTAGTTAACGATACATTTAAGCGGTCGTAAACGGCTTGGTTATGGCTAAGGGTAATGTCTACCAGTTTGCGCCACATAGTGTTGCAGTACTCGTCGCCACTTTGCAGTTTTACTACATAATTACGGGCACGTTCGGCAAATGCTTCGTCGCTGTCGTAGCGTGCTTTAGATTCGCGGTAAAATACTTCTAAGTCGGCTAATTCAATATCGCCAGCATCGGTGCCACGCGCCTCTACTTCTTCTAGGTTGGCGATTAGCATGCCAAACTGAGTGCCCCAGTCGCCGATGTGATTAGCGCGAACCACTTTGTGACCTAAAAACTCTAGGGTGCGAACAACAGCGTCACCAATAATGGTTGAGCGCAAGTGGCCTACGTGCATTTCTTTGGCTACGTTTGGCGCCGAGTAATCCACCACAATAGTTTGGGCTTTGTCAGCAGGCTTAACGTTAGCGGTTGGCGAGCTAGCCATGGCTTCAACTTGCGACGCTAACCAATCGTTGTTTAGGTAGAAGTTAATGAAGCCTGGTCCCGCAATCGCAGTTTTTTCTACCAAGGCTGAAGCAGGTAGGTTATCTACGATGAGTTGAGCCAACTCGCGTGGGTTTTTGCCCGCAGGCTTAGCAGCCATTAGCGCAAGGTTGGTGGCTAAATCACCGTGAGCTTTATCTTTGGTTCGGTCTACTTGGATACGTGGTTCGAATCCTTCAGGCAGCACCTGCTGTTGTTTTAGGGCTGTGACCGTTTGTTCCAGAAGTTGTTGAATAAGCTCTTTCATGTAGGTTGGCACCAATCTCGCGTAAATAAATTGTACAAAGCGGGCATTTTACCGACAATTTGTGACGAAAACTATCTCTTATCTGGGCTAATTAGCCTTAGTTTTGGAAGCTAGGGGAAATCATCTAAGATCCTAGGTGCTGCTTGGCGAGAGATTGATCTTTTAAGCCTTATAAAAAGCCTTATAAAAAGCCTTATAAAAAGCCTTATAAAAAGCCTTAGATTTATTGCATGTCATAAGGGTCGATATCCAGTGACCAACGTACTTTTCGGCTTAGTTTTAAGCTTTCTAGTTGAGGCAACAGGCGATAAACCAATTGGTGCAATTGCGGGCGTTGTTCGGCTTGAATCAACAGTTGCATACGAAACTTACCCGCACGGCGAGCCTGTGGTGCAGGGCAGGGCGGAAATACCCACGTTTCGCCTTGCTGTAGCGGTTGAGCGAGTTGGTATAGCTGTTGGCTAAACTCGTTAACTGCGTTGCCATCGGCAGCTTCAAAGCGAAACAGCGCTTGAAAGCTAAAGGGGGGAAGTTCGGTATCTTTACGCTCGTTTAAGGCAAAGCGAGCAAAATGTTGGTAACCGTTGTTGATAAGATCTTGCAACAGCTCGTGTTCAGGGTGGTGAGATTGCAACAACACCTTGCCCAGCAGATTCGCTCGACCAGCTCGGCCAGCTACTTGAACGTAAAGTTGGGCTAAGCGTTCTGGCGCGCGAAAATCAGAGCAAAACAGCGCGTGGTCTATGTCTAATAAGGCAACCAAGGTTACATTTGGAAAGTGGTGGCCCTTGGCCAACATTTGGGTGCCAATTAAAATCTGGTATTGGTTGTTGTGAATATCGTCCAGCAACTGTTCTAAGCTGCCTTTGCGGCGGGTACTGTCGCGGTCGATGCGCGCCACTTTGTATTCGGGGAAAATCTCCAGCAAGGCTTCTTGCAACTGCTCGGTGCCTAAACCTGTTGTTACCAAGTTGGTAGAGCCACATTTCTCACATTGGTGTGGTACGGCTTTTTGGCTGCCACAGTGGTGACAAGCCAAGTGGCGAGGTTGCTGATGATAGGTAAAGTAGGCCTCACAGCGCTCACATTCACATACGTGGCCACACTCATGGCACAGCAACGCAGGGGCGTAACCGCGGCGATTTAAAAACAGCATTACTTGGCGGCCAGCTTTTAACTCAATGCGCATGGCTTTAATTAGTGCTGGTGATAAACCTGACGATAGTGGCTGCTGGCGAATATCCAGTAATTGTTGCTCGGCCAATACTGCATTACCGGCGCGTTGCTTTAGTTCTAAGTGTGAGTAACGGCCGCTTAGCGCATTATGTAAACTTTCTAAGGATGGGGTGGCAGAGCCAAGCACCACCGGCATTTTTTCTAAGCGGGCACGCACTATGGCTAAATCGCGCGCGTGGTAGCGAAAGCTGTCTTGCTGCTTAAAAGAACTGTCGTGCTCCTCATCGATAATAATTACCCCGGGGTTTTTCATGGGGGTGAATACTGCCGAACGCGTGCCAATAATAATGCCTGCTTCGCCTTGTTTGGCTTTAAGCCATGCGGTAAAACGCTCGGTGTCGTTTAAACCTGAGTTAATCGCATAAACCGGCACTTTAAAGCGCTCGGCAAAGCGCGCTAAGGTTTGTGGCGTTAAGCCAATTTCGGGCACCAATACTAAGGCTTGTTTACCTTGAGCGAGCACTTCGGCAATAATATTTAAATACACCTCGGTTTTGCCCGAGCCGGTAATACCCTCGATAAGAAAGGCCTGAAAACTGCCAATGCTTTGATTAACTGCCGCCACTGCAATGGCTTGTTCTGCATTAAGTTTTAGCGAGGCTTGGTTGTTGGTATCGCTTTTCGACCACAGCGCCGGCGCGGGCGTAATCTCATGTTTTTCGATAAAACCTTTATCTACTAGCGCTTTAATGGCAGTACGGGATAACTCTTGTTGTTTGCATTGTTCGTCACTCAGCTTGCCATCTTCTTGCTGTTGTAAGCTGCCTAATACAACCCCTTGCTTGGGGGCGCGGGTAAAGTTAGCTAGATCGGCCACTTTGCCTTGCTCGCTTAAACGCCACACCACAATGCTTTTCGCTTTGGCTGGCTCACCTTTGCGTAAAAGTGCCGGCAAGGCTTGGCTGATAACATCTCCCAAGCTGTGGTGATAATAAGAGCTAGCCCAATTAAGTAGCTTAAATAGGCTTTCTGGTAATAATGCTTGTTGATCGAGTGATTCACTAAATGGTTTGAGTTTATCTTCGGCAATGTCGCTATCGCAGGGGTGTTCTATTACTAAACCTACTTTTTCGCCTTTACCAAAAGGCACCTTTACGCGAGTACCAATGGCTGGCATGGGAGTGTTTGCTGGCACGCTGTAATCAAAAAGGCGACGCAGGGGAATAGCTAAGGCAACACGAACAATCGACACTAATGAATAAACTCAAGCAAAAAACCTGTCTCATTCTACTGGCAGAGCACCTTGCGGAGCAAATTAAGCGTTTGGCGAATTTTTGCCCGCTTTTTGTTGTTGGGTGCTTGCTATGCTAGGTGGCTTCTTATATGATCCGCCACCTAAAATTTATAGGCTCTGATAGAGTTGCTTTCGTATGGTGTTTGGTGTCAATTGTGGCGACCAGATGGCGATACGGCCCAAGTATTGAGGTAATCCATGAAAACTGATATCCACCCAACTTACGAAGTACTTACTGCTACTTGTTCTTGCGGTAACGTAATCGAAACTAAATCTACTCGCACTGGCGCAATGTTCCTAGACGTATGTGACAAATGTCACCCGTTCTACACTGGTAAGCAACGTAACGTTGATACCGGTGGTCGTGTTGATCGTTTCAACAAGAAATTCGCTGTATTGGGCAAAAAATAAGCCAGCCTTATTTACGCTACACAGCAAACAAAAAGCGCCTAAGGGCGCTTTTTTTGTGTCTGGGTTTAGTGATATTAAGTGTGTGGGCAGAAATCAGTTTGATAAGTCACGTATGCAGAGATTTTTTTGAGTAGTCATAAGCATGGATAAATCTAATCATTGCCCTAAAGAACGACTAAAGCTGTTTGTTAGGCCATTTTAACTTCTGTTATTATTATATCTGCAACGGCTTCAGAGATTTCAAACACTTCATTACCGTCAGTACTTGATTCGATGAAGAATCTTCCACCACGCTTTAGTGATAATGAAAGACGGTATACATCTGCACCATCGTTATCATAAATTACTCGAATGTTTACACACTCAATGTCTGTAAAATCCAATGTTTTTTTGTTATTCACAAAAACAGATAAGCAATCTTTTTAAATTCATATTTTTGTCCTGCTGCAATAGTTTTAAAGACACGAAAAGAGTCAACTATCACTAGCACTGGCACTATCATGAAGAGTAAAAAAATTACGGCTGACAAAATATCTTTTGATGCTAATGCCGCATTAGAGCTGACTAATTTTATCAGTGCGTCTTGGTTGTCAGGAAAACTAAAGAGCATCAAAGACCACAAAATGACGACTACAAATCTCACTACAATGTTTTCAATTAGCTTCCTTCTAGATCTAGCTAAAAGTAGATAGTTTGGCGTTTGCTCTTTTACTTTTAGCGAGCCATAAAGTGCAGATGAGCTAAAGGGTTCTTTTCCTTGAGTCTTACTCTCTTTCGGCGTAAATGTTCTTCTCAAGGTCTCAGGGATAAACGACTCTTTGAATAGGCCATTGAAACACGATTGGCATATGTATTTGTCTTCAGCCAATCTTAAGGTTTTGGTGTCAACTTTCTTGTTGCAGCTTCTACACCTTACGTTCGTTATCATCTGTAGTATTGATTCCTTCCACATTTTGTCAGCATAAGCTGACCATTGCTATTCTATGCGCGAAAGCCAACTGAGCACAAGGTTGCGGATCAGAGAGCAAAGATCAAATTATGCTTTGTTTAACAGATAGATCGAACGTCATAACGTACTATCATCTTTGCGCAAATCAACTCAAGTTATCCTACTCTTTCTATTCCTTCATTATCGCCGAGTTGCGCAGGCGCGCTTTAAACTGAGGTGAAAGCACAGATGTAAACAAAGCATCGCTTTGTGCGCTTGAACATAGGAGGAAGGTAATGCGGGGCAACCCTTCTTTTGCTTCGTTTTCTTTGGTTGTTCAAAGAAAATGACGTCGCCGTTAGGCGAAACGGGTGCGTTTAGCTAACAGATGAGAAATAAAGCAAATGGAGGCAAGCGTAGCCTTAGGTAAGATAAAGCAACAAAAGCCGCTTAATCAGCGGCTTCGTTTTATCAATTAGTACTTAGTTGTTGGCTTCTTCTCTCTGCTCTAAAGAGTGAGCTTTACCCAAAGTCCAAGTGTCATAATCTCGCAGCAAATAGAGAGCTAAGCATGCAGCGAGCATTGGCCAAGCTGCAAAGAACAATAAGTTATTGAATGGGTCTAGATACTTAGCAAATGAAGAAAATGTTGAACCAGCATGCAGTACCAATACCGCAAGGTAGGTAATGTTTTTCCATAAACCTAAGGTAAAGGCTGCGATAAAGGCGAGTTGTGCAAGCCCCATGGCAATAAGTGTATTGGTGGTTAAATTTAATCCGTAAAAGCCAGAGAACACTTTTATTGCATGCTCTGGCACAAGTACTTTATCTAAAGCCCATATTGTAAACACGAGGGCAATGCTTAGCCTTAAACATAAAAGACCAAGTGATAGTTTTGAGGCTAACTGAGGAGGGTACGACGTTTTCATCCTTTTACCTATTTTAAATTAAGAGCCTGTTTACAGACCGGTAAGCCCCCAATTTGATTACAGTTTATGAGTAATAGTTGGTGAAAATAGTTTGTTGTACGCTGGGTTTAGGCAATAAAAAAGCCGCTCGGTGAGCGGCTTTGTAAAATGTTAATCTTCTTTATCCAATTCTGCTTGGGCGGCTTTTTCTAAGGCCGGGTCTGGCTTGTCTTTTTGCAAGTCGGCGTCGTCGGGGAGCGGCTGGCCTGTGTAGGCGTGCAAAAATGCTTCGCAAAGTAGCTCACTGTTGGTGGCGTGGCGTAGGTTATTTATTTGTCTACGGGTTCGCTCATCGGTCAATATCTTTAGCACTTTTAGTGGGATAGATACTGTGATTTTTTTTACTTGTTCGCTTTTTTTACCGTGCTCAGCGTAAGGGCTGATCCACTCACCATTCCAATCTGTAGACATTCTGCAATACACACCAAACTAAAGAGACCCTATTGTAACGGGGGAAATGCGACTTAGCAATCCAACAGCAAAGACATTTAGACGTCTAGAAGTGTTGACGTCTTTTTTGCTGGTGGTAAAGTGGCAGGATAAATTGAGGGAGTAAATCAGCAATGTCTTTAAAAGATCTACAAGCAGCTACTATAGCAGTGCGCAGCGGTATTGAAAGTGATACCCAACACGGTGCGGTAGTGCCGCCTATTTATTTGTCGAGTAACTACAGCTTTGCTGATTTTAACCAAAAACGCCAGTTTGATTACAGCCGTTCAGGTAACCCTACTCGCCACATTTTAGCCGAGGCCATTGCCGATTTAGAACATGGCGCTGGTGCGGTAATTACTAACACCGGTATGTCGGCGGTTAACCTTGTTACCGCCTTGCTTGAGCCAGGTGATTTATTGGTTGCGCCGCATGATTGTTACGGTGGTAGCTACCGTTTATTCGACAGCCTAGCTAAGAAGAATGCCTTTGAAGTAGCTTTTGTTGATCAAAACGATGATGCAGCTTTAACTCAGTTATTGGCTAAAAAGCCAAAATTAGTGTGGTTAGAGACCCCAAGTAACCCTTTGCTTCGAATAGTAGACATTAAAGCGATTGCCGAGCAGGCACATGCTGCAGGCGCATTGGTGGTAGTAGACAACACCTTTTTGTCGCCTGCTTTGCAAACGCCAATTTTGTTAGGTGCCGACATTGTGGTGCATTCGGCCACTAAATACATTAATGGTCACTCCGACGTTGTAGCAGGTATGGTGGTTGCGGCCAACGAAGAACTGGCCGAGCAATTGGCGTGGTGGGCTAACTGTTTAGGTTTAACGGGGTCGGCTTTTGATTCTTACCTTACCTTACGTGGTTTGCGTACCCTTAAAGCACGTATGAATGTACACCAACAAAACGCCCAAGCCTTGGTGGAATGTTTAAAGCAGCAAGAAGCGGTGGGCGCGATTTACTATCCTGGTTTACCAGAGCATCCTGGGCATGTTTTAGCGCAAAGCCAGCAAAAAGGCTTTGGTGCTATGTTCAGTTTTGAATTGAATTTAGAAGAAAGCCAAATGGTTAAGTTTTTAAAAAGCTTACAGTTGTTTTCTTTGGCGGAATCTTTAGGTGGCGTAGAGAGTCTAATTGCTCATCCGGCTACCATGACGCACGCTGCGATGTCGGCAGAAGCGCTAGCAGAGGCTGGCATTTCTAATCAGTTATTGCGGGTATCGGTAGGCTTGGAAGATTCGCAAGATTTAGTTAATGATTTACAGCAGGCCTTTGCCCAACTGTAGTTTTACCAGCGTTGTAGAGAGGTAAGTCATGTCGGTAAATAGACATGTGCATAAATTTGGTGGCAGCAGCTTAGCTGATGCAGGGTGCTTTAAGCGGGTGGCGGCCATTGTGGCCGAGCATACCCAAGCACAGGATTTAATTGTGGTATCGGCAGCGGGTAAAACCACTAACCGTTTAATCAATATTATTGAGTTGGCTAAACAAGCCGATAATGCCGCAGCAGATGCGCTCACCGGTTTAATTGAATTTCAAAGCAAGTTGGTGAATGAGCTGCTTGATGAAGCCGCTGCCAAACCGATCCTAACAGCGCTTGATGGCGAGCATCACCAAATTGCTAGTATTCTTGAAGGTGAGCTTACAGCCTTTACCTGCAATGAAGTATTGTCTTTTGGCGAGCGTTGGTCTGCACGTTTATTGGCTGCTTTGTTAAGTGCTCAAGATTGCCAAGCCGAGTGGTTAGATTCTCGCCAGTTTTTTAAAGCGGAGTTATCTACTCAACCGCAAGTAGATGTTGCGCAAAGCGCACCGTTATTAGCTAAATGTTTAGCTGAAAAAGCCGCTTGCCGAATAGTGGTAACGGGTTTTATTTGTAGTGATAGTGAACAACGTACCGTGACTTTAGGTCGCAACGGCAGTGATTACTCGGCTACCGAGTTAGCCGCCTTGGCTGATGCTGTGTCTACTACGATTTGGAGTGATGTGGCCGGTATTTACAGTGCAGACCCACGTTTAGTGAAAGATGCGGTATTGCTCGAAAATCTTGCGTTGAATGAAGCGGCAGAATTATCGCGCATTGGTACCTCGGTATTGCATGCGCGCACCTTAGAGCCACTGGCGCGCTCTCGCCAAAAAGTGAACTTGCGTTGCAGCTACGCTCCCAACGACGGGCAAACCTTAATTCACCGTAAAGGCGCAAACAGTCACAGCGCTAAAATTGTTACCTCGGTAGACAATGTGGTACTGCTGGAGCTTACATTTACTGAAGATTTTTCTAATAACGCTACTGCGTTGTTAGAAGCTTTGGCCTGTAGCCATTTAGCACCTGCGACTCGCCATAAACATAGTGAAACCGGTTCTTTACGTATGGCTTACACCTGTGAGCTTGTAGATGAAGCCTTAGCAAAAATAGACCAACTGGCGAGCCAATTTCATATCCAAAAAATTGAGCGTAGCGAAGGTTACAGTTTGGTGGCCCTAGTGGGCGCGGGCGTGTGTGATAACCCACAGCAGTGTTACCAGTTTTTTCAGCATCTGGCTGAGCAGCCACTAGAGTTTATTCACTCTAGTGCCGATAAGTTGAGCTTGTGTGCGGTGGTGAGAAAAATCACCTTAGAGCCGCTATTAAAAGACTTGCATAGCCACTTATTCAAGCAAAAAACCAAGTTGGGTTTGGTGGTATTTGGTAAAGGCAACATCGGTAGCCAGTGGCTTGAGTTGTTTAGCCAGCAACAGGCTAAGCTGGAGCAGCAACATCAAATTGAGTTGTGTTTGGCGGGGGTGTTTTCTAGTAAAGCTGGCCATTTAGATTTTACTGGCTTAGCGCTTGAGCAGCTAAACAGCAGTGAGGCAGATACTGCACTTATTTGGCCAGAGATATTTGATAAGTTAAAACGTCATCCATATGACGAGCTTGCTGTGTTAGACATTACCGCCAGTGAGGCATTAAGTGCTTATTATGGTGAGTTTGCTCGACATGGTTTCCACCTTATTACCGCTAACAAGCATGCTGGTGCAAGTGAGCAAGCTAATTATTCAGCCTTGCAGCAGGCCTTTAGTGACCATGGTGCGCAATGGTTAAGTAACGCCACGGTAGGGGCGGGCTTGCCAGTGCAAAAAAGTATTCAAAGTTTGCGCGACTCTGGCGATGAGATTCATACCATCTCAGGAATATTTTCTGGCACTTTGAGTTGGTTGTTCCAGCAGTACGACGGAACAGTAGCCTTTTCTGAATTGCTCGCCGATGCCTTAAATCAAGGTTTAACAGAGCCAGATCCTCGCGAGGATCTTTCTGGTAAAGATGTGCAGCGCAAGTTGCTTATTTTAGCTAGAGAGGCGGGTTTACAGTTGGAGCTAGCCGATATTGCGCTTAGCTCGTTAGTGCCAGAGCATTTAGCTGCCTTAACTGTAGAGCAGTTTTTAGACTCGATGAGCGAGTTAGACCAAAGCATGCTAGAAGCCTTTAATGACGCTAAGCGCCAGGGCAAAGTGATTCGTTTTCTAGCCAAAGTGAATCAAAAGGGAGAGGCTGAAGTTGGCTTATCAGCAATTGATGCACTTCATCCTTTTGCTAACCTTAAACCTTGTGACAATGTGTTTGCCATTGAGAGCTTATGGTACAAGCAAAACCCTTTGGTGATTCAAGGGCCAGGCGCGGGCAGAGAAGTGACTGCAGGGGCTATTCAAGCTGATTTAGTTAGCCTTTGCAAAAGCCTTAAATAAGCTGATGTTGGATAAAAAAAGGCCTCTTAAACTAAGAGGCCAAATAGGATATTAAGGGTGTTTACAAACGCTTGAAGGTTGCTACCTTCACTCTAGTTTTAAGGGTTGCTAGAAAACCTTCCGCACAAGAAAAGATGGCGTGAAGCCACCTCTCAATTTTTACTCACACTTGCTAATCATCATTGTTCCGCCGGTTAAGGCATCATTGATTTCAAAGCTATATACGTATTCACCTGCTTCAGGGATAACTACACTTGATTCTGTACCTTCACCGGCTGCAATAGACATTGCTTGTTCCGTTGCAATTACAGCCACTCCGGTAGATGAAGCAAATTCTGAGCTCCAATCTGATGCAGCAAACTTAAAGCCAAACGAAGTGGTCGCTGTTTCGTTTACCACCACTTGGTAAATATTGTCGCCTTTGTAAGTGAACTTATGGCTATCTGGCGTGGCCATGAACCCGTCGCCACCACTATAGTTACCACGGATCCACATTTCTTTATCCAGTGGACCGTTTCCTGCAACATCAGGGGCATTACAATCTGCCAAGGGGCCAGTTCCTACCAAACTTCCACCGTTCCCTTGTTGTGGGCCATCGGCGGTAGCAGACATCACTTCAAGGAATAGTGATTCGAAGCCATCAATATCGATGGTATAACCACCAGAAGCAATATCGATGGTCTCGTTATTTAGCATGTTGCGTAATTGACCGTCACTACCAACATCATCACCGGTTACCGTAATGGTGTAACTGTTGCCGCTAGTATTGTTCAGGAACAAAATGGTGTTGTCTTCGAACTGTTTGTGGTCAAAGAAAACATTAGCCGCATCATCATGATTAATGGCAACTCGCTCACCTTTATAAAGCGCAGGGTTTGCTGCTCGTAAGGTCATCAAAGAGCTAATGTAATCACGTAAATCAGCCTGATTGGCGTTGGCATTAAATACACTGCCACCTTGCTCACTGGCTAGGCCTTCAACTTGACCGCTGTTGCGAGCCACGTGGTCATCACACAAACCTAAATCTGCACAGGTTGTATTGCTAACTTGGTCGGCAAAATCTGGTACTTCATCGCCAATTTCTTCACCGTAGTAAAGGGTAATTGGTCCAGAATAAGCACTTAGGAATGCATAAGCTGCTTTGTGACGATCCCAGTATTCTTGATCACTTGGCTCAGCGATATCGCCGCGTTGCAATAAATCACCAAAACGCAATAAATCATGATTACCAATAAAACCATTTGGCACTGCGTGAGAAGGATTAGCAATCTGAGCGTTAAATGCCGCGTTTAAGTTAGTTGCATCACGACCACCATTGCCGCTTTCTTCTACAGCGTAAGTTTGAGTGATGCTATATCGCATTGGGAAATCAAAGGCCGAACACAAACCTGGTGCTGTTTCTGGTCCGTAGCCGTCATCACGAATTTGACTGCCGCCGCCATCCCAAATTTCTGCCACCATGTACGCTAATGGATTAACAGTTTCACCATTCATGGTGTAGGTGGTTGCTTTAGATGCATCTTCAACCGCTTTACGAATTTCGCCCCATGCACCAACAGGCACTTGGTACGCTTGGTCTAAACGCCAGCCATCGATACCCAGTTCTGTTACCCAGTAGCTAGCAACTTCTTTATAAAACTCAAGGGTATCGTTATCGGTACCTGGGTAGCTAACAGGGTTATCAGAGCCTGAAGGCGTTAAGCCATTTGGAGAAGGTGTTACATTGCCTTTATGGTGACCAAATACGCCATCAAAGATTACGTACATGCCACGCGCATGTGCTTCATTTACTAATGTGCGCGCTTGCTCTATGGTGCCAAAGTTAGGATCGATGGCGAAGTAGTTACGGGTAAAGTAACCGGTAGCATCTAGCTTGCTATCGCCTTCTGAGTCAAAGATAGGCGTCATCCAAACGGCATTCATGCCTAAGCTCTGGATGTAGTCAAGCGAGTCGATAATACCTTGCAGATCGCCTTTATGGTGGCTAGTACCGTAACCGTCGTTGTAGTCGTGGTTTGAATCACCATCGATAAACGCTTCGGTCATTACTTGATAGATGCGAAGTTCTTTTGCTTTTTCATAAATTTCAGCATCACAAGCATAAGCTTGGTATTCATAATCAGGTGTTCCGCCATCGCCGCCGTTGCCGCCGCTATCACCGCCGCCACCGCCACAAGCACTTAAACCAAATACTACTGCCATTGAGATGGCGCTCTTGGACCAATTCATTATTCATCCTTGCTAAATACAACTTATATGAGCTCAGTTAATCACAGCGTCTGTAGACTAGATACTTGATAGCGTTTTCAGATTGATGGAAAATTGACCCAGCTCGCATCTTTCGTTTAATTGAGAATATTGTTTTTTTATGAAATGGTTTTCATTTTGATTATTCTGTTCAAGAAACGATTCATGGTTAAAAACTTGGTTTGTGAGGATTTGCATTGTTCGATTTGGGTTTTTTACTACTCACGGTATGATAGCCCTATAAATAGAAAGAAAGTGGCAGGTTTATGAGTGGCGTTAGGGCCCAGCAAAAAGAGAAAACACGTAGAGCAATTATTGATGCTGCGTTTAGTCAGCTAAGTGCTGAACGTGGTTTGTCGAGCTTAAGTTTGAGGGAAGTGGCTAGAGAAGCGGGTATTGCACCCACTTCTTTTTATCGTCACTTTTCCGATATGGAAGAACTGGGACTAACCTTAGTAGATGAAGGTGGATTAACCTTACGCCAGCTTATGCGCCAAGCGCGCCAGCGCATTATTGCCAGTGGTGGCAGTGTTATTGGCACCTCGGTAGAAACCTTTATGGAGTTTGTTTATAACAATCCTAATGTGTTTCGTTTGTTGTTGCGTGAGCGTTCTGGGACATCTCCGGCTTTTAGGGCTGCTGTGGCGCGGGAGATCGCCCATTTTATTGCCGAGCTTACCGACTATTTAGAGCTGCAATATCGCTGCCCACGAGAGGATGCGCAAATGCAAGCCGAGGCAATGGTGATCATTGTTTTTAATGCTGGAGCATCTGCTTTAGATTTAGCCGAGTTTGATCGCCAATTGTTGGCCGATAAAACCATTAAACAGTTACGCATTGTTGCCAAGGGAGCGGCACTCTATAATCGCTCGGAAGCCTTAAGTTAAGAGGTGAATATGAAGGTAAGAAAATCGCTGCTATTGCTAGCTTTTATTGCTGGCTTATGTGGTAACGCCAGCTTGGCCTTGTTTACGGTGCCTGAGTTAAAGTTTTCGGTGTTTCCAATCATTGCCTTTGTACTGGCTATTATGCAGCTGTACCACTTATATACTGAGAAAGACTTAAGTGAAGACTCACCTCTAATGAGTGTCGCCGCCTTTCTGCTGGGCGCGCTGGGTTATTCGGCCATGCTGCGTGCTCAGTTCCCCGACATCGGTAGCAACTTAGTATTGCTAATCATCTGTTTGTTTATTGGCTTATGGTTGATGTTTAAGTTAGGTGGCTTTAAACGCTAAGGTTTGAATTTTTAAGTTATTGTAAAGCCTGCTGCCATGCTAAATCGGCCTGTTTTTGGTAGGCTTTCCAATCTCCTTTTAACCAGCGTTGGCGACCTTTTTCTGCAAAAAATAGATGCAGTTGGTTATCAAAAAATTCCCACACTTGGCCATCGGTTGCTATTAAGCCCTCGCCTAAAGACAGTGCATTGGCACAAAATCCGTTGTATTTAGCTAGGTAGGTCTCGGGACTAACCGCAAATTTGTCGGCGCTTTGTTGACTGGCAAACTGCCAGTTTGCCTCTTTCCATCTCACTATATATTTTTTATTGCCCTGCTGAATGTTGCGATTGGCTTGTTCTTGAGCAAGTTGGTAACTGGTGATGTCAATTCCGCCTATAGCTTTGTCGCTCCAAAAGCCGGTGCTTACCGGCTCATTGGCAAAGCTGCTTAAACTGAGTATCAAGCAAGTGGTGGCAAATATAGTCTGTTTCATAATCTTCCCTAGATGCTGAGTAAGCCATAAAGGGAGACCGTGCTTAGCAGAGCACTATTTCAAATAGTAAAAAGCCGCGTCAATTAACGCGGCTTTAAGTTGCAGGTGAATACTTGTGCTAGCGACGCTGCAGGTACATGCCTACTTCGATGTGGTCGGTATAGGGAAACTGGTCAAACAGCGCCCAATGGCTAATTTTGTGGGTACGGCTTAACTCACTTAGATTGTCGTAAAGTGTATTAGGGTTACACGAGATATAAACAATGTTGTCGTAGCCTTGCACCATGCCTAAGGTTGCATCATCTAAACCCGCTCGTGGTGGGTCAACCAAAATGGTATCGCATTGATAAGTGCTTAAATCAACATCGGCTTCTTTTAGGCGGCGGAACTCGCGCTCACCTAACATCGCTTGAGTAAATTCTTCTGCCGACAAACGAATGATTTTTACGTTGTCGATGTTGTTATGTTTAATGTTGTATTGCGCTGCTTCAACCGAGGGTTTGGCGATTTCGGTGGCTAACACGCGATTGAAGTTTTTGGCTAAGGCTAATGAGAAGTTACCATTGCCACAATATAGTTCTAGCAAATCACCTTGGCTATCGCTGGTGGCGCTTTGCGCCCATTCCAACATGTGTTGATTTACTATTGCGTTAGGTTGAGTGAAGCTGTTTTCTATTTGCTGGTAAATAAGTTTTTCACCATTAACAGTAAGTACTTCGTCTACTCTATCTTGGTCTAAACACATTTTTTGTTTACGTGAGCGACCAATTAGCTGAATGGAAAATTGCTTGCTTAGCTCAGCTTTTAGTTTTTCGGCTTCTACACGCCATGCCTCGTCGATAGGCTTGTGGTAGAGCATGCTTACTATCACTTCGCCACTTAAAGTAGATAAAAAATCCACTTGAAACAGTTTGTGGCGTAGCAGCGGGTTTGGTTTTAGCTGCTCAACTAAAATTGGCATAAGCTGGTTAATGATTTCGCTAGCCGGAGGAAAGCTGTCTACTCTAAATTTTTGTTTGGTTTGCTGATCAAACATGATGTAGAAGAGATCGTCACCTTCGTGCCACACCCTAAACTCAGCGCGCATTCGGTAATGATTCGTCGGTGATGCAAATACACTCGGTTGAGCAGGCGAAAATTCGGCAAACTGCTCTAAGCGTTTTGCCACTTTGTCGGCCAATAGTTGTTGGTACTGTTCTGGGTAGTATGCAATAGCGCTCATGGCCGTTCCTCTGTTCTAGCAAGCAGCGCAATTTAAAGGTGCGTGGCTTGCTTGTCCAGTTTATCTACAATAATAGTGATAATATTTCTAAAGTTTTAATTTTGGTCGCCGATAAGCTGTGACTAGGGTAAATCCGTGGAGGCTTTATGAACGAACTGAATGGCGTGGGCAAAACCCCCGTACAACAGTATGCCGAGCGCTTGTTGCAGCAGTCGGCACCGGCGATTGAGAAACGCAATAACTTGGCAGATGACAAGGCAAGCTTAAACCAGCAAGGTGCGGTAGCTAGCCATGTGTTATTGAGTTCTGTTGAAAAACATACCTTATCTATGGCAACGGGTGGAGTAAGCCTCCCTAAACCCCAGCAAGTGAGCGTGTTTGATGCTGAAGAAGTCGCTCGAAACGTGCTTAATTTTGTTGCCAGTTCCCTGCACAGCGCTAAACAGTCGGGGATGTCGGAAGATAAGCTAGCCGAAATGATGGCCCAAGCCCGTAAAGGGGTAGATATGGGTTTTGAAGGTGCCCGTGAGGAACTTAGTGATGCGGGTATTCTTAATGAAGAGTTAGAAAAAGGCATCGATAAGAGTTATGACCTGATTCAAGAAGGTTTAGAAAAGATTGAAGAAGGTGATTACGAAATTCAATCTGCTCCTCTTTATAGCCAACTGGCAATGTCTAGTTCGCAATCCGCCACTATGGAGTTAGAAACAGCAGAAGGCGATAAGGTCACTATTAGTTATGGCTCGCAGTTAGCCGCCAGTTATAGTGAAGGGCGTTCTTCAATCCAAGCCTCTTTTGCCTCGCAGCAACAATTTAGCTTCTCGGTTGAGGGAGACCTTAATGATGATGAATTGGCGGCAATTGCAGATTTGATTAAACAAGTTGATGAGGTTGGCCAGCAGTTTTTCTCGGGCGATTTAGATAAAGCCTTTGATCAAGCGCTTAATATTGGTTTCGACGAACAGCAACTAGTTGGCTTTGCGGTTAACTTTCAGCAGCAACAAAGCGTAGCGGTTACGCAAGCCTATCAACAAGCTAATGATAAATCCTCTGGTGGTTCTGAGCTGGTGCCAGACTTAAGTGAGTTTTTGAGCTCTTGGCAAGATATTCAAGCCAAAGTGAGTGCTTTGTTTGCTCAACCTGAATCTGCCACCGAAACGCTATTGGCTGGAATACTGCCTATTTCTAGTCCTAGCGACGAAGAAAACAAACAAGCAGATGTAGAACGCTTTAAAGGTTTTGCCGACCGCATGGCTGAAGCTTTGGCGATGTTTAACAACACACCTGCTACTGCGAATAACGCAGCCGACAACATTAGTTAATTTCAAGTTGGGTAAAAGCGCGGCTTTTTGTGCTATCAATCACATTAAGCCTCGCTTATAATCTCGCCCGCTGTGGTGCTTGTGTATTTAATACTCAAGCTTAATAGGGAATCTGGTGAAAATCCGGAACTGACGCGCAGCGGTAATGAGGAACGAAAGCTCAAGGATTGGCCTTTTCCAAGGAACTCCAGACACTGTTTGTATCGCCAAACGGGAAGTCGCAGCCGTAGTACAAGTAATACGCCTCTAAGTCCGAATACCTGCCACATCGCACATGCTTATAACAGCAAAGTACTACGCGACGATTAGGATTACATCGATGAAGAAGTTCATATTACTGGCCGCAGTAGCGCCAGCTTTTGGCTATGCCCAAGAAACCCAGCAAGCGCCCCAAACAGAACAGCCAGCTACTATGGTTGTTACCGCCAACCGCATGGAACAAACTGAAGCCAGTGTTATTGCGCCACTTACTGTGGTTAGCCGTAGCGAAATTGAAAGCAGCGGCGCTCAAGACATTATTGATGTGCTAAGCCAGCAAGTGGGTATTAGCGTTACCCGTAATGGCGGTAAAGGGCATACCGAAAGTGTGTTTATTCGTGGTACCAGCTCAGCACAATCTTTGTTTCTTATCGATGGCGTGCGAATCAATACTGCTACAAATGGTGGCGCGCAGTTGTCGTTACTCCCCTTAGAATTTGTTGAGCGTATTGAGATTTTACGTGGTGCGAGAGCTTCGATTTACGGCGCCGATGCCGTAGGTGGGGTAATCAACATTATCACTCGTCCTAGTTTTGGCAGCGAGTATCACGGCTTGAAAGCTGCAGTTGGTACTCAAGAGACTGCTAAGCTTGCCGCTCGTGCAAGCGGACAATTAGATGATGCTACTCAATACAATGTGATATTTAGCAAAGATAAGAGCAATGGTTATGATATTCGTCCACAAGATAACTTAGACGAAGACTATGGCTACGATACCTTTGGAGGATTGTTAAGCTTGGATCATGAATTCAACCAAGCTTGGCGTGGGCGAGTATTCTTACTCCTAAATGATAGCGAGTCCGAATTTATTCAAGGTGGTAAAGCTTTAACCAAGCACAAGCAGACCGTTTACGGTGCTAGTGTTAATTATGCTCAAGACCGAATTAATAGTGAGTTCGCATTAAACTCCCAACAAGACCAATCGGATACAGCTCCAGCCGATAATTTTGTTGATCCCCAGCGCTATTCTACAGAACGAGTTGCTGCGAACTGGCTATTAGGCTACCAACTTAACCAGCAATGGTTATTGCAAGGCGGGCTTGATTATCAAAAAGATGATATTTCTGGTACAAGCTTGATTTATCAACAAGAAAGCCGAGATAACAAAGCTGCCCATATTGGTACGCGAGCAGACTACGACCAGCATACTCTCGAAGGTAGCTTACGTTATGATGATAACGAACATTACGGTGACCACACTACCTATAACCTAGGTTGGGCTTGGCAGTTCCAACCGTCAATGCGTTTTAATGCATTGCATGGCACCGCCTTCAGAGCTCCAACTTTTAACGATCTTTACTACCCAGGTAGTGAAAACCCTAGTTTAAAAGCAGAAACGTCAACTAATAGTGAGTTGGGCTTAGAGCTTAATTTACTGCAAAGCCAATGGCAGCTTAATGTATTTCGTAATGACGTGGATAATCTTATTGCTTGGGGTTGTGTAGCACGTTGTGATAACGACTACTCAGGAACGCCTGATACATGGCCATTATGGACACCAGACAATGTAAGTGATGCGCGCATTCAGGGTATCGAGTTCCAAGGTGAATTTTCTACAGCTTGGGTAAACCATAGGTTAATTGTAGAATTTTTAGATCCAAAGGATCGCAGTACCGATAAAAACTTGATTCGCCGCCCAGAGGAGCAAGTTAAGTATAAAGCTGATATGTATTGGCAGAGCCTGCAAGTTGTCGTCGATTTTCTATGGCGCGGAGATTCGTATGAAGATGCAGCAAATACTACAACCATTGATAGCCATTCCATTTGGGATTTAAGTGCTAACTATAAGTTTGCTAGCGGGTTACGTGTTGATGCGAAACTACGAAATGTATTTGATAAGCAGTATTCAACTGTAAACGACTACCAAGCACAAGGTCGTACCTTTGAGTTGGGCGCAAGTTACCAGTTTTAAGGTTTACGCTTTAACATAGCTCTCAGCCCTAGCTTTGGTTAAACTAGGGCTGAATTATTTTAAAGGCTTATTGGTAGAGTAATGCACGTTCTTGTTTTTGATTCTGGTGTGGGTGGTTTATCTGTTTTAGAGCAACTGCAGCAGCGAAACCCTACTATGCAATACAGCTACTTATTCGATAACCTTTATTTTCCCTATGGGGAGTTAGACGACCAACAACTGATTACCCGTGTGGTCGAACTGCTTACTAAGGCAGTAAATAAGTTTAACCCCGATCTGGTGGTTGTGGCGTGTAATTCTGCCAGTACCTTATCCCTTCCTTCTTTGCGCGAAACTCTCTCCATACCAATAGTTGGCGTTGTGCCGGCGATAAAATCTGCTGCGAACAAAAGCATCACTCGCCACTTTGGTGTATTGGCGACTCCTGGTACCGTAGAGCGCAGTTATACTGAACAACTTATCGTAGACTTTGCTAAAGATTGTCGCGTTGAGTTACTCGGTTCTACATTATTAGTGCAATTGGCAGAACAAAAACTAGCTGGCGAATCTATAGCGCTTGAAGATGTAAAGCAGGCGTTAGCGTCGTGGTTATCGTTTGATGATCTAGATTGCGTGGTATTAGGTTGCACCCATTTCCCCTTATTAAAGGATGAAATCCAGCAAGTATTGGGTGAGCGAGTATGTTTAGTTGATTCTGGCGCAGCGATAGCCAATCGTGTACACAGTTTGCTATCAACTAATGAAGCCTTGAATCCAAGCCAAAAAAAAGCGGAAGCTCATGCTTACTGCACTATGCATCCCGCTAATTCTTCGTTGTTAAAACAGCTACAAGCTTATCAACTAAGTAGCTTGCAACTATTTACTTAGGCTTCTTTACGCTCATTCGCTTCACGAACCTTTAAAGTACGTTGTTGAAACTCTTGTTCGTTTAGGGCTTCAACAGCTTTTGGTGCATCTTTAGCCGCCATTTCTACAAAACCAAAGCCGCGACGTTTACCGGTTTGCTTATCTTTCAATAAACGTACTGATACTACTTGGCCGTAATCTGAGAATAATTTGCGAATAGCTGACTCGTTTGCACGATAGGGTAGGTTACCAACGTATAGGGTTTGTGTTTCCACACCGTCGGATGATTCATTCGTTGATGAACTTGCTGGTTGTTCGTCGCTAGTAGCACCGTTAGAACTTAACAATACGATGGCGCCGCCAACAATTACTGCTATAGATAGATATAAAGGCTGTAGTGGAGCGACTGCGGCAGCCACAAAATAGGCAGCAACTGCTACCGCTATAAGTATGACAACAGATAAACTGGAATTTTTCATAATAAATTCAATGCTCAATGTATTCAGAATAATGGAAAGCAATTTTTTAACAAAATTGCGA